>PLXG01000311.1 GCA_003153195.1 Myxococcales bacterium
GCCCTTTTCATGGCCGAAGAGCTCGTCGGCGATGAGGCCGGGGATCGTGGCGGCGCAATCGAAGGTGACAAATGGCCCGCCTTTGCGCTCGCTCGCTCGATGAAGCACGCTCGCGATCAACTCCTTGCCGCTACCGGTTTCACCCTCGATCAAAACAGGAACATTTGAATCGGCGAACTGCTCAAGCATGGCGACACACGCGCGCATCTTGACCGAATGCGCCACCAGCTCGCCGAAATGTCCCGAGCGCGAAAGCGGCAGCGACAGCTTCTTGCCGAGCGCGTGCACGACTAGCACGCTGTCGCCGAGCGTCATGCGCATTCCGTCGCAAATCGGCGCGCGATCGGTGAGCTGCGTGCCGCACAAGACGCCGTTGGTCGAGCCGAGGTCGCGCACGAAGTAGCCGCGCGTCGTGAACTGGATCTCGGCGTGCCGCGACGAGACGGTGCGATCGTGCAGCACGACGTCGCAATTGGGCGACGAGCCGATGATCAGCGAATGGGTCGGGAGCTCGAGCTTGAGACCGCGATCGGGACCGGCAGTGACGCGAATCTCCGCCTGCGCGACGATCAGCTTCGCGTTTGCGCCGTCGATGAGCTTGGTCGAGATGGTCTTACTCATTTTATTTCCAATCGAATCCGAGATCGTAATGTTTGTGCGGCTGGATGCTGAGCGTTCGCGGCGGCGAATAGCGATGCAAGATTGGACTATAGATCGACACACTGTGCTTGCCGGCCGCGATCGGCGCGTTGTAGACCGGCGTTTGATCGGCGAAGCGCCGCCCGTCGACGAACACCGCGCCCCACGGCTCCGCGTTCACGGTTAGCGCGCCGAGCTCTTGCGGTTGCGCTTGCGAGCCGACGCTTTTGGCGACGTGTGCCTTCCTCTGCGCGCGCGGAGGTTCATCGGTGACCGGAGCTTCAACTGGCTTCGGCGCCTTCTGTGCGACGGGCGCGGCTTCGGGCGCATGGTCGATCTTTTTGTCGATGATCGTTTCCGGCACGGCGGTTGCGCGCACCTTCGGTTGCAGCAGGCGACGGAGCGGAATCGTCGACAGCGCGAGCGCGCCGATCGCCGCCGCAATGAGCCAAGGCCTTTTCTTGCGGGACCTGTGCCTACTCGCCCGCTCGGTGCCATGCGGACTGGCGAGCGAGATCGAAGCCGATTGCGCCGGCTTGCTGAAGGGCGACCCGTTCGAAAGAAAGGTCGCGGTGCCGGTGAGAGAGAGCAGCGAGAGGCTCTCTTCGATGAGCAGCACCGACTCGCGGTTCCGCCGCTGAACGATCTCGGCCAGCGATTCGCGCGAAAACGTCGGATGCCGCTGCAAGAGATAATTCGCGAGCGCGCGCTTAAATTCTCCGATGGTCGCATAACGATCCTCAGGCCGCGTCGCGAGCGCGCGTTCGAGGATCGCGGCGAGCTCGGGTGAAATCTCTGCCCGATGCTGCAGGAGCGTCTCTACGTTGAGCCCGTCCGATTGCGGGGACATCCCGCTCAGCGTGACGTAGAGGCAGACGCCGAGCGAGTAGATGTNNCCTCGCGCGAGAGCAAGATGTTTTGTGGCGTCACGTCGCCGTGCACCAGCCACAGCGCGCCGCCGCGATCGTCCTTGCGCCGGTGGGCGTAGTCGAGCGCGTCCGCCACTTCGCGCGCGATGAAGATCGCCGCCGCCACTTCGATCGTATCGCCCTCTTCGCGCGAGCGCGCGATCAGGGCTTTGAGATCGCAGCCGTCGATGAACTCCATGACGATGAAAGTGCCTTCCTCGTTTGTGGCGAGATCGAGCACCTGACAAATGTTCGGGTGCTGAAGCTGGAAGACCAGTCGCGCCTCGGCGATCATGCGGTCTTCTTCGGGGGACCTCCCCGTCTCCCCTCCCTCGGCGCGGCCTCGGGAGCCTTCCCCCTGCCGCGCGCTTCCCGCGCGAGTGAGGAGCTGTTTGATCGCAATCTTCCGCGTGCCGGCGGGCGTGACCATCTCGCCGAGGTGCACGACGCCCATGCCACCCGCGCCCAGGCGGTGGTGGACAATATAGCGCGCACCACCTTCGAGAACGTCGGCCACGACTCATCTTAGCACGCGGTGTAGTTTGAAACTACACTTCGAAAAAGAGTACAGTAGAGGGCGATGAGGATCCGACTCGCGTACCTCGTGATTGCAGCGATGCTAGGTGCCGGCGCTCCGGCGAGGGCCCAAGAACAGGCTCTGGTTTCGCTCGTACTTCCGAGCCGCAACCCAGCGGCGGGCGCGATTCGCGAACGGCTCGCGCGAGTAGCGACGCGCGTGGCGCGCGATCTCGATCTCCAGATCGCGACGAGCCCGGCCGCGGGCGATGCGCTCACCGAGCGACTCGAGCGTGCGCGCAAGCTCGCGGTCTCCGGCTCACTCGACGGCGCAGCGCGGCTGCTGGACGAGACGCTCGCCGAGGGAGCGCGCGCGCCCGAGCGCGTCGGCGACGCCGGCGCGTTTATCACCGGCCACATCCGCCGTGCGTCGATCGCGGTCGCGCGCGCGGAGCTGCAGACCGCGCGCATTTTGCTCGCGCGTCTCTATCGCTACGACCCAACCCTCGAGCTTGCGCCGCTCGAAACCACGCCGCAGCTCGCCGCGGTCTTCGCCGACGTGCGCGCGCAGCTCGGTCCAGCGCCCGCGATCGAGCCCGCCGACGTGGGGGAGATGTGCAATCACAAGATCGTCTTGGTCGCTCGGCCCCGCTCTGTAGCGACGTTCGGCGTGACTTGCTTCGATGACTGCCGCCCGGTCTCCGAAGTCACAGTCTCGACTAGCGACAGCGACGAATCGATCGCCCATGAGCTGGCGAAGATTTCGCTCGTAGTTTCGCACGCGCCGTCTGTCGATCGCAGAAGTGGACGCGCCAAAAAGATTGCCGGCCCGATCTTGCTGGCCGCCGGCGCGGTGCTCGCCGCCGCCGGCAGCTACTTCGCCTATCACGCGGCTTGGCGGCTCGATCACGTCGGCGACGGCTGCACGGTGGCGATGCCGTGCACCGGCACGACCGTGCCCGATCGCTCCGACGACTACCGCAGCTCGACGGAGGCGGCGAGCGTGCTCTTACCACTTGGCGCCGCCGCGATCTTGACCGGCGCGCTGCTGACCGCGCTCGGCGTGCGCGAAGGCCGCCGCGCGTCGCTCGCGTTTTCGCCGACCGACATCACCTTGCGGTATCATTTTTGAAAGGTTCACTGCTCACGCTGATCTTGGCGCTCACTGCGTGCCGCGCGTTGCCGATAGCCGAATGCACCGTCAAATGTAACGCTGGCACTTGCGCGCCCTCGCTCACCTGCGGCCAAGACGGCTACTGTCACGGCGACGGCAACATCAATTGCGCGAATTCCGACGGCGGCGCTGGTGACGGCGGCCTCGTCTCAGGCGGCCCGCTCAACTATGTGTTCTTGACGAAGAACAGTTACACTCCAGGCGTAGATTTCAAGAGCATCAACGACGCCCACATGATCTGCAACACGCTGGCGGCTGCTTCGCCGATCCTCAGCGGTCAATATGTGGTGTGGCTCTCCGATTCGACTCACGACGCCAAGACCCAGCTCGGAAGCGCACAAGGGTGGATTCGTCCCGACGGACTGCCGTTCGCGCGCACGGCCGACCATCTCACCAACGATGGCGAGCTCTTTTATCCGTTGCTCGTCGATGAGACTGGCAGTCTTTCGACGGCACTCGACATCACGGTCGCCACCGCCACCGCTGCTAGCGGGAGCAACGAGCAACAGCCGTCGGCGAACAATTGGACGTCGAACACTGGATACCTTCCCGGCGACGCGGTCGAGACCACGGCCGGTTGGACCGACAGCGGGGCTGGCGTCACGAGCAAGGCGGCGCACCTTTACTGCTTCGGCGTCGGCAACACGATGAACGCGCTCAACATCAACAAACAGCCGGGGAGGGTGGCGTTCGTTTCGAAAGATCCCTTCGACCCTTCGAGCGGTCGCTCGGCCGCTGACGCGCAATGCCAGAGCGAAGCGGTCGGGAACAAGAATTTGCCGTTGGGCACCTATTTGGCTCTTTTGTCAGACACCAAGAAGTCAGCCGTGTCGTACTTCGATATCAGCGGTCCGACTTGGGTTCGTGTCGACGGTATCCCGTGGTTGAAAAAGGCGTCGGATCTTTCTCAAGAAGCCGTCCTGACGTCTCTCAATGTCGATTCCGCAGGCGACTACCTGTCGTTTGTTCGGGTTTGGACAGGAAGTCAAAATGCAGCTGCGCCGAGCATGAGTCCTGCCGAAAGTTGCGGGGACTGGAGCTCCGGCTCGATGAGTCAAACCGCTGAGACCGGCAGCTCCTATTTGGCGAGCGCTCAATTTTTCAGCGACTCGAGCGAGTCGTGCAGCATGACCGCTTTGCACATCTACTGCTTACAAAATTCTACGGAGTGAATTCGAACGCGCCGCGCGTCCACGTGGAGCGCATGTGGCCGAGTGGATCTACGTTGTACGCGCTCCCGACCGACAATCCCGGCGTGGTGTTCGCCTTCAGGGTGTAGTTCATGTTGGCGGCGTCAGTGAACGGATCTCCCGAGCCCGTTTCACCGTGCGCTTCGGATGGCGTTCCGCTCGTCGAGAAGAAGGCATCGTAGTCGCACGTCCAACCGCTACCGGGCGCCGCGGCCATATTGTAGAGCAAATTATTGGAAGCGATGTTTCCCGATCCTGGTCCATTTACCCACGGACCCGAAACTGACGCGACGTTCAAGAACGTATTGTTGTAGACGGTCGCGTTGATCATTTTGGCAACAGACGTGCCGGTGATAATCCCGTTTCCGACTTCGACGCTGTCAAACACGTTTCCATAAATTATGGCCGAAGTGTTAGGACTATTGTTGGCGACAATGCTTCCCGTCGCGCCGCCGACGCCGCTGTGACCCTTGAAGATGTTGTAACGCACGATGAGTCCCGACAGCGGAGCATCGTTTGGATCGATCCACTCGCCGTGATTCGCCGGCGTCGACGAAGCGTTGAGCGCAATGTTGTACTCGAAGATCCAATTGGAGTCGGTTGCGCCTCCCTGTCCGTTGGCAAACATCGCGCCTTGCCAGCCATCCATCATGCAATGGCTGATCGTGATGTTGTTCGCTTGTGCAATTTGATAGCCGGTCATCAGAAATTCTTTTTGGACATCGCTCGTCGTCGCTAACGCATAGATGTGCTTGAACGTGAAATCTGTATAGGACGGGCCCACGGTGTCGCCGATCGTGATGGGAGCGACGTGCTCACTGAAAGCAAAGCCATAGTCAGCAGGCGTTGCATCGGCTGGCGCGACGCTCGCTCCGTCTCCAACCTGACCATCGACCACCCAGTACGACGACAAAAATAGAAACTGTCCGAAGATCGCTTGCGTGCTGCCCATTGTGTCCGACCATCCAGTCGAGGTGCCATGATCCGCGACAACGGCTTTCTTGATGGTGATGACACTGGTGCTGCTGGCCGGCGTGCTAAACGTATGCGATCCGTACGTTCCGCCGGCGACAAAATAGGTCGCGTCGCGCACAAAAGAGGAGGGCAAACCAGCATAAGCGTTGTTCCAGTCGGCACCGCTTTTCGACCCGCTTCCAGCCTGCGTCACGTAATAACAGTTGCCGTTGCAAATCGTCGCCGCTACCGGCTGCGGCATGTCTGACGTCGGCGATTGCGGCATGTCCG
>PLXG01000015.1 GCA_003153195.1 Myxococcales bacterium
AACGCGGCGGCCTATGTAAACTTGGCGGCGATTCAGTTTGCCAAGGGGCAGCAGTCGGGCGACGAGAGCCTGCTTCCGCAGGCGATCAAGAACCTGCGCCGCGCGCTCGCCATCGATTCGGACGACATGGCCGCCTACAACTTGCTCGCGACCATCTTTTATCTGACGGCCGAGAACGATGTGTCGAAGCTGAAGCTGGCCGAGCTGGTGTGCAAGCAAGCCAAGGATGCCAACGACAAGTACGCTCCGATCTACAACTCGCTCGGACTCATCAAGCTGAAAGAGAAGAACGTGACCGGGGCGCTCGAGGAATTCAAGAAGGCGGTCGCGCTCGATCCGAAGTTGGCCGAAGCGCAGATGAACATCGGCTCCATCGGACTTTCATCGCGTCAGTATGAGCGCGCGGAAGAGGCGTTCAGCGCGGTGCTCAAGCTACAGCCGAACAACATCGACGCCATCATCGGCCTCGGCGTGGCGGCGCGCGGCGAGCGAAAGTTCGACGACGCGGAGAAGTGGTACAAAAAAGCGGCCGAGCTCGACTCCAAGAACTGCATGACCTCGTACAACTTGGGGCTGCTCTATCACGACTACAAAACCGACGCGACCAACTCGAATTTGAAGCCGGCGCAGCAGTTCTACGGGCAGTTCATCGCCTGCGCGCAGAAGTCTTCGTCGAAGACCGAGAAGGCCAAGATTCCCGAGGCGCAGCGCCGCATCAAGGACATCGACGAGACCTTCGCCGCTTTGGAAGCCGCCAAGAAGGCGGAAGAAGAGGGCAAGAAGCAGCAGGAAGAGTATGAGCGTCAGCAGAAGCTGGAAGAACAGAAGCAGCAACAGCAGGCGCCCAAGCCGACCACCGAGAACCAGCCGGCGGATGGCAAAGGCGCGACTCCGGCCAGCGACAAAAAGGCGGCGCCGGCAGGAGGAAGCAAGCCGGCCACCGAGAATAAAGCCCCTCAGAAGGGCTGAGTTGAACGTTTGTGTTAGAATGGATTTGAAGAACCAGAAGTGGAGGACCCAATGAAGCGTATCATCCTGGTCGTCTCGATTTTCGCACTCGCCCCGCTTGCCAGCGCGCAGCAGGCTCCGGCTGGCGCCGGCGTTTCGTACAAGTCGAAGACGGTTTACGATTTCGATGACGACGTGGTCGAAGGCGACTTGGTCCGTCCGGAAGGCGAGCTCGTTGGCTCGAAGACCGGCACCAAGCACTCGACCTTGATCAAGATCCGCGACACCTTCGTCCCGGAAATGCTCAAGTCCGCCGAAGACATCTAGATCCCTCTCCATATAGCTAAACGCCTAAACTTACGGCGATTTTTGGCTATACCGCGCAAATCGCACTTTTAGGCCTGCGCGATCGCATGAAAAAAACGACATTCGCGGGAACTTTCCTACTTCGCTGCTGTCCAAACTCGCAGCGATTCCCTTGTGAGGAGACCTAGGCAATGCCGAACGGAATGAGCATCCCGCTGACGTTTGATATCTACAAGCTGGCGAACGGCGCGGAAACCTTAGTTGGAAGCGAGACCTTTTCGCAGGATGTGGTGAAGATCGGCAAGCTGTCGTCGAGCCATCTCAAGATCGACGACGAAGGCGTCAACCGCATGCACGCGGTGGTCGAGACCACGCCCGAAGGCGAGATCGTCCTCATCGATCTCGGCTCGACCGGTACGGTGGTGAACGGCGAAAAGGTGAGCAAGAAGAAGCTCGCGTCCGGCGATCAGATCGTCCTTGGCAACACCAAGCTGGTGGTCACCATCGGTGAAGCGGTTTCCAATGAAGAGCCGCAAACCATTGTCGGTCGCATGCCGGAGCAGCCGCGCTCGACGGTGATGGGCGTTTCGCTGTCCAACCCGCCGCCCGCCGCATTTACGACGCCCGCCGCTGTGCCGAAAGCTTCGGTCCCGGCTCCGTTCGCCGTGCCTCGCCCGCAAGCTGCCGCGCCGGCCGGTTTCAGCCAGGGTGCAGCTGGCGCTCCGACGGGACAACCGATGATGACGGGTTTCGATCCGTCGGCCGTCGAGCTGCAAGACGGCTCGCGCGCGATCGAAGTCGCCGCCATGTTCGAAGACGCGGTGGTCGAAGTTCGCCATCTCTCTAATCCCAACGCGGGCGTGGTCAGCGGCGCGACCAAGGGACTTCTGGCGCTCGGCGCCGGCGGTCTGGTCGTCTCGTTCATTCTGTTCGTGATTTCGTTTGTGCAGGTGACCGCGCTGCGTAACGCGTGGGACGACTGGGACAACGCCGGCAAGATGCACACCGAGTTCATGACCCAGCCGGAATATCGGCAGCTCATGGGCACGACCGGTCCGACCTTCGACGTGGTGGTTTCGATCTGCATGATCTTTGGTCTGTACGCGCTGGTGCACGGACTCTTCCGTCGCAAAGAAGAGACGCAGCCGCGCGATTTCACCATTGGACCGGACGCCAACACCGTGTTCAGCGCGCCGGGAGAGCTTCTGCCGGTGGGCACCTTCCCGCTGGTTCGCTCGACGGGAACCGACTACGAGCTGCTCTTCACTCGCCAGATGACCGGCGACATGACGCTGGAAGGAAACACGCAGACGCTTCAGCAGTTGGCTGACAGCGGCCGCGCACATCCGTCGGCGGAAGTGGCTGGCGCCCTGGCGATGACCATCCCCAACGGCGCTCGTGCGAAGATCGATCTGGGACAGAACACCTTCCTGGTGAATTCGGTTCCGCCGCCGCGTCGCTACCCAGTTCCGTTCGCGATCGACTGGAGCCAGCAGATCTACACCATCGGAACCGCGGTTGCCGCCGGCCTGTTCTTGGCCATGGTCTACTCGATTCCGCCCGATCCGAAATCGCTCTCCCTCGACGCGTTCATGAACGATCAGC
>PLXG01000440.1 GCA_003153195.1 Myxococcales bacterium
AATGGCGTATGCGTCGATCTGGCAAGCTCATCGACGAACTGCGGCAGCTGCGGAACCATCTGCGGGCAGGGGCAAAGCTGCACCAGCGGCGTATGTGGCTGTCCTGCAATGGGCACCGTCTGCAGCGGCGCGTGCGTGAGCCTCGACTCGGATCCGAACAACTGCGGCGCGTGCGGAACGATTTGCAGTGGCAGCACGCCGAGCTGCGTAAGTGGTGTCTGCGCGGGACTCTTGCTCGACCTCGACTTCGCGCAATACTCGAGCGCGCAAGTGGGGCCGGCGGCGATCGGTCTCACCTCCACCGACTATTGGAACCCGGTCAGCCAGGGATTTTCCACCGACTGGACCGCGTCGTCGCTCAAATGGTCTGACAGTTCTCCATCGCCGGTTTCGATTCGCGCCGAGAACCTGCCCGGCACTTGGAGCGTGACCGACAATCAGCCGATCTCCTCGCCGATGTTTGCCGCCTACACCTACAGCTGGAGCGGCTCGACCGCGACGGTGACGGTGAATTCGCTTCCGGCTGGCACCTACAGCTTCATCCTTTACGGGCACGTCGAAAGCTCGAACACCGGCTTCTATGTAACCGTGCACTCGAGCGCCAACACGCCGGCGATCACCACCACCGCGACCAAGTACACCACGGCCGGCGGCAACCTGCCGACCTGGACCGAAGGCATTCAGTACGTCGTCTTTCGCGACGTCAACATCAGCGCCGGCGAGGTCGCCAAAGTGAACCTCCTGAACGGTACGCAGGGCACCGGAAACGCCGGCATTCTTCTGAACGGAATGCAGATTCTGAGCGGCGGATCGGACGGCTGCACTGGCGCAATTCCGCTGGTGTGCGACGGCGCCTGCGTGGACGCGAGCCACGACGCCAATAACTGCGGCGCCTGCGGAGTTCAGTGCGGCGTCGGTCAGGCCTGCGAGAGCGGAAGCTGCGTGTGTGCCATTCCCATGCAGACCAGCTGCAGTGGCAGCTGCGTCAGTTTGGGATCGGACTCGAGCAACTGCGGAAGCTGTGGAAATATTTGTAGTGGCGCGACACCGAGCTGCGTGGCCGGAGTGTGCTCCGCCGTGATCTCGCCCGGCCCGAGCGCGGGCGTGCTGCTCGATCTCGACTTCATCGCCACTTCCACCACGCAAATCGGCAAGGCCGCAACCGGCCTCACTTCTACGGACTACTGGAATGTTGTCGGCGTCGGCTCGTCGAGCGATTGGACCGCCTCGACGCTGAAATGGTCGGACGGAACCGCCTCGTCGGTGACGGTGCGAGCTCAGAACCTTCCCGGGGCTTGGGGCGTGTCAGACAATCATCCCTCGTCGCCGATGTTCGCTGCCTATTCCTACAGCTGGAGCGGTTCGACGGCGACGGTGACAGTGACCGGTCTTCCGGCCGGCACCTATCGACTCTTTCTGTACGGCCACGTCGAGAGCACCAACACCGGCTTTTATGTGACCTCCGGCAGCCTCACTACGGCCACCAAATACACGTTTGGGGGCGCCGACACGCCGGGTTGGCAGGAGAACATTCAATATGTCACCTTCGACGTCACCGCGTCGGCTGGACAGCCGGTCGTAATTCATCTCCTAAACGGCGTGCAGGGCACCGGCAACGCCGGCATCGTCCTAAACGGCATTCAGATCCAAAGTCAGTAGAGCGCGAAATTCGCGCGGTCACCCGCGCACGCCTACACTCGTTCCACATGACGAGAGAAGATCTGGCCAAGCTGCTCCTCCGGCTCGCGGTCGCGGGCCTGATGATCCTTCACGGTATTCACAAATTGCAAACCGGCGTCGCTGGCATCGCCGCGCAGGTGGCCGCGCACGGGCTACCGCATTTCGTCACCTACGGCGTCTACGTCGGAGAGTTGTTGGCACCCTTAGCGGTGCTGCTCGGATTTTTTACTCGGCCGGCGGCGGCGGCGATCGCCATCAACATAGGCGTCGCGGTGTGGCTTTCACACGTGCCCGAGCTCTCGCACCTGGGAAAAGGAGGCGGCTATGCGCTCGAGCTCCAATCCCTGTTTCTCGTCGGTGCGCTGGCCATTGCGCTGCTCGGATCGGGCCGCTACGCCGTCCGTCCTTCCTAGTGCAGGCTCTAATTGCGCACTTTTTGCGTGACCTTCGTAACGACCCATCATAAGATGGGCGCGTGCCCCGTATCTCGACCCGCTGCGTAGCACGATCCACCGGCGATGCAGCGGTTTGGACGGTCGCTTTGACGGCGACCGCTCACTCGGTGAGGGGTGTCGTGCGTAGGACCTTGTTAGACATGTTGATCCGTGAGGGACGATGACCCATCTTCGCTTTCGCGCCTTGGTCTTCATGATGGCTGCAGCAGGATGCGGCCCAGTGGCTGGACGTGACGGCGCCGATCTCTCGCCGGTTCCAAATGGCGGCCTCGGTACAAAGGCCGACGATCCGAACCACGTGGAAAAGGCCGATCTCGCCGGCGTGGTCGGAACCGCCTACAACGACGTCACCGTTGACGGCGGCTGTCCGCAAGGCGCGGCCAGTTGCGCCGGCCCCATCGATCCCAGTGCGGGCTGCGGTCCGGTCGAGATCTGCGGCGCTGACGGAACTGGCAACGGCATCGACGACAACTGCGATGGCATCGTCGACGAAACCTGCGTCTGTCGTCCCGGCGATGTCGAGTCGTGCTTCCTCGGGCCTCCAGGCAAACATCACGTGGGTGCTTGCACCGACGGTACGCAGACTTGCGAAGGTGCGGGCGAATTCGGCAGCTGGGGCAAATGTCACGGTTCGATCGGCCCACACGCGGAGACCTGCGATCGGCTCGACAATGACTGCAACGGATGCGCCGACGATTCGCTGTGCTGCGCGGCGGTGCTCGATTGTCCGGGGCCCGGCGATCCGCGCATCGCGCCTTCGCAGCCCTACACCGACGTGCCGCTCCTCGGCGGACAATTTTATTCGGGACAGGCGCAGGCCTGGAACTGGACCATCGACGGCGGACCTTGCGATCAGCTTTTCAAAACCACCACTGGCAACACGCCGCAGCAGAGCTTTTCGCTCATCAACTCGCACAAAGAAAACGCGATGGCGCACTACACGCTGTCGGGCGACTACACGGTGACGATGACCGTGCTCGACACGCAGGGACAGACGCAAACCTGCACCTGGGTGCAGCACATCTCGGGGCCGGGACTTCGCTTCGAGTTGTGCTGGGACAAGACTGGCGACGTCGATCTCGATCTACACGTGCACGAGCCGGGCGACACCAGCAACTGGTTCCAAGATCCGAGCCTCAAGACCTCGTTCGATCCGTCGCCGCACGACTGTAACTACTCCAACTGCAAAGCGGAGAACTACGGATCGACCATGTCGGTGCCCGAACCGATGCCATCTTGGAACTACACTGGCTCGCAGCTGAGCCAATGCATCGGATCTCCGTCGGGACAAGAGTGGGCGTCGAACCTGAACGCGTGCGCCAACCCGCGCCTCGATATCGACAACATCTTCTCAGTGGGCGTGCCGGAGAACATCAACATCGACAAACCGAAACAGGGCGAGACCTTTCGCGCCATGGTGCACGACTATTCGCAAAACGGCGCTCCCGGCGATCAGCACCCGTTGGTGAACATCTACTGCGGCGGAAAGATCGTCGCCACCTACGGACAGACGCCGAACCAGGTCGCCGGTTTCGATCAGGGTGGCGGCTGGGCGCGCGGATCGATGTGGCGGGTCGCCGACGTGACCACGCAGGTCGATACGAATGGCAACACCACCGGTTGCATGGTGAACGCACTGCATCCACCGGCGACGCCGACCAGCGGATACTGGCTGACCACGGACGACACCAGCTACTAAACAAGGACAGATTGGGTGTGGATCAAACGAAGAATCAATGTGGAAGCTGTCCTTGTTTAGTCGATCTACACGGGCGTGCCTCCCGCCCTCTCGGCACTGCCTCGAGGGTCCCACCCTGCGACCGGCGCCGCCAGACGTCGCCGACGCTCGCGTTGCTCGCTTAAGTTGGACACAACCCCAACTGATACCGCTAGTCTCTCGCTAGCGGCTTTTCTCTAAGACCCTTCCGTGCGATGGTCTCCGCCTCATGGAGGCCGGGAATGCTTAGGGGATGTTCGCTCGCGCTGGTTTTTGTAGCGACAATTTGTTCGAGTGCGGTGGCGGTGGCGCGGCCTTGTGCGCCGTGCGCCGACTCGATGTGCGTCGGCGACGCGGAGGCCAACCAGGCCTTTCAAGACAAACGCGCGAGCCTGCTCGCGTCGGGTGCGCCGGTGCGACTGGTCGATCAGCTGATGTCCAAAGTCGAGCGCTGCGTCTATTGCCTCAGTCAGGCGCCCGATGCGCTGCACATTCAGATCGTCATCAGCGACAGCAAATGGTTTTCGTTTTCCTACTCACGTTTCGACGAGCGACTGGCGCGCAAAGAGCTCAAGACCGGAAAGATCAAATCGTTTCGCATCTTCTGGGCGCGAGATCGTTGCACCTGCTGTCAGAGCAAAGAGCGGCCGGAGACCGCCACCGAGCAGACCTACGACCTCGACGAGGACGAGACGCTCACCTACGACAATCCGCAAACGCTCGGTCCCGATCCGGAGGATCTGAAAGACAACCAGACGATTCGCGAGCCAAAGTTTGAGACGCCGAACGATCCGCCCCATCCCGGCATTGCGCATGGCGCCTGCTCCGAGTGCGTCGCACTGTCGGACCAGCGCAATCAGATCGCCGACGATCTGTGGGAGGCGCAGCGAAAGTACAATCGTCTGAGCGCCGAGCGCGATTGGGTGGAGCGATTGGCGTCCTTGCGTTGGGCCCGTGCGCACCGCGACTTATCCGACGATGACATTCCGCCCGACATGAAGCAGCAGCTGGCCGACGATCAGCTGCGCGTCCAAGATCCGATGCACGTGCTCGATCGCGCCAAGGCCGACGTCGACCGCCTCACCAAAGAGCTCGCCAAAGCCGACGCGGCGTTGCTTGCGTGCAATCAGAATTGCGGAAAAGTGCGCCTGACCAAGACTGCCACCGGCTTTCGTCCGCAGGGAAGCGTGAGCGGTCAGCTGGGCGGCACCTTCGCGTTCAACGATCACATGGATCATCAGCTCGCGTTCGGCTTCTTGGCGATGATGCGCGTGCTGCCCAGAAATCTGCCCGGCTTCGTGGTCTTTGCGCCGTCGGTGGGCGTGCTCAACAACTCGGTCACGGTCTACATCCCATTCGGCTTTCAGTACGACTTCAAGCTGCCGGTGCCGGGCCTGATCGCCTACGCACGCTTCGAGCTCGGTTACGCCGGACAATTCATCACCTTCGGACCGGCCAGCATCAGCAAGCACTCAGCGCTGATCGCACCCGAAGGCGGTTTGCGCTATGAGTTCGCCAAAATTCCGCTCTTGGTCGGCGCCGATCTGGTGAGCATTCCGATCTTGCTCAATCCTGACTACGTGACGGCCAGCTATCGCGTGATGTTCTACGCTGGATTTATTTTCGGTCGCTGACGTGAGACTGACCGGCGTGGTTCTCCTGATCGCGCTCGGCGCAGCGCGGGTCGGGGCGGAAGAGGGCGATGCCGTCCCGGCGGCCAAAGCGACTGCCATCGGCGGTGTCCTCACCGCGCTCGCACCGGCGGTGGTGAGTAGTGCGCTCTTGTCTACTTCTGATTCGGCGCAGACCAAGACCGCCGCGATTCATCTGGTCGAGTGGGGATTGGCGGTGGCGCCGATGGTCGCGCACGGAACTCCGAGAGAGTGGAAGCGCGGTTTGGCCTTTTCGGCAGTGCCGGTGGCATCGGCAATCGCGATGTCGCTTTTGATCGGAATTCGTCCGATCACCTTCACCGAAGGAACGAAGAAAGATATTCAGTATGCATTTGCCGGGCTACTTTCGGTTTCGATCTTGTCGTCGGGTGTGGGACTCATCGACGGAATCATGGGAATCGAACGGGCCAAACGTCTAGTAAAAACTTCGAACGCACACGCCCTATGGATTGGGCCGGTGATCGGTTCGGAGCGCGCCATGATCTCAGTCGGAGGAAATTTATGAAACGAGTTGTGATTCTGGTCGGCCTCTGTCTCGAGGTCGGCTGTGCCATCGTGCCGCAGAACCGGCGCGTGCACCTCGCCGATCCGATGATGTCGTTCGAGACCGACGCGATGGAGGCGCACAAGAAGCAGAAGTTTTACAATTCGCGCGAAGGTGCAGCCGGTGGTGACGGCGCGCCCGCCGGCGGGGGCTGCGGCTGTCAGTGAGCTTTCGCTCGCTTCAATTTGTGGCCGCGCTGCTGACGATCCTTCCGCGGGCGTATGCCGGCGAACCGCTGTCCGGCCCGCTCTCCGGGCCGCTGTCAGGGCCACTGGCGCAGCCGGTGCCCGGCCCGCTCTCCGATGAGGCGGTACTCGGTGAGCCGGTGCCGTTTCACATCGAATCGGTGCGCGCGCGCTACACCAACTACGATCAATACGGTCACGGATTTCAGTCGCAGGCCGGACCGCTCGGCGGCCCGGGATCGGAGCGCGTCACCGTCGAGCAGCCACAGATAGAAGTGGTGGCGAAGCAGGGCAAGTTCACTCATCGGCTGTGGATTCCCGTCGACGTGGTGACCGCCGCCTCGCCCGACGCGGTGGACGTAATCTCGACCGCGTCCTACCGCAACGAAGCCGGATCGATCGATCTGGCGTCGACCTATCAGTACGATCCGAAGACGGCCTATCAGCTGCGCGCCGGCGTGCACTTGGAAGAGGAATTGCGCTCGTGGAACTTCGGCCTCGGCGTGTCGCGTTCGTTCGCCGACGACAACGCGGTGGTGAGCTTCAGCGTGAATCAGGTTCTGGATTGGTTCGATCAATTCACGGTTCACGGCGTCCGACAATCGCGCGTCTTTCGCTCGTCGACCAACGGTAATCTGTCGCTCTCACAACTCTTGTCGCCGACTACCATCGCCAACGTCAGCTACGGCGTGACGGTGCAGACCGGCGTACTCGGCAACACCTGGAACAGCGTTCCACTCGACGACGGCACCATCGGCGCGGAAAAATTACCGCGGCTGCGTCATCGTCACGCGCTGGCCGGTCGAATCGCGCAGTACCTACCGTGGCACGGCGCGATCCATGGACTTTATCGGCTCTACGTCGACAACTGGGGACTGTGGGGCAACACGCTCGAGGTCGAGCTCTACCAGCGCATCGCCCGCTGGCTGTACCTGCGCGCCAACTATCGTTTTCATCACCAGACCGGAATCGATTTTTTCACCACCCGCGCATCAGTGGACGCGCCGCTGCGCTCGGCCGACAGCGATCTGGCGCCGTTTTTCGCGCACACCGTCGGTGGACTGGCGGTGGTGGATCTTCCCTTCCGCGGTTCGCTCAACCAACTGCACCTCGACTTCGGCTACGACCGCTATTTCCGTAGCAATGATCTCCATGTTAACGTTTTCACATGCGCGCTCGGATTTCGCTTCTGATAGGCCTGTCGCTCGCCGGTTGTGCGAGCACGCGCGCGATTTCGCCCGCGTCTTTCAGCGATCGCTTGCCCGCGCTCGAGCTCAAGACCCTCGATGGCACGTCCCAAGATCTGGCGGCGACGATTCGGGGGCGCGTGGCGGTAGTGAGTCTGTGGGCCACCTGGTGCGAAAGCTGCGCCGCCGAATTCGGCGCGCTTCAGCGCCTCGATGAGGGCGTTCGCCAACGCGGCGGAGTTCTGGTGGCGGTAGCCGAGGGCGAGCCGCACGCGCACGTGGCCGAGTTCGTCAAATGGCGCGGCCTCTCCTACGCCCAGCTGGTCGACGAGGAATTTCGGCTGGCCGATGCGCTCGGTCAGCGGCGAGTGCCGGCGACGCTGGTGGTCGATCGCCAAGGGAAGGTGGTTTTCTCCGGCGGCGCGATCGATGAGTCGGCCATGGCCGCCATTCGCGACGCGCTCAATCAGCCAGTCTCTGCGATTCCTTAGTAACTATCCGTCTTTCCGCTTTCGACGTACAATGTCTACGAATGTCCGAAGAGCCTCTCAAGGCGGAGTTCCGCAGGGTGGGGCGTTCTTGCGCGTACGCGCTTTGGGGCCTGGGTGCGCTCGTGATCATCGGGTGGGCATTCGACATCTCGTTGCTCAAGCAGGTGCACCCGGGCTGGAACGCGATGGAGCCGAACGTCGCGCTCGGCTTTCTGCTCGGCGGCATCGCACTAGCGCTGATCGCCTCGGCACGCCCATCCGATCTGCGCTATGGAATCGCGCGCGGTCTTGGCGCGGCGCTGTTCGTCCTTGGCGTGGCGACCTTGCTCGAGGAGACGCTGCATCTCGACTTCGGCATCGACCAACTTCTATTTCTCGACCCAGTTCAGGCCCCGACGTCAGGGCTCAATCACCTTCGCATGGCGCGCGCGACCGCGGCGCTGCTGGCGGCTGGTGGAGGCGTGCTCATCTCTTACGACGTCCCGACGCGCGCGGCGCGCCGTTTTGTCGAATGGGCGTCGCTGGCCATGGGAGTCGCCTCCCTGGTCGAGCTGATCTTCTATCTCTACGGTGTGAGCGCCAGCTTTCCTCGCAGCAGCATGGCGCCGCACACCGTGGTCGGATTCTTGTTGTTCAGTCTCGGGCTCAGGCTTTCGCGTCCCGATCGTGGCATCACCGCGCTGCTTTCGCGCCGCGATTCGGGCGCGCACGTGGCCAGACAACTGTTGCCGGTGGCGCTCATCCTGGTGCCGCTTTTGGGATGGCTCGGCCTCATCGGCGAGCGTGCCGGACTCTACGAAACTGAGGTCGGCACCGCGCTGTTTGCGGTGACCTGTATGGGCGTGCTGGCGGTGGTGATCTTGCGACAAGCCTCGCTGCTCGCCAATCACGATTCCGGTCTTCGCGAAGCGGAGAAGGCGCTCGCCACTGCGATGGGCGAGCTCGAAGCGCGCGTGGCCGAGCGAACCCGCGCACTCTCCACCGTCAACGAGCAGCTGGTTACCGAGGTGGTCGAGCGAAAGCGGATCGAAGCCGCGCTGCGATCGAGTGAGCAGGGGCTCTCGACCACGCTCCATTCGATTGGCGATGCGGTGATCGCGACTGATCTCGACGGCAGCGTGGCGCGTATGAACCCAGTGGCCGAACGCTTGACCGGACTTTCGCTCTCGCAAGCGGAAGGACGTCCGATCGATCAAGTGGTCACGCTGGTCGATCCGAGCACGCGCGCACCGGTGCCGTCGCCGCCTTCGCAAGCGCTCTTGGGGCAAGAGGTGGCCAGCCATGCGCTGCTCATCGGGAGCGCCGGCGAATATCCGATCGCCGCCAGTGCGGCGCCGATTCGCGACGCATCGGGACAGATCACCGGCGCTGTACTCATTCTGCGCGACATCACCAAAGAGCGCCGCGCCGAGGCGATCTTGCGCCGATCGGAAGTCGAGCTGCGAGCGGTGATCGATCAGTTGCCTGAGTGCGTGTTCATTCGGCGCCGCGACGAGCTCATCTACGCCAACCGTGCGTTCTTGAAGACGCTCGGCTACATGCGGCAAGAGGAGCTGACCGGCCGCCCCATCTACGATCTCATTCGCCCGGAAGATCAGGAGCTGGTGCGGCAGAAGATGCCCGACACCTTCGGCGGTGGTCACGTGGTGGTGCGCATGCTCAAACGCGATGGACAGACCGTCACGCTGGAGATGGCATCGCCGCAGCCGATTCAGTTCGAAGGCGGTCCGGCGGTGCTGTTGGCCGCACGCGACGTCACCGATCGGCAAAGGGCCGAAGCCGAGCGCACACTGCTTCGCGAAGTGGCGATCGCTGCGTCGAACGCGGTGTCGTTCGAGGCTTCGGTGCAGCGCACGCTCGATCTGGTGTGCGAGCACACCGGCTTTCCCGTCGGGCACGCTTATTTCGTGGAGCGCGACGTGTCGGGTGAATCGTTCCTTCACTCGGCCGGAATTTGGCACGCCGGCGCCACCTTCAAGGCCGCGCTACATCCCGGTTTCGCTGAATTTCGCGAGCTCACCGAAACCTTGCGCTTCCCCATGGGAGACGGATTGCCGGGACGGGTCGCGAAAAGCGGCAAAGCGGTTTGGATCGACGACCTCTCCGCCGAGTCGGTCACGCTGCTGGGACGGCGGGCCATTCCCGAGGTGCTCAAAGGCGCCTGCGCGCTGCCGGTGCAAGTGCAGGGAAAAGAGACGGTGGCCGTGATCGAGTTTTTCCGCGCCGACGTGTCGAGCTCGGACGGAAAGCTGATGCAGCTGCTCGAGCAGGTGGCGACCCAGCTCGGACGCACCGCCGAGCGCCAGCATGCGCACGCCGAGCTGCGCCTTTCCGAAGAGCGCTTCCGCACCTTGTCGAGCGCGTCGCCAGTGGGAATCTTGGAGATGAACGCCAAGGGCGATCCGGTTTACGCCAACGAGACATTGCGTCGCTTTCTCGGGTTCGCCGCCGATGCTGAGGTGCGCAGCGCGTTCTTCTCCGCGGTTCATCCCCAAGATCAGGAGTCGCTCAAGCGCGAGTGGCTCTTGTGCGTGCACGAGTTCAGCCACTTCGCGCACGATTTTCGACTGGTGGCGGAAGGTCAGACCGAGCCGCGTTGGGTGCACACCCGCGCCACGCCGATTCGCGCCGAAGACGGCCGCCCGACGGGATGGGTGGCCACCATCGAGGACATTCACGCGCGAAAAGTCGCGCTCGAGGAGCTGGAGCGCGCGCGCCAATTCGCCGAAGCAGCCAATCGATCGAAGAGCGAATTTTTGGCGAACATGTCGCACGAAATTCGGACGCCGATGAATGCGATCATCGGTATGGCCGATCTGATGTGGGACACTGAGCTCACTGCAGAGCAGCGAAAATTCGTCGAGACCAGCCGCAACGCCGGCGAGCATCTCTTGACCGTGGTGAGTGACGTCCTCGATCTCTCCAAGGTCGAGTCGGGCCAGCTCGAGCTCGAGCGCATCGACTTCGATCTGGTCGAGCTCACCGAGAAAACGCTCGATCTAATGGCGGTGCGCGCGGCGGAAAAAGGGCTCGAGCTTGCCTGTCACATTTCGTCCGACGTGCCCGAAGTGGTGGTGGGCGATCCGCATCGCCTGCGCCAAGTCCTGGTCAATCTGGTGTCGAACGCGATTAAATTTACCGAACGGGGCGAAGTGGTGTTGCGGGTCGAAGCCGATCGACCGACTGCCCCATCGGGAATCGCGGAGCTCTCGCGGCTCAAGTTTTCGGTCAGCGACACCGGCATCGGCATCGCCGGCGATCAGCTCGAGCGCATCTTCGAGAGCTTCACCCAGGCCGACGCGTCCACCACTCGGAAGTACGGCGGCACCGGGCTCGGGCTCAGCATCTCCCGCAAGTTGGTGGGGCTGATGGGCGGACGGCTGTGGGCGGAGAGCGAGCTCGGCCGTGGCGCAACGTTCGCCTTCACCGCTGACTTCCCCGCCGGAAACTCGGCCGCCGCGGCGAAATCAGGTGGTGAGCGAGCCATCTTCGATGAGTCGAGCGATTCGGCACGGCGGCGGATCCTGCGCGGTCTCAAGGTGCTGCTGGTCGACGATGCGCCCGACAATCGCCTCCTCATCGAAGCCTACTTGAAAGGAACCGGCTGCGTCCTCGACATGGCGGAAGATGGCGAAGAGGCGGTCGAGAAATTTCACCACGGCCGCTACGATCTGGTGCTTATGGACATGCAGATGCCCATCGTCGATGGCTACACCGCTACCCAGCGCATGCGCTCCTTCGAAGAGCGCAACGGGCGCAAGCCGACGCCGATCGTCGCGCTCACCGCCAACGCCCTCAAAGAGGACGTGCGTCGCAGTCTTCAGGCGGGAGCCACCGCCCACCTGTCCAAGCCCATTCGCAAAGCCACGCTGCTCGAGGAGATCGGACGTGTGTGCGCCCAAGAGAAGCCCGACGAGATCAAGGTCGATCCCGACCTGCGCGAGATCGTCCCGGGCTTTCTCAGCAACCGAAAAAAAGATCTAGAGGCGCTCGAACGCGCACTCGAGAGCGGCGATTTTGCCACCATCTCTGGGCTCGGCCATGTGCTCAAAGGTCTCGGCGGAGGCTACGGTTTTCCGCGCGTCACTGAGATCGGCGATGCGCTGGAACGGGCCGCCAAGGCGGCGCAGATCGCTTCGGTGCGCAATCAGATCGATGCGCTGCGCAGTTATCTCGAGGGAGTCAGGGTGATCTATGACTGAGGCGGCGGGCGGAACGATTCTGATCGTGGATGATTCGGCGGATGCACAGGCGCTGCTGGCAGCGATTTTGACCAAGGCGGGCTATGCCAAGCTCGAGCAGGCCAGCTCGGCCAAACAGGCCTTCGCGCTGCTCGAACAAAAGAGCGTGGATCTGATTCTGATGGACGTGAGCATGCCCGATGTCGACGGGCTGGCGGCCTGCCGCTACATCAAGATGAAGGAGCCGTGGAAGGGTGTGCCCATCATCATCGTGACCGCGCACACCGAGACCTCCGATCTGGAGGCGGCGTTCGATGCCGGCGCCACCGACTACATCGCCAAGCCGGTGAAGAAGATCGAGCTCTTGGCGCGAGTGCGAGCGGCGCTCAGCTTGAAGCAGGAGATGGATGGCCGACGTGCGCGCGAAGCCCAACTGCTCGAGGTGACCCGCAAGCTCGAGGAGGCCAACCATCAGCTCGAGCATCTGTCGATGGTCGACGGTCTCACCGCGATTCGCAACCGGCGCTCGTTCGATGTCGCGCTCGCGGCGGAGATCAAACGCGCCATGCGAGATTGCAAACCCTTGTCGCTGCTCATGATCGACATCGACAACTTCAAGGCCTACAACGACAGCTACGGGCATCAACTGGGCGACGAATGCCTGCGTCGGGTGGCGTCACAACTGCAATTGACGCTGGCGCGACCGGGCGATTTCGTAGCGCGCTACGGCGGCGAGGAGTTCGCGGTGGTCTTGCCGGGAACCCACGCGGTGGGCGCCGCGCGGGTGGCCGAATCCCTGCGGCTGGCCGTCGAGTCGCTCAAGATCGAGCATCGCAGCGCGCAGGGTCGCACGCCCAAGCTGGTCACCATCAGCCTCGGCGTGGCCTCGGTGGACTCGCGGCAAAATCTTTCACCGGAAGCGCTGGTGGAAGCGGCCGACAAGGCGCTCTACGCTGCCAAGCTGGGCGGACGCAACCGCACCGAAGTCAATCCTGAGGCGGTGCGTTGAAGGCTGGCGGCAAACGGATCGTGTCCCTCGACGATCCCAGCCGCGGGCGCGCGCTCATCGATCGGCTCGCCCAAAGCGGATGGACGCTCAGCCACGTCAAAGACGAGGCCGAGGCGCTCGCGCTTCTCGAAGCGGATTCGGCGGCCACCATTCTCTTCATCGAGAGCACGCTGCGCGATTCGCTCACCGGCCTGCACGGTCGCGTGGCTTTCGAAGAGACGCTCACCGCCGAGCTTGGGCGAGCCTTGCGTGATTGTCGATCGCTGGCGCTTCTGCTGGGCGAGCTCGACGGTACCGACCAGGTTTCGCCGGAAGTGCTGAGGCGCGTGGCCGATGCGCTGTCCGCCACCATTTCTCGTCCGGGCGATTTTCTGGCGCGAGTGGGGCTCGGTCGCTTCGCGATTCTTTTACCGGGGACGCACCTGGAAGGCGCTTCGGTGGTCGGTGAAGCGCTTCGTCAAACGGTGGAGGAGCAGCTTCGCGATTCTGCCGTCACCGTCAGCTTCGGCGTGAGCGCGGTCGACGCTCGACAGAGCACGCCGTCGGCGGCATTTTTGGCGGCCGCGGAAAAGGCGTTGCACGTGGCGCGACTACGCGGTGGAAACGCGGTCGTGGAAGCAGCACTCGAGGGAGCAAAATCATGAGATCCGGGTTCGCGACGCTCGCGCTCGCGCTGCTCGCCGGGTGCAACGATCCGATCTACCTGAACGAAAATCGCGCACTCGAGACCACGCTCGATTCGGCCACCATGACCTTCACTGCCGACAGCGATCTCTATGTGCTGCCGGTGCGAAGGCCGTCGGCGGATGAACAAAAAGAGCTCGCCACCGAGCGCCAAACGCGTAAATTGCCGATGGCGATTCCCTGGGTGGCCGAAGAAGATTTCGCCATCGAGATCGAATACACCCTGGAAAATTTCGACGCCATCCCCGTCGAGGCCACCTTTTCACTCAACGGCGGAAACGAATTTGGCGACTACATCCCTGCCGATTTCAAATCGACCGACCCCAACGCACCTTTGCCGCTGCCACTCCTCGGTGGAACACCGCTGGTGCTCGCTGCCAAAGAGTCTCATTCGGGAATGTTTCGTGAGGACGAAATCGCCGAGGCGGCCGTCGATCTGGAAGCGATCGTGCGTTATCCGCTGCAGGACGTGATGACTACGCCGTTCGTGGTCATCGCGCACAACTCGACGGTCACGCGCGATGGCCTTCAGAACATTCCGGCGGGCGATGTGACGCCGCAGATGGTGCGATTTTATTTTGCGCTCAGCGCCACTGGAAACGTGAGAGCCGATTTTGTCATCCGGGTGCGCGATCGATCGGGCAAGCTCGGCAGTGCCGGCGCGCGCGGCCTTTACGTGCGCACCGACGATCAGATCGCGCCGGCCTATCTCGACATGAAGGCTCCATGAGCTGGCGCCCCTTTAGATCCCGTCGACCTTTTCGGCCAGGCGGCCGAATCGCGCTGGTCTTTGCGACGCTCTGCCTACTCACCACCTTGGCGCGAGCGCAGGTGCTCACCGAGGCCAAGCCGCCGCCGTGGCCCGATCCAAAACATTTTGCGCGCGGATTTTATGCGTCGGGCGAGCTCGGCGCGCTGGTGTTCCTGGGTAGGATCGGGAAATACGCGTCGGCCGGGCCCGCGCTCGGGCTGCGCGTTGGTTACGACTTTCTGCGCTATATCGGCGTCGAAGGCCGCTTTCTCGGCTCGCTGTCCGATGCGGAGACACCCGCGCCGCGGCTGGGACAATCGTTCGGCACCTATTACTACGGCGGTGACGTGGTCTTCTCGTTGCCGATTCGAAAAGTGCGACTCTTCCTCGAAGGTGGCGGCGGCGGGACGACCCTGTCGTCGAATATTTTGGCGCATACCGGCGTCACCCACGATCACAAGACCAGCTTCGCCATCACCGGCGGCACCGGAATCGACTACCACACGCTCAACCGCCACTTTTCGGTGGGACTCGACGTCGATTACTATTGGCTGGGGACGTTCGCCAATTCACACNNGCTACGAGCACTGAGTCGGGGCATTGATTCGCGGCATTGATTCGCGGGCACTGAGTCGGCGAAGTCAGCGACGGACGAGCTCGATGTCCACGAAACTGGATAGATCGGGCGCGATCTTGGCGATGGATCGATCGATCGCCGTCGCTAGCGGGAAGGCCCACCCCGGAAGCAGGGTCCAGCGCCTGAGCCCGCCGATCCACCAGTAGCGCAGCGGAGTGTGCGGCGCGTATCGCTCGATTGAAAGCCGGGGAAACGTGCGCTCGAAACGCGCGCGGTCGCGCTCGAAGACCATCCACGCCAACGCGCCGTTCGCGCCCGATAGACGTCCCTCGGATGGAAACGGCCAATCGCCCGCGCGGGGATCAAAGGGCTCGTCGTGCAGATGCTTGAAGATCGGACCACTCAAAGGTCCGACATGTTGATCGACCATGAAAATGCGCCCGCCCGGCGCGAGACAGCGGTCGGCTTCACGCAGAAACGCGCTCACGTCGGGAATGTGATGAAAGACGTTGAGCA
>PLXG01000501.1:0-900 GCA_003153195.1 Myxococcales bacterium
AGCGGCCAATCACTTCAGCCATCACGCCGATGGCAACGATGGAGCGACCGAGCAGGTTCCTCTCGGTGATATTCCGGCCTCGGTGATGGCGATTCAGTTTCAATAGCCTCGACTACCGCGGTAGCTCGCGGGAAACAACCGCAACCTCCTATTTGCCCGAGCAAATTCAGAAAATCCCCAGGTGTCGTAAGTAGTTGCATCTTTGCGCGAATCTTTGTACGAATCGCGACCAGATGTCCGATCTCGTAGGCGCACCCAAACGGCTAGACGTCGCCGACGTACTGCGCGGAAAACGTCTGCTTTTCGTGGGTGCCACGGGCTTCGTGGGCAAGGTCGCGCTGTCGCTGTTTTTGCGCCGCTATCCCGAGATGGAAAAGATGTTCGTGCTGGTTCGTCCGGGCGCGGGCTCCTCCTCGGAAGAGCGCTTCTTCGAAAAGATCGTCTCCTCACCGACCTTCGATCCGATCCGCGAAGTGTGGGGCGACGGGACCGAAGCCTATTTGCGCGAAAAGTGCGCGCCGCTCGCCGGCGACGTGTCGCGCCCGATGCTCAACTTCACGCCGGAAGATCTGGCGCGCATCGGCCATTTGGACGTCATCATCAACTGCGCCGGTCTGGTGAGCTTCAACCCGACGCTCGAGACCGCGCTGCGCATCAACGTGCTCGGCCCGCGTTACGTGCTCGACGTGGCGCGTGCCACCGGCGCGCGCGTGGTGCACATCTCCACTTGCTTCGTGGCCGGAAATCGCGACGGCGACGTATGGGAAGACGAGCCGGTGGCTGGCTATTTCCCGCGGAAGGATGAGCTGCGCGACGACGACTTCTCCGTCGACGCCGAGATCACCGATTGCCAGCGCATCATCGAACAGGTCAAGGCCCGCGCCGACGATCGCGCGCACG
>PLXG01000501.1:911-4615 GCA_003153195.1 Myxococcales bacterium
ATACCTATACCTACACCAAGTCGCTCGGCGAACAGGTGTGCGCGACGTCAGACATTCCGTGCACCATCGTGCGCCCGGCCATCGTCGAGTCGGCGACCCAATATCCGTTCGCCGGATGGAACGAGGGCTTCACCACCACCGCCCCGCTCGCCTACCTCACCATCAAAGGACATCGCAACTACCCGCACGGCGAGAACATCGCGCTCGATCTGATTCCGGTCGACATGGTGGCCGCCGGCATCGTGATGGCCACCGCCGCGCTGATCGACGGCACGCAGGAGCTGGTCTATCAGCTGGGCTCGAGCGATCTCAATCCGCTGTGGGTCAAGCGCTCGATCGAGATGCTGGGCCTCTACAAACACACCCACTTTCGCAAACGGCGCGAAGAGGGCGAAGGCTCGGCGCTCATCAATCGTATCCTGTCGCGCCTCGAGCCGGTGGCGGTCACGCGCGAGCGCTACAACCGCACCTCCGATCCACTTTGGAAGTCGATCGCCGACGGAGTGATCGGCCTGATCGACCAGCACACGCCGCGCTGGGGTGCGCCGCGCTTGCAAGGCATGGCTGAGCACGCCAAGCATCGGCTGGGACAAATTTCCCGACTCTCGCAGCAGACCGACAGTCTGTTTCAGCTGTTCATGCCGTTCATCTGCGAAAAGGCCTACATCTTCCATTGCGACAACACCCGCGCCCTGCACGCGCGACTTTCACCGCAAGATCAACTGGGGCTCAACTGGGCGCCCGATCAGATCAACTGGCGCGACTATTGGCTCAAGGTCCATCTGCCCGGCCTCGAAAAGTGGGTCTATCCGTCGCTGGAAGAAGAGTTCAAGGCGCGCGCGAAGTCGGTCTACACCTATCGCGATCTGCTCGAAATGTTCGATGCGGCCACCAAGCACCATCGCAGCCGCACCGCCATGCGCAGGCTGCCGCGCCTCAATTCCAAGAAGCACGGCGAACGTTACAGCTACGCCGATTTGCAAAATCTCGCCGAGCGCGTGGGCGCGAACCTGCGCGAGCGCGGCGTTTTGCCTGGCGACAAAGTGATGCTGCTCTCGGAGAATCGTCCTGAGTGGGGCATCTGCTACTTCGGCATTCTCAAAGCCGGCGCGGTGGTAGTGCCGGTCGATTTTCAGTCGACGCCGGAAGAGGTCAAGAACCTGCTCGGCTACTCGGGCGCAAAAATGGTGATCGTCTCGACCATCACCGCCCGCCGCATGCTCGAGGCCGGCATCGAGACCACTGCGCAGGGAGTTCATCTGCGCGAGCTCATCACCACCGAGCCGAGTGTCACGCCCGAATCGCTGGCGCCGATCGAATCGACCGCCAAAGCGAGCGACATGGCGTCGCTGATTTTCACGTCGGGAACCACCGGACGTCCCAAGGGCGTCATGCTCTCGCACCACAACTTTACCTCGCAGCTTTCGAAGCTGTCGTCGGTGTTCGACATCGACAAGCACGACGGACTCTTGTCGGTCTTGCCGCTGCATCACACTTTCGAATTCACCGCCGGACTGCTCATGCCGCTCATGCGCGGCGCACAGATCACCTACATGGGTGAGCTTTCGCCCGAGGCGCTGGAAGACGCGTTCAAAAAAGGCCACGTCACCGGAATGGTGGGCGTGCCGGCGCTGTGGCAGGCGCTCGAGCGCAAGATCATGAAGCAGGTCGACGAGCGGGGGCCGCTGATTTCACGCGCGTTCAAGTTCGTGGTGGAAGTTTGTCGCAAACTGCGCGACGAGATGCCGCTCTCGCTCGAGAGCACGCTGCTCAACTTCCCGCGCTTTTTATTTTTCCCGGTGCATCAGGCGTTCGGCGGACGGCTGCGGCTGCAGATCTCCGGCGGCTCGGCGCTCTCGCCCGACACACTCAAACTTTTCCGTGGCCTCGGCTTCAATCTATTCGAAGGCTACGGCATGACCGAGTCGTCACCGGTGCTGACCGTCAATCGTCCGGGCAAGAGACTTCTGCCCGGATCGGTGGGCGAGCCGCTGCCGGGCGTGGACGTAGTCATCGACAAGCCCGACGAGCATGGCGTCGGCGAAGTGATCGCCTCGGGCCCGAACGTGATGATGGGCTACTACGAAAATCCGGAAGCCACCGCCGAGACCGTGCAAGACGGATGGCTACACACCGGCGATCTGGGCCGCATCGACGATCGCGGACGACTGTTCATCGTCGGGCGTAAAAAAGAAATGATCTTGAGCGCCAACGGCGAAAACGTCTATCCCGACGAGCTCGAAGAGCTCTATCGCGACTCGCCGTACGTGAAGGAGCTTTCGATCGTCGGACTGCCCGACGAAAACGGCGGCGAGACGGTCGCCTGCCTGCTTGTGCCGAACTACGACCCCAAGCACGACCGCGACGCATCGCGCGAACAGGTCAAAGCGCGCGTGCACGAGCATATGCGATCGGTGTCGGTGAAGCTGCCGCTGCACAAACGCGTCAAAGTGCTGCACCTGGTCGACTTCGAGTTGCCGAAGACGGCGACGCGCAAAGTGAAACGTAAGTTGGTAGTCGAGGAGCTGGCCAAGTTCGAGCGTCTACGCAAATCGGCCGAAGCGGCGGTCAAAGCGCCGGCCAAAGAGGGCGCGCAAGCCAACGACTGGCTGTTCGATCTAATCGCCACCGTCGCCAACAAGTCGCGCGACAAGGTGCACGCGCAGGCGCGCATGGAAGAGATCGGCTTCGATTCGCTGATGTACGCCGAGCTGGGGGTCGCGCTGGAAGCTGCGGGCATAGTGTTGCCCGAGACCCTCGATCTGACCGGCGTGGCGACGGCGGGCGATCTGGCGCAATTGGCGCGTAAACATCAGACTGGCGGAGCCGGCAAAAAGGGCAAATCGGCCCTGGTCGCCTCAAACGGCGTAAAAAAGAGCGCGACGAAAAAGAGCGACGCCGAAGCCGACGAGATCCACATTCCTGCGCCGGTGGCGCATTTTGGTCGCCAGGCGCTCACCTGGGCGCAAGGCGCGCTCTACCAGCAGCTCCTTCACACCCGCGTCACCGGCAAGACGTTCTTGCCGCAGACCGGAAGCTTCCTGGTCGCCGCCAATCACGCCAGCCATCTCGACATGGGTCTGGTCAAGCACGCGCTCGGCGAATGGGGACCGCATCTGGTGGCGCTGGCCGCCAAAGATTACTTCTTCGAAGATCCGATCAAGCGCGCCTACTTCGAAAACTTCACCAACCTGGTGCCGATGGATCGCCACGGGTCACTGCGCGAATCGCTGCGGCTGGCGTCGGAGGTGATTCGGCAGGGACACATTCTGCTCATCTTCCCCGAGGGCACGCGCTCCCCCGACGGGACGCTGGGGGAGTTCAAGCCGACGCTCGGCTACCTCGCGCTGACGCACGGCGTGGACGTACTGCCCGCCGCGATCCTGGGGACCTACGAGGCGCTCCCGAAGGGGCGCGTGGTCCCGAAGTCGCGGGAGCTGGAGGTGGCCTTCGGGCCGCCCGTCACGATCGCCGAGCTGCGCGCGGCCACTCAAGGGATGCTGCGGAGCGATGCCTATCGCCACGCCACCGAGCTGGTCCAGCAGGCGGTCGAGAAGCTCCTCCGCCGCGAGGCGCCCGGACCGCGGCCGCAAAGCGAGGCCCAGGGGCCGAGACCCGTTCGCCCCGAGCGAAGTCGAGGGGCGAGCTTCCGCGTGCTTCGGCCCTCGACTTCGCTCGGGCCGAACGGAATTCTACGCCCGGAG
>PLXG01000448.1 GCA_003153195.1 Myxococcales bacterium
CGCTCTTCGTCGCGCTCGGCGGCGGATGGTGGAATGCGTCTAAGCCGATCGACGCTTCGCATTAGCGAATTGGTTGCCGCCTTCCGACTGCCCGACGCATTTGTTGCGCGAAACGAGAGACTAAGGCCGGTTTATCGCTGGCACTCCTTTCGCAAAGGAGTTGGATCCGGAGAATACGATGAACACACTTTCGACAATCGAAGTTGCACGCGAAACGCTCCTCAGGAAGCGGGATTCACTACTCAAACGTCGCGCGGGACTTCACAGTGATCAAGAAGAGCTGATGGAACACCATGAAACCGACGTCCCGGACGTCGCCGCAGATGTTACGAGTGCGCGGCTTCTCGATCGCCTTGACGACGTTGAGCGGACCGAGCTCGAGCGGGTGACCCGCGCGCTCGAACGTCTCGACGTGGGGTTATACGGACGATGTATCGTTTGTAAAAAGCAGATCCCGCAGGAACGGCTGCGCGCACTTCCTGAGGCCGATCGTTGTGCCTCGTGTACTAACTCGCACTGAAGGAGGTTACGATGCGTTGTGAGGAAATCATGCAACAAGATGTCTTTTCCGTATCGGCCGGTGAGTCGGTGCTAGACGCGGCCGCCATCATGCGCGATCGAAACATAGGCTTTCTGCCGGTACTCGATGAGGACGGAAGGGCGGTGGGTACGCTCACCGACCGCGATATTGCGATCAGGTTATGCGCCAATGATTTGCGCCCGAGCGAGTTGTGCATCGCTGACGTGATGACCACGGATGTGGTTTCTTGTGGCGCTGACGAAGAGCTGCGCACTTGCGAGCAGCTCATGAAGCAGTTTCAGAAGTCGCGCGTCATCGTGGTCGACGATGAAGAGCGAGTGGTGGGTATCATCTCGCTCACCGACATTGCGACGCTCGACACCCAAAGGCACGCGGCGCGGACCTTGCGTCAAATTGCCGTACGCGACTTTCGCGAATAGAGGAACTGACAATGCGCTTAGCAGAAATCATGACAACCTCGGTACAAACGATCGATGAAAACTCGGACGCGGATGTTGCGTTCAACCAGATGCGACTTCACCACATTCGCCATCTAGTGGTGATGGATCACAAACAGGCTCTCGGTGTTATCTCGGACCGCGATCTCGGCGGGCCCCGTGGTGCCTCTTTACGAAAGGGTCGGATGGTAAACGAGCTGATGACACCCGCACCCGTAACTGCGTCTCCCACGATGAGTGTCCGGGAAGCCGCCAACCTGCTGCGCGGTCGAACGATTGGCTGCCTGCCGGTTTTCGAACGTGGCAAGCTCGTCGGCATCGTCACCACGACTGATCTCCTCACCTTGCTGGGGCGAGGCGCCTTGAAACCGGTCACGCAGGGAAAGCGCTGGACCTTGAAGCATCGTGCCTCGCGACGTGGGTCGTCCTCCATCACCACTGCCAACGTGTGAACAAGTCAGCATACGGTTTGGTTCTCACTGGTGGTGGCGCACGAGCCGCCTACCAAGTCGGCGCCATGCGGGCGGTCGCTGAGATCCTCGGCGCGAAGTCCTCTCCTTTTCAGATTTTCTCGGGCGTGTCGGCGGGAGCGATCAACTCGACGGCGCTCGCGATCGAAGCGGGAGACTTCATTCGGGGAACGGATCAGCTCTGGGACACTTGGCATTCGCTCACGCCCGATCGCGTCTATCGTACCGATGCTCGTAGTTTGGCTTCGATCGGCTCGCGCTGGATGAAGGAACTCGGCGTCGGGGGACTCTTCGGCGCGGGGACAATCAACCATCTTCTCGACACAAGCCCGCTCAGAAGTCTGCTCACCAAAAAGTTTGTATTGTCGACGCTAGCCGATCATTTGAAGAGCGGAGTCATCACCGGAGTATCTGTTTCGGCCACGAACTATCACACAGGTACCGCGGTTACATTCTACGATGCCCCCAGCGCGCAGCCGTGGGTGCGCAGTATGCGCCTCGGCTTGCGGGCGACGCTCACGGTCGATCACCTCATGGCTTCGGCCGCGATCCCGATCTTCTTTCCGCCGGTGTTCATTGATGGGGCGTTTTTCGGCGACGGCTGCATTCGACTGGCTTCGCCACTGAGTCCGGCCATTCACCTCGGCGCGGACAAGATCCTCGCAGTAGGCGTCCGCGCCTTGCGGACAGGAGATCAGACTGCCGATCTCAACCAAATGAATCACGCTCACTCGCCCGCGCTATCAGAGATTGGTGGCGTACTTTTGAACGCCGTGTTTCTCGATTCGCTCGAAGGCGACGTCGAACGGCTTGAACGGATCAACCGAACGCTATCGCTGATGACACCGGAACAGTGTCAGGCGGCCACGCAAACACTTCGGCCGATTCCGATTTTGGTTCTTCGTCCGTCGCGCGATCTCGGCAGTCTCGCCGAGAGACAGCACGAGCATTTCCCATTGCTCTTGCGCTACCTCCTGCGCGGGCTCGGTGTCGCGGGAGCGCGTTCCGGAGATCTTCTCAGTTATCTCGCCTTCGAGCCGAACTACGTCAGAAAACTTCTCGATCTCGGCTATGAAGACACGCTCGCCCGCAGGGACGACGTCGTCACATTTTTTGAAGACTAGATTTCCGCCAAGTGAAGGAGAATCTTCATGAAGAACCGGATCGCCCTGCCAATATCCGGCTGTTTCGGCCTCCGCCTCGCTGAAGTCAGGGTTCGATGCTGAGGTGATCGTCGATGAAGCGCACTCCTTTGGTGCCTTTGGTGGCGCCGAGCACGGCCTGCTTTTCCGCCCACGACCGCACCTTGCCCGAAAGCTCGACCACGCCTTCGCGCACGGAGAGTCCAATGTGCTGAACTTCCCTTTCCGTGTGCCGCTCGAGCGCCTCCTGGATGGAGTTGCGAACATCGTGTGCGATTTTAGATGGCTGAATACGAATGCGATTACGTACGCCGCAGACACCAGCCAAATTGTGCACCGCCCGTTCGGCGTCTTCATATTCGGTCCAGAAATCGACCTCTCCATCGAGCGTGACCATACCCGTGGACACCGTAGACTGAATTCGATCATCGGGAACGAGGACACTCCACTTCAGCGCCTGCCGCACCGCTTGCGCAATCGCTGTATCGTCGAGCTTCAAATCACCCGGCAGCTTGACTTCGATGTCGTTGGCTACGTCGAGCACGCCGGCGACACGATGTGCTGCTTCTAGCGCGGCCAACTTCTTCGCCCAGCTATTGACCGCGCCGGTCAAGGTGATGGTTCCGCGATGAACCGCGACACCAATATCGGTCGCGTCCACACGAGTGTCCCACTTGAGCTCGCGAATTACCTGCTCTTGAATTTGCGCGTCGGTCTTTGGTGTCATGGACGGCTCCCTTGTTTGTGTATCGTTAGGACCGGACAGGGAGCGAGTTGAACCACCCGCTCCGCGACCGATCCGAGAAAGACATGTTTCAAGCCGGTACGTCCATGTGTGCCGATGACGATCAGATCGTAGGCGCCGTCGCGCGCTTCTTTGACGATCTCGGCATACGGAGATCCCATGAGCAATTTGGTTTCCACCGGCATACTGAGCGCCAACTTGGTCTCGACCGGCTTTTTCAGCCGTGCCTCCGCTTCGGTCTTTACCTTGTCCAATTCGACCTGCGCTGCCGTCTCGACCGCTTTGAGGATCTCATCACCATAGAGGAGCGAACCCTCGGTCATGGCGTACGCCGGCAGCTGATAGACGTGCAGCAGCGTCAAATTCGCGCCGAACTGCAGCGCCAAATCGGTCGCGTCATTTACGGAGGTCCGAGCGCAGTCGGAAAAATCGGTGGGAACAAGGATCTTCTTGATGGGTTTCATGCGTGTTCAATGAGCAGGAGTCGTGCCAACGATAGCCTCCGCAGACACAGGCAAAAAACACGCAAGATCTGCGGCGTATGCGGCAGCACCGCACGAATTTCGCGATCCTGCGGGACCTATAGATATCTTCCGTTGGCACGGCCCTCGCAACTGATGCGGCGGAAGGAGCGACGATGATGAAGATCTATATCGCAATGATTGGGACGCTGTTCGTAAGTTGCGCCGGTTCGCGACCGAAACCAGATGATATGAGCGCGGCGGCCCATCGGCGCGAAGCAGTGCTCGAAAAGCAGAAGGCGAGCTATGAGCTTTCGAAGTACGACCCGCTCTCGCGTAAGGTCGTCATTGACCCCGCGGCTGCCCGCACAGGTTTCGAGGAGGAGGATACGATCAATCCGACGGTTCCTCATTTAAAAAGAGCCGAACGGATCGCCGCACACGCTGCCGAACACGAGTCCGCCGCCGCGGCGCTCGAGCAGTTCGAAGGCGAAGAGTGCACCGGGCTTCCGCTACAAATACGTGTCGCGTGTCCGCTCATGCGGAGCACCTCCGTGGAAAAGATCGAAAGCGGTGTGCGAGTGCATTTGAAGTCAACGGAAGATGTTGAGCCCACCCTCGCACTCATGCGCTGCCACCTCGCCTACGCGCGAGCGCAAGCGTTCGAAGGACTGCCGAGTTGCCCGCTCTACATGAAAGGCGTTGAGATAAACGCTTCCGCCAACGGGCGCGCGATCGAGATCGTGAGTCGAGATCGAAAGATCGCAAAACGGATCACGCAGCTCGCTCTCGAAGAGATCGAAGCACACTAACCATCTTCGATTCGCGGCAAAGATTGCAGAGGAATAAATGCAACCACTCCCACATCGGTACGAAGTCGCTCTCATTTGCGATGGACCTCACGCTCGCGTCGAAAGTGAAGGCCGAACGCCGTTTGTTGGCGGGGCACCTCCAGAGTTCGACGGCGATCAGAGTGTCTGGAGTCCAGAACAATTGCTGCTCGCGGCAGTCGGGCTGTGTCTCTTCACAACTTTCCGCGCAGTCGCCAAAGGTACGCCGCTTGCCGGCTACCGCTATCACGACCGAGTCGACGGAGTGCTTGATCAAACGCCTCAGGGTCCGCGCTTTTCCTCGGTAACCCACCACGTCGAGTTGGCGGTCTTTGAGCCAGACCGAGAACGGGTCGCACAGCTCTTGCAGAAGGCCAAGCAGCACTGCATCATCGCCGCTACCTTGAACGTACCGGTCCATCTGGAGTACCGCATCAACGTTTCGTTGTGATGTGGTTGCCCTGGAGGAAGCAACCGGCGCTGTCCATCTACTATGATCCGGCCTATCGAATTGCGAGCGCCGAGCTCGAACGAAGGTTTGGGATTGAAACCCGCCGCGCCGATTTGGCACTCTGGTATCTCGTCGGTGAGCGTGTCATTCGCTCTCGCGACGTGCGCAGCCCAAGGCGCGCGAGTTACGACGAAATGGGGCTCGTCCACACGCCCGCGTACCTCGAATCGATTTCGCGCGCAGAGACATTAGCGCACATCTTCGCCATTGCGCCCGAAGAGGTCCTCGTCGATTCGATGCTTGGCGCAGTCCGCCTTGCAGTCGGCGCAACCATCGACGCTGCGCGCGAAAGTGTCCGTACGCGCGCAGCGACCTTGAATCTCCTTGGGGGATTTCATCACGCAGCGCCCACTCACGGCGGTGGTCTTTGCGTCATCAATGACATCGCGGTTGCCGTTGCGGTCCTTCGTCGCGACGGCTTTGTAGGACAGATCGCCGTGCTGGATCTCGACGCCCACCCTCCGGACGGAACCGCTGCTTGTCTCTCTCTGGATCCGACGGTGTGGATCGGATCTCTTTCGGGATCCCGATGGGATGGGCTCGCCGGTGTCGATGAGACGATTGTCGAACACACAACAGATGCTACCTATGCTGCCGCGCTGGACGCGCTTCTTCGGCGCATGCCGACCGTCGAGCTGACATTCGTGATCGCGGGCGGGGATGTGGTCGCGGGCGATCGACTGGGCACCGTGGGTATTTCGATGGCAGCGGTAAGAGCGCGCGATCTCACGGTCGCCCGTCAACTCGGAGGCCAGTCGTCGGTATGGCTTCCCGGCGGTGGGTATTCGGCCGATTCGTGGAAGGTTCTCGCCGGGACCGCGCTTGCGCTGGCGAGGCGTTCCGATTCTCCAATCACAGACCGCGACCCACTGTCGATGCGCTTCCGCGCAATCGCCAGGCGCCTAGACCCAGGGAAGCTCGGCGCGGACGACGAGCTCGGATCAACCGATCTCGACGAGCTATTTGGTCGCCCGAAAGCACCGACGCGTCTGCTCGGATACTACACGACCGAGGGGCTCGAATATGCGCTCCACCAATACGGAATCCTCTCGTACGTCGAGCGTCTCGGGTACGCCGAGCTACGAGTCACGATCGAACCTGCGCCTGCGGGGGGCGAACGTGCGTGCCTATACGCCAAAGCAGATGGAGTCGAACATCGTTTGATCGACTGCTCACTCGAGCGGCGCGAGATTGGAAAGCTTCGCGTCCTCTATATCCACTGGCTGAACTTGCGGAATCCGCGTGAACAGTTTTCCAAAGGACGCCCGGCGCTGCCGGGACAGGATGCTCCGGGGCTTGGACTGATTCGCGAAATGAACGAGCTCTTTCTGCGCATGGCGGAGCGTCTCGGTCTCCATGGTCTCGCATTCACACCGGCCTATTTTCACACCGCGTATCTGGCGAAGACTCGATTTCATTTTCTCGATCCCCACAGACAGGGACGGTTCGAAGCGCTGGTGCGCGACCTTCAGTCAGTACCGCTTGCCGAAGCGACTGCGCTGGTTGCAAACGGTCAGGTTCACGAAGACGGGCGGCCGTACCAGTGGGAAGCCGACGTTATGGTAGATCTCTTTGAGCAGGCCGCCGAAAGCTCCCAGGCAACCACGACAGTCAAAGACTCGGTTCATTTCAATCGCGAGGTGTAGCCCGCAAAACTTTCGTAGTTCGTCCGAAGCGGCGCTACTTATGCGCTGAAAACGAGAAATAGTGCGGGTTTTCGGTTGGCTCCAATCTTGCTCAATCAGCAGGTATGCGTTTCGGTTCATCGATGTGGGACAGGGTGGCTGGGACGGCGCTTGCCCTTGGTTCAATCGGCATCTTCGTGAGCGGTTGCGCGGGGGCGCACGGAACTGTCCAAGTTCCGGCTGCGGTACGCGCGCCCGGGGTCTCTTTAGCCACTGCCGGCGTGAATGGGCAAGTTATCGCTCTCGGTGCTCGGGATCGAGGCCGCGATCGACACGCGCAAGAACATGCAGCCGTGGCATCTGAAATGATCGCATTTGAAGAAGCGGAGTGTGCGGACATCGCACCGCAAGTTCGTGCCGCGTGTCCTGTCATAACTTCGTCCGCGCTCAAAATCCTACCCAATGGGTTCCGCGTTCATCTCGCCGATCCGGACAATGCACCATCGACGATCGCGCTCATGCGATGCCACCTAGCGTATGCAACGGCACGCGGCTTCGACCGTGTTCCCGACTGTCCGCTCTATTTACCTGACATTGAGATCGCACCCTCCTCCGATGGCACAGCAGTCGAAGTCACCAGTCACGACGAGGCGGTGGCGTCGGAGATCACCCGCCGCGCACTCGAGTTGATCGGACGATGAAATGGACGCAGTCGTCCAAACAGAGCGCTTGATGGTTCGTCCGCGCATCTTAATCGTCGACGACGAGCGAAATGCGTCGAGTGCTCTCTCGGAGATCCTTTGTGACGCCGGATATGATGTCGCGGTTGCGACCACCGGCGAAGAAGGCCTAGCACTGCTCGACAGTTTTCGTCCAAATGTGCTCCTCACCGACGTCTTCATGCATGGAATGAACGGACTCGAGCTCGCGAAGGTAGCGCGGCGAAAACTAGATGCACTGCAAGTGGTGTTCATGTCGGGCTACGCACCGAAAGACCGTGGTAAGGCACCCTGGCTTTCGAAGCCGTTGCGGCTCGATGAGCTCCTGACTACGCTTCAGCGCGTGCTCTTGCCGACGTAAGAATTCTCTGATGGCAGGCGGACAACGATGCGGGCACCGCCTTTGTGTCCGTCATCGATCGAGATCGAGCCGCCATGCTGTTCGACGATGCTGTAGACGAGTGGCAGTCCGAGCCCGGAACCGCCCGCCTTGGTCGTGAAAAACGGCTCGAAGATGCGTCGGCGCAACTCTTCGGGAATACCGGGACCGGTGTCCTCGATCGCCAACTCCACTTCACGTCCTTGCGCGTTCGTTTCGATGCGAACCGATCCGCCGCGAGGCGTGGCTTGTATGGCGTTGAGAACCAGATTCAAAATCGCTTGTTGCAGACGTCCCTCATCGGCAAATACCGACACGCTATTTTCCCAACCCCGTTCTAGCGAAACTTCCTCGCGTTCGGCCGCCGCTGCCAGCAGATCTACCACGCGCGTGAGGAGACTCGCCAAATCAACGGCCGCAAGGACGATCTCGCGGGGCCGTGCGAACTGAAGGAACTCATCGAGGATGCGCGTCAACCGAGCAATTTCGTCTTGCACCAGCTTGAGCGGTTCGGCCAGCGCAGATTGCGACTCGAGCGGAAATTTCTTCAGGCGCCTTTCGAGCACGGTGAGCTGAAGTCCCGCGGCGTTGAGCGGATTCTTGATTTCGTGGGACAGTCCTGCCGTGAGCGTTCCAATTGCCGCGAGCTTCTCCGCCACCTGCGCCCGACGCACGAGCTCACGTTTTTCTTTGAGCAGATCGACCTGTCGCAGAGCTTGCTCGATTGCGCGCAAGAGATCGGGGGTGGCACACGGTTTCATCAGGTAAGCCCAAGCTCCGGAACGAACGGCTGCCGCCGCCGATTCAACACTGGCAAAACCGGTGAGCAAGATGACCTGCCCGTCGGGAACCAACTCGCGCAGTTGTCCCGCAAGGATGGTGCCGTCGCCATGNNGTCTTTACAGTTCGCCGCCGTACACACGACATAACCGACGTCCGCCAAGATCTCTTTCAGATTCTCGACGAGCGCAAGGTTGTCATCGACGCACAGAATCGTGTGCGACTCGGCGCGTTCAGACACGGCGTGCCAGGTAGAGTCGGTCGATGCTGGCGAGCAGATCGGGCGTATGGAAAGGCTTGAGAAACAGTCCTTGATGCGGCTCTGGTGGAATGGCGCCCTCATGCCCGGTGATCACGAGCATGGGGAGTCCGGCAAACTTCTTCGCCAGTCGTACCATCGCTTCGCCATCTCGACCGCCCGGGACTCGTAGATCGACCAGCGCAGCAAAAGGACGTACATTTCCGAGTCGCTCGGTTTCGACGACCGATGCTGCGGTAACTGCTGCGAAGCCGCGCAACCTCAATACATCGCTTAAGTTGTCCGAAAAACTGACGTCGTCTTCGATGAGCGCGACGAGACCATCTCGACGTGCGACACCGAGAAGCTCGATCAGTCGTCCTACGGGCGCTGGTTTCGGCAGCACCGCCAAGAGCCCCTCTTGCCTCGCCGCTGAGAGATCATCGTCATGGGTGTACGCGGTGATCACAATCGCGGGGAGACCGGGATCGATGCGGCGCACCCGATGCACTAGCTCGGCGCCGCCCATGACTGGCATGCGCATGTCGGACAAAAGTGCATCGTAGCGAGTTTGGGACACGAGGTCGAGCGCGGCTTGGCCGTTTGTCGCCATGCTCACCTCAGCGCCCGCATCGGTCAGGATCTCACCGAGGTTTTCAGCAAACGCTTGATTGTCGTCGACGATGAGATATCTACGCATTCGCGCCTCCGATTGGCAGGCGGATGACAAAGCGTGCTCCACCCGCTGAAGGCGGCTCGTAGGATATTGTTCCGCCATGTCGCTCGACAATCCGACGAACCAGCGGAAGCCCCAGACCGATGCCCTTGGTCTTGGTGGTGATGAGCGGCTCGAACAAACGGGATCGAATGCTGGGATCGACGCCCGGGCCGGTATCTTCGACGGTCACGAGCAGCATCTGATCGACGATCGAACCTAAGATTCGGACTTCGCCGTTTTCCCCAATCGCATGAACTGCGTTGTCGATGAGGTTGACCAGTACCTGCCTCAGCTTGCTGCGGTCGGCGCGAACCTCGGGCAGCTTCTCGAGGCCGTGCGTGACGAATCGTATGTTCGGCGGATGCTGTGTGCTCGCGAGGATCCCTTCGACGAGAGCGTTAATGTTGACCTGTTCTAACTCGATCAGCCGATCGCGGATCATGTCGAGCAAATCGGAAATAATTTGATTGGAAATCTTGAGTTGCTCGTCTATACGATCGACGTGCTTCCGCACACGATCGCTACCTTCGCCCATTTGGCCACGCAAGATGTACAGCGACGACTCGATCACACCGAGCGGATTGCGCAGCTCATGACCGATCGATCCAACCAGCTGGCCAAATGTCGAAAGACGCTCGTGCCGCGCCTGCTGCGCGAGTAGGTCTTCGCGATAGGTGTGCAGCATGATTGCGAGCTCAATGTCGAGGATCTTGGTGAGCGCTGCTCGCACGGCGTGCTCATCCACGACGCGACCGGCATAGTGCCGCTCGATGAGCGTGCTCATCTCTTGCTGAATGACGTTCATTGCGCCGAGCATGTAGTGTTGCGGGAGCGCGATGCGTACGTGGACGCGCCCGATGCGCGCCCGACGCTGGTAGTAAGCGTCGTCCCACGGTCCGGTGAGCAGCGAATCCATCCACG
>PLXG01000224.1 GCA_003153195.1 Myxococcales bacterium
GCTCAATAATGACTGTTTTCGCAGTGATGTACGCGCCGAATCCGCCCAGCGCCTTGCCCAGAGTGCCCATTTGAATGTCTACATCGTGTTCACTGGAGAGGCCGGCTCCCCGTTGGCCAAGGACGCCCACCGCATGAGCTTCATCGACTGCCAGGAGAGCATCGTGGCGCTTTGCCAACGCCGACAGCTCGGCCAGGGGAGCGCGATCGCCGTCCATGCTGAACACCGATTCGGTCAGGAGCAGCGTTCGGCGCGCCGGGGAAGCGGAGCGGAGCATTCGCGATAAACTGGTCGTGTCGTTGTGCGGATAGACCTGAATCCGGGCGCGCGACAGCCGGCAGCCATCGATCAGGCTGGCGTGATTCAACTCGTCCGAATAGACGGTGTCTTCAGGACCCATCAAACCGGAAACCAAGCCTACGTTGGCTTGATAGCCAGAGTTGAAGAGCAGGGCGGCCTCGCTCTTTTTCCAATCTACGAGGAGCGCTTCGAGCGCGCGGTGCTCGGCCATATTGCCCGCGATCAGTCGCGATGCGCCGGCGCCAAAGCCAGACGGACATCGGACGTCGGTCAAAAGGGAGTCGCTGGCCAGCCCGAGATAGTTGTTGGAGGAGAAGTTCGCAACGATCTTGCCGTCCAAGTTGAGGGTGGCGGATTGCGGACCTTCGACCGCCCGGAGCGAACGTCGAAGTCCCCGGCGCTCGAGGCCGGCGAGCTCTTCCGCGATGCTATCGAGCGTCGGCATGACGGGCGGCACGTTAGATCGTTTGGGGGGAATGTTCAACGTTCCACGTGGAACGCTGAAGACAATGACCGGTCATGTTTCACGTGGAACATGAAGAGGAGGGAAACGAGATGTTCCACGTGGAACCTACTGGTGGACGAACGAGACGACCTGGTGAACTCGCCCGTCGTTGAGCAGTCGAAGCGTCCGGCGATGCGTCAGGGTCGGAGGTGGAGTAAGCGCCGTCTCGCCGGCTTGCATGGCGATTACGACTCCGCCGGCGTTGACCAGTACCGCACCGTGCTCCAACCACTCTTGCGGATCCCAAGTGGCGCGCGAAACGGCTGCGTCAAAGGTCCGACCTTGCGCCGCGAGCTCCGAATCGCGAGCCGCAATTGGCTGGAGGTTCGAAAGCAGCTCCCGTTTGAGTGTTTGCAGAAAAGCGATCTTCTTTTGGATCGAATCAACGCAGGTGACTTCGAGCTTCGGTAGACAGAGCGCCGCGACGGCGCCCGGAAATCCGGCCCCCGATCCGATGTCGACCAGGGTCTTGGCGCCTTCCAGTGCGGAGACAATGGCGATGCTGTCCAGAAAGTGGCGCTCCACGATTCCCCTAGCGTCTCGCACCGCGGTCAAATTGATGCGTTCATTCCATTGCAGTAGGAGCGCTAGATAGCGATCGAAGCTATCGAGTTGAGCGCCATCGAGCGAGACCTGAAGATCGAGCGCGCCGGTGCGCAGGCGCTCGCGCAAATCGGAATCCACGAACGCAACTATACCTGATATAAGTCGTGGCGATGACCGATCTGATCGCGAAGATCGCGCCGGCCGTTCGAGAGATCTGCGGCGCAGGAGAGCTCAAGCTGACGACCTTGCCGGGAGGCGCTTCGCTTCGGCGCTACCACCGGATTGATGTGGCGGGTGGGAAACCGGCCAGCCTGGTGCTGATGGAGCTAGGCGAAGATCCGCTCCGGTCCGAAGAGGCCAACGGGAAAGAGGCTCCCAAAGAGCTGCCGTTCCTAAACGTGCAGCGCTATCTGCGGAGCGGCAAAATCTCGGTGCCGGACATCTATCGATTCGATCCCACCGAAGGGCTGATCTATCTTGAAGATTTGGGGGACATCACCTTCGAGTCGCGGGTGCTGGCGGACGACGATGCGGTTCGCCGAACCTACTACCGCAGCGCGATCGACGAGCTCATTCGCATGCAAGAGTTTGCAGACAGCCAACCCGACCCGAACTGCGTGGCTTTTTCACGCGGCTTCGACTTTACGTTACTGAAATGGGAGCTCGACCACTTTCGCGAGTATGGGCTCGAGGCACAAGGAATCGCGCTTTCGCCGGCTGAGGCGAGCGAGCTCGAGCGACAGTTCAAATGGATCGCGGAGCGATTGGCGGCTGAGCCGCGCGGGTTTGTGCATCGTGACTATCAGAGCCGCAATTTGATGGTTCAAGATCGCGCCATCGGTCCGCAGCTGCGGGTGATCGACTTTCAAGACGCGCTGCTCGGATCACGCGCGTACGACTTGGTCGGACTTCTGCGCGACAGCTACATTTCGCTTTCGCCGAAGTTGCTCGATGAGCTGGTCGACTATTTCATTGATCGCGCGGGCGTCGAAGCACGGCATTTTCGCGAGCTTTTTGCGCTGCAAACGGTGCAACGAAAATTGAAGGACTCAGGACGCTTCGTGTTCATCGATCGGGTGAAGAAGAATCCCAGCTTCCTGGTGCATATCCCCAACAGCCTCAAGTACGTAGCCCATGCGCTCGAGCGAGTTCCAAACCTCGCCAGCATCACTGAGATCCTGAAACATAAATCAGTAATCTGAATTGCTGATTGTGCAAGGAAAACCTCGCCAAGATTATCGCGCCTCCGTTTGACCCCTTGCGATCGAAGCGCTAAAATTGCAAGCTTTGTTGGGGTAACGGTGGCCAAGCCTAGTCTTCTTCTCGTCGATAGCGATACCAAGAGCCTGCGGGTTCTCGAGGTCAGCCTGAAGAAGGCTGGCTACAACGTAACCTGCGCCATGAACGGCTTCGACGGTCTCCAGAAAGTGGAGACCTCGGTGCCGGATCTGATCATCGCCGACACGCAGTTGCCGGAGCTCAATGGGTTCGAGTTTGTCGCCAGACTCAAGCAGAATCCCGAGTGGGCTGCGATTCCGTTCATCTTTCTAGCGTCGGAGTCCGACGTCGAAGACAAGATTCGCGGCCTCGAGCTCGGCATCGAAGACTACCTGACCAAGCCTTTCTACATTAAAGAGATCGTCACGCGCGTGAAGATCCTGCTGCAGAAGCGGCAGCGCGAATCGTTCGAGCAGAACAAACGCGAATCGCGTACCAAATTTGCGGGTCAGCTCGCCGACATGGCTGTGGTCGATCTGATTCAGACCATCGAGGTCAGCCGCAAGTCGGGCGCGATTCATTTCGTAAACCCCGAGGGAACAAACGCCACGCTCTATTTTCGCGGCGGCAAAATCATCGACGCTGAGCTGGGTCGGCTTACTGGCGAATTCGCGGTCTATCGGCTCTTGATCTGGAACGAGGGCGAATTCGAGGTCGAGTTCAAGACCGTTCGCCGCAAAGACGTGATCGAACTATCGTCGCAGGGGCTGCTCATGGAAGGCATGCGCCAGCTCGACGAATTCAGAGAGCTGTCGGCCAAGCTGCCGCCCTTCGAGGCCATCGTGTCCATCCCGCGCCCGCTCGAACCGCGCCTGCGCGAGCTCAAGCCGCAAGAGCTTGATCTGATTCAGACCGCCCTCGACGAGGCCACAGTCCAGCAGATCATCGACCAGAGCCCGCAGACCGATCTCGATACCGCCCAGGCGCTGCTGTCGCTGCTCGAACGCGGGTATTTGATTGTCGGGTAGACGCTAGGAAGAAAACACAGAGGACACAGAGAACAC
>PLXG01000336.1 GCA_003153195.1 Myxococcales bacterium
CAACGGATGCCGAAGCCCGCTTGAAATCGATTCAAGCGAACTTCCCTTTTCGCAGTAGATCCAATTCAATAGCACAACTCGATCAACTCTCCCGTGAGCCTCCGGAGCGGGCCGTTGGACTGGCGGCGGACTGGCTCGGAGACCTGTATGTGCAAGATCGCGACCTAGCCAATGCTGCCGTGGCGTATCGCCGCGCTGAAAAAATTCCAGGTGATTCTAGCAGGTTAGCGTCAAGAGGATTGGCCGACGTGGAGATCCTCTCCGGCCATCCGTTCGTGGCCGAGGGCCTCTATCGGGAGGCCTTGGCGAAGTCGGCCGATCGGCCCAATCCTGGGCTAGACGCGGAGCTCCAGCAGAAACGCGCGCTCGCGCATCGACTAGGACAGCGGATGATCGCGGCGTGGATTGCATTCGCGGTGATCTTGGTCGCGATCGCGTTTCTAACACTGCGTCGCGCGCGAGGCGGGCCGCGCGTGCCCACCGAAGCACTCTACGTACTTCCAGTTTATCTGCTCATTCTCGTCGGTGCTCGTGGCCATGAGGCGAAGGTCGTGCAGGCGCTTCTGATGAGCGCCGGCGGATCGTTCGTTTTGATTTTGCTCTCCGGCATGACGCGGCCGGCGAGGGGGATATCGCGCGTCGTTCAGGCTGCACTCCTGCTCCTCGCCAACTGCGCGCTGTTCTATCTGGTCCTCTATCGAACCGAGCTCATCGACAAGCTCGTTATGACTGCGCTCGACGGCTGACCTTTTGAAAGCATTGACGAATTTGTGTGATCGCGAGCGTTGACAGCGCCCATCCGGGCACGTACTTTGTGCGCCCGATGCAGGAACTGATCGAAAAGCTGAGCGCGCTTGCACAAAAGGCGCTGCAGGATCGCTTCGGCGCGGTCGACAATCTCCCCACACCGCGGCCCGGCGCAGCGACGCGGCCTGAGTTCGGCGACTTGCAGATCTCGTCGGCGATGCAGCTGGCCAAGGCGCTCAAAAAGCCGCCGCGCGAAATCGCGCAGGTGCTGATGGAGGCGGTGGCCGGACATGCGGCGATCGCCAAGAGTGAGCTGGCCGGACCAGGATTTGTGAATCTCTGGTTGTCAGACAAATGGCTGACCGCGCACGCGACTGCCGCCGCCGCTTCACCGCGCCTCGGGCTTTCGGAAAAGCCGACGCGCGGTCGGGTGGTCATCGACTACTCGTCGCCCAACGTCGCCAAGCCGATGCACATCGCGCATATTCGCTCGACCATCATCGGCGAATCGCTCAAGCGCATCCTGCGCGCGGTCGGGTACGAGGTCATCGCCGACAACCACCTCGGCGATTGGGGCACGCAGTTCGGAAAATTGATCGTCGCCTACCGACGATGGCTGGACGCCGACGCGTTCGCGCAAAATCCTGTCGAAGAATTACTGCGTCTGTACATCAAGTTTCAAGAGGAAGAAAAGAGACAGGGCGGCGCGGCCAAGGAAGACGACGGCGATGACGCCGACACCGAAAAGGTCACGCCGCTTTTGGCGGAGGCGCGCGCGGAGCTGGTGAAGCTACAGCAGGGCGACCGCGAGAATCACGCGCTCTGGCAAAAGTTCATCGACGTTTCGATGACCGAGTTCAATCGCGTCTACAAGCGACTGGGTGTCTCCTTCGACGTCATTCACGGCGAGAGCTTCTACAACGATCGGCTGGCCTCCACCATCGACAAGATGGTTTCGCAAAAGATCGCTGAAGAGAGTCGCGGCGCACTGGTGGTGTTCTTTCGCAAGCCCGACGGCACCGATGAGATGCCGCCGGCCATCGTGCGCAAAGCCGACGGCGCGTTCAACTACGCCACCACCGACGTGGCGGGAGCGCTCTACCGATCGGAGACCTGGAATCCGGCGCGCATCTTGATCGTCGTGGATGAGCGCCAGCAGCTGCACTTCAAACAGTTTTTCACCATCGCCCAAAAGCTCGGCGTCACCGCCAGCCAAGAGCACATCGCCTTTGGGCTGATGCGCCTTCCCGAAGGAACGATCTCGACCCGCGAAGGAAAGTTGATCGGGCTGGAAGCGCTGCTCGACGAATCTGAGCGGCGTGCCTATGAGGTCGCCAAAGCGCACAGCGTCGAGAACGAAACCAACCTCGACGAAGCCAGCCTGCGCGAAATCGCGCGCGTGGTCGGCATGGGCGCGGTGAAGTACAATGATCTCTCGAAAGATCGAACCAGCGCGGTCACCTTCACTTGGGACAAAGCGCTATCACTCACCGGCAACACCGCACCCTATCTGCAGTACGCCTACGCGCGCATTCAGTCGATCTTGCGCAAGGCCGACGCCGAAGGAGTGAAAGAGCACGGACCGATCGCCGAGCTCACGCCCGTCGAACGCGCACTGGTTACCAAGCTGCTCTGGTTCCGCAGCGCCGTCGAAAGCGTCGCCGAAACATCGCGTCCGCATCTGCTGGCGGAATATCTGTTTGAGCTAGCGGGCGCCTTCTCGACTTTTTACGCCGATCATCCGGTGCTCAAAGCAGAAGCGGCAGTCCGTGCGTCGCGATTGGCGATCACCGATCTAGTCGCGCGAACGCTCAAGGTTGGACTCGATCTCCTCGGCATCGAAGTCTTGGAGAAAATGTAGTGAAAGTCGGTCGGGTTCAGCTGCTTCGTCTGGCCGTGGCCGCGCTCATGCTGATCCTGATTGTTCGCTACGTGCACAAGCTCGACTGGCACGCCATCGTGCAGTCGACCGAAAGTGCCAGCATTCCACTGCTCGCGCTCTCGGCGCTGGGAAATCTTCCGCTCATTTGGCTCAAAGCGCTGCGCATGAAGTTGCTGATCGGCAATCGCGTGCGCACCGGCAAGTTGATGGGATTTTTCGTCACCAGTTACGCCGCCGACAATTTGGTGATGTCGCAAGCGGGGCTGGGCGTGCGCGTCGCCATGCTGCACCGCGAGAGTGTTCCACTGGCAACCGCGGTCACCACGCAGGCGCTCGAAAAAGTGTTGGAGGCGATCGGGCTCGCGATTCTCACCTTGCCGCTGCTCGGCACGCAGCATTTGGCACCGCGTCTGCGTACCCCGCTCGAATGGTGTCTGCTCGCCGGCGGAATCGGTGTCGTGCTGCTCGGCGCATTTGCGCTGCTCGGTTCGAGCAAATTGCGATTTCTCCGCAAAGTGGCCGACACCGCGCGACTTCTGCGGAGCCCGCTATTGGCCGGCAAGGTGCTGGCGCTCACCATGGCGGCGTGGCTGGTTGAAGTCTTGATGGTGATGTCGGCGCTGGCGGCGCTGCACTACACGCTGCCACCGCTGACCGCGTCTATTCTGGTTCTCTTGGCGGTGAATATCGCCGCGCTCATCCCAGGATTGCCTGCGAACGTAGGTCCCTTCGAAGTCGCCTGCATGCTCGCGCTCGGCACCTTCGGCGTAAAAGGCGAGACGGTGCTCGGATTCGCGCTGCTTTATCACGCACTGCATACCATTCCGGTCACGCTCGCCGGACTTCCAGGAATGAACCGACTCACCAAGCTTCGTCGAAACGAGGTCGACTCTTCACCGGAAGGATTGCAGGGGTTGAATCGGTCGGACATCGAAACGGCCGATCTGGAAACGCGTTAGATGCGAAAGATCGTAGCCGATCATTGGCCCGCCGGCTTGACCTTGGCGTTGGTTCTGGCCCTCGTTTTTCGCGAGCTTTTGGGCGCCGTGCAAGACGACGGACTCGCATTTGCTTTGATGGGACTGATCTCTTTTTCGATCTACTACTATCTTCTGTTCGGTCTGCTCTCCATTTTTCGTGTCGCTTCGCGACCGAAGCACTCGATCGCGATCGCAGCGCCACTTTTGGTTCTGGCAGTGTTGTGGGTATGGCCGGAAAAGGCCCGCAGCGGCGATCAGGGGGTCATGTTCATCGAACTCCCGACGGCATTCATTTGGGGAACACCTGGCGGCAAAGCGATCAAAACGCTCGAGGAAGCGCTGTGGGCGCGTCGCGGCGCTCTCGGTCCGTCACCCTGTCGTCGCGCGCTAGGAGATCTATCCGCGGAAGCGCTTTCGATCGAGGTTGTGCAGGGCGGATTTCAATCGGACGGCAAGATCGTCTTGCTGGCGATGGTCTCGGCCAAAAATGGAGGTCCGCAGCGATTCAAGATCGGCAGACTGAATGCAGACGGAACCGCCGATCCATCGTTCGAAGGCGCAGACAAATGCTTCGACGACGGCAGCTATTTCGACCAGCTCCTAATCGATGCAAGCGATCAGATTGTTCTCTCCAGCAGCGTTCGGTCACCGGTATTTCGCCGCCTCGATCGGGAAGGTCATATCGGCGCCGAAATTAAATTGAGCGCCCCAGCCAGCACGGGAACGCTGTCGGTCGATTCGTCCGGCGGACTGCTCGGAATTTCGCCGCGTCCTTCCTTGGATTCGAAGTTCCAGATCGTTCGAATCGGTCTCGACAACGCCGCTGTAGCGCGCGCTGAGTTCGATTTGGCCGCGCCGTTCGCCAACACTAAGGGCGCGCCTCTCACCGTCACGACGCAGGACGGCAAGGTCACGGTCCTCTACCTTCTTCAACGCGAGGGAGAGGATCCCCATCTCGGCGTCGCGTATTTCGCCCCGACGGGAGCGCTCGAGCGCGCGGATGAGTTGACGAAGATCGATCTGTGGCACGAAAACGCCGCGTCGCTGCTACTAGTCGAACCGAACGACGACATCCTTGTGGTCGAGGCCGGAGTGAATCACGAACCACTGCTTCGGTTCCATTCGAACGGTGAGCCCGACGAGCAGTTTTCGAAAAATGCCGCGCGCAGTCTCGAACCGCTTCGGCGAATTGGATTTACCGCTCGTCGAAAGGATGGCGCAATTCTCGTCGGAGGATTGCCGAACGGAATCGCTTCGCGAGTTCCAGTGTTACTTCTTCAGCCCGATGGAACGATCGCGCCCAACTTTCGCTCGTTCGACCTAAAGCCCTATCCAACCCGTCAGTAGTCTTAAAACGGGCTCTTATTCTTCGTCGGGCGGATCGGGATCGGACTCGTCGCGCGATTCCTTCTCCGAGCGTTCGGGCGTTCGATAGAGCGTGCGTCGATCGATCCCGAGAATTTCCGCGGCGCGTTTCTTGTTGTCGCCAGTCTCCCGCAAAATGAGCTCGATGTAACGCCGCTCGACTTCGGCCAGCGTGGGGCGATCGTCGATGAGTCCGGGCGGCGCCGCGATCTGCTCGCGTTCGACTTCGGCGGGAAGATCGGACGGCAAGATTACACCGTCTTTCGAGAGCGCCAGCGCGCGTTCGATCACGTTCTCTAGCTCGCGTACGTTTCCCGTCCAACTGTGCTGCTCGAGCGTCGACATGGCCGCCGGTGCAATGCCCGCGTCGGCCCGTCGTTCGCGCGCGGCGTACTTGGCGAGAAAATGATTTACCAAGAGCGGAATGTCGCTCGGTCGCTCGCGGAGTGGAGGTAGTCGAATGGTGACCACGTTGATGCGAAAATAGAGATCTTCGCGAAAGCGACCCGCTTTCACTTCATCTTCGAGCTCGCGATTGGTCGCTGCCACGACGCGGGTATCGATCTTGATGGCTTCGCCGCCGCCGACGCGACGAATCTCACCCTCCTGCAGAACGCGCAGAAGCTGCGCCTGCATTTTGGGACCAACGTCGCCGATCTCGTCGAGAAATAGCGTGCCGCCTTGCGCCTCTTCGAACAGTCCGCGCTTGGACGCCACCGCGCCGGTGAACGCGCCCTTTTGATGGCCGAACAGCTCCGACTCGAGCAGCGTATCGGTGATGGCGGCGCAGTTGATGGCCACGAACGGGCCTTCGCGTCGCGGGCTCCTCTTGTGGAGCGCGCTTGCCACGAGCTCCTTGCCCGTGCCGCTCTCGCCCGTGATGAGCACGCTCGTGTCGCTGTCGGACACGCGCGAGATGAGGTCGTAGACCTTCCTCATTGGCGCGGACGATCCGATGATCTCGTCGAAGCGGTGCTGGTCGTGCACAGCGCTTCTCAGTCGCCTAACCTCCTCGCGGAGCGCCCGGTGCTTCAGCGCGCGGTCGAGTGTGAGCGAGAGGTCCTCTATCTCGAACGGCTTCGTCACGAAGTCGTAGGCCCCCGCGCGGATCGCGGTGACCGCCGTCTCCATGCTGCCGAAGGCGGTCATGACCACGACCGGGATGTCCTCACGGTTGGCCACAATCCGTCTGCAGAGATCGACCCCCGTCATGCTCGGCATATTCATGTCGGTGACCACGACGTCAAACTCCTCCTCGGTGAGCAGCCTGAGAGCATCGTCAGCCGACGTTCGCGACGCCACGCTGAATTCGCGCTGGCGGAGCGCGGCTTCCAGCACGTCGCACATGCTCTTGTCATCGTCGATGATGAGGACTCGCCCGGGCACAGTGGTCTCCTTGGAAGCCTTCAACTTTTTTGTAGCACGCTGGGCGCGTTGATCTCGGGAGGAGCGACGTGAAGCGACGTGAAGCGAGGTGAAGCGAGGTGAA
>PLXG01000325.1 GCA_003153195.1 Myxococcales bacterium
CGATGGGCAAGTGCAGTCGATTCCTCTTTCGCGCGAGGGACAATGGGGGGCCACCTATGTCTGCCAAAAGCGCGGCCGTCACCAGGTCGAGATCACCGCAGATGATCGCTTCGGGCCTTCGGTCGTGGCGAACTTTCCGGTCTACTGCGGAGTGCCAGCGCCGTCGAAGATCGAGGGCACTGCTCAGACCATTGAGGCGCAGACGCCGTTTATCGATGCGGCGCACGCCGAGAGCGAGATGCTAGGCATGGTCAACCAAGATCGCGCGCGGGCCGGTCTTCCACCGATCGTCCTCGACGAACGTCTGTCCGCAGTAGCGCGGGCTCACTCGGTGGACATGGAGACCCATGGATTTGTCGGACATATCTCACCAACCACCGGCAACGCCTCCGACCGCGTGCATCGCGCCGGCTCGCCGCTTGCCGATGCGCAGCTGATCTTGGAGAACGTCGCCCGTGCGCATTCGGTTGCAGAGGCGGAGCGCGGGCTCATGGACAGTCCCGGCCATCGGCAGAATCTGCTCAACCGAGAGGTCACTACCTTGGGGGTCGGAATTGCGGCGTCGCAATCGGCGATGACCGAGACATCGTCGAGTGAGCCACGCGAGCTTTTGGTCACCCAGCTCTTCATTCGACCGAGTGAGCCGTTCGATGCGGCGCGGACGCCGCTTTTGCTTCGCGAAAAGATCTCCGAGCTTCGGCGCTCGCAAAAGCTCAACGTGCTCGAGTTCGACGCCAAGCTCGACGCGCTTGCCTCCGATGCAGCCGGCAAGATCGCCTCGGGCGAGCTGACCACCGCCAGCGCGTCGGCGAAGCTCGATGGTCAGCTGGCCTCATTCGGGGAAAAATATCGTTCGGTGCGAACGCTGCTGGCCATCTCACCGGCGACCGAACAGGTGGTGAGCGCGCTCGCGACCGCGCTGAGTGATCCGCACGCCTATGCGCTCGGTTTGGGAGTGGCCGAGGGCTTGCGCCTGCCCAGCGCAACCTCAGGCGTTTCCTCACAAAAAAGCGCGGAGCGTGACGTGGGTCATGCGCTGTATGTCGTTCTGCTCCTCGCACAACTTCGAAATCAACATTGACGGATCGAAGGGGTGGGCGTTACGCTTAAATAAGCGGGCATGGTGCGCGCCGGGAGTTTTCCGATGGCCGGACAGTTCTTGGTCACGCGGGGCGGGCGTCAGTCATTTTACGATCAGGAGCAGCTTCGTGCGCTCGCCAGTCGCGGGCAGCTGGAGCGTGGAGATCTGGTCTACCATCCAGTCCTCGGGCGCTGGCTGTACGCGCGCGAGGTCGAAGAGGTTCGCGGCGAGCTGGAAGATGCGCTCAAGCTGGGACGGCCTGGTGAGTTGGCGATCAAGCCGTCGTCGAGTGGCGAGGCACTTACCGGATTCATTCTCGGCACGCTGGGATATCTGCCGGTGATAGGGTTGCTCTGTTGTTTGGGCGGAATTTATTTTTCTGCCATCGGTCTCAAGCACGCGCGCGAAATTGGAATGTCCAACGGGCTCGCGGTGGCGGGCATGGTGCTCTCGATCGTCTTTTTAATTCCGGCCACCGCCTGCGCCGCGGTGTTCTTGAGCGTGCTTTCGCCCTGAATTAAAGCGGAGTTCACTTGAATTGATCGAGCCACACCGAGCGAGGAGCCTTGGCCGCGAGGCGCGACGACCGAGAATATCCGTAGATATTTAAGGGAGGAGGTGAGGCCGAGCCGGGCGAAGCCCGAGTGCGAGGCCGAACGAAGCGGACGAGGCCCGCAGCCGGTGCGGCGAAGGTCAAGCCAAGTGAACTTCGCTTTAACTGCGCGCTTTCTGCCAGGTCGCTTGCTCTTCCGCCGGCGAGAGGTCGGAAGGCGATCTTCCCGCCACCAAAATGGTGGCGCCAAGATCGTCGAATACGAGCGAGCGATCGAGCGATCCGTGGGCCAAACGTCGCGCCCACAGGTTGTCTAAGGCGGCAGATAGATAGGTGATTTCTTCCTGAGTGGGACTGCGACTCACGCCCGACACTGCTTCGAAGATGACTTGAGCTCCGCCGTCGGCTTCGGTTTCGAGCGCCAAGATCCGCTGAAAAGGCGCGCCCAGCGCCGCGATTCCACGCAGCCAGGCAAGGTGTTTCGCTCCCTGCGAGCTGAGCAAATAGTCGGGCGAAAAGCGCTCGAGCGCAACCTGCCTTCCGAGGCGAGTGTCGGTCGCGTGAAAGAGCGCGCTCGCGGACGAATGACTGAGCTCGGTTGCGATTAGAAACCGCGCGGGCGGAGCGCTGGTGGCGTCGCCGTGGTCGTCGCCGTGGTCGTCGCCGTGGTTGTCGCCTCCCGGACTTTGTGGCGCGCGCTCGGTCTTTTGCGCGGAGGTGTCGGTGTTCACTTGAATCGCAAAGAGCGCCCGGCGGAGGTCGTCGAGCGTGGCGAATCGATTGGTCGGATTTTTTTCCAGCGCTCGCGCGATCAGCGAATCCCACTTGGGCGAGAGCGCCGGGGAAAGCACACTCGGTTTGGGCGCCGCCTCTCCCAGATGTTGTCCGACAAAATCGGGTCCGGCGAACGGTAGCGATCCAGTCAGCGCCTGAAACAGTGTCACGCCGAGCGCGTACTGATCGCTGGCGAAGCTGAGTGGGGCGCCGGAGATCTGCTCGGGCGACATGTAGGCGAGCGTGCCGACGACGGTGCCCGTCTTCGTGAGACGCGTCTCCCGCTCGAGGGACTTCGCGAGGCCGAAGTCGACGACCTTCGGCACGCCGTCTCCCCCGACGAGGACGTTGTCGGGCTTGAGGTCGCGGTGCA
>PLXG01000214.1 GCA_003153195.1 Myxococcales bacterium
CGCAAGAAATTGAGGGCGTCGACGCCCTCAAAAACTCAAAGAAACGCTGGCGTCGGTCCGCACGCTAAAATTGCAAAAATACTTGACGTGACAACACAGCCCGGACGATGACTTCGAAAAAAAGACCCTCCCTCGTCGAGTGACTTCGCGCGCAAAAGTCTGCGCGAAACAATCGTTACAGCTAGTGACCGCGTGGAGGCTGGTTCAACTGTTCGAGCAGCGGACGTATCGCATTCAGCTCCACGCCAAAACCATTCCAATCTCCTGCCTTCAACTTGGCGATGGCGCGGTCATAGTGCGCAAGTGCGGCGCGAGCGCTATCGGAAAGTGGTCCGGTCGCCACACTCGCAACCGGCCCGGCAGTCGGCGCGGACGCTGCAGCCTCGAGCGGCGCCTTGAACAGCGCCGCCAGCGCGCCAACAAGAGTTTCTTCCATCACGACTCGGTCGCCATAAATCGCGATCACTCGCTTGAGCTCTGGCAGCTGGCCTGACTGCGCGCGCAGATACAGCGGCGTGACATACAGAATCGAGTTTCCGATTGGAACGACGAGAAGATTGCCGCGAATGACGCGCGAACCGCTTTGATTCCAAAGTGTAATCTGTTGTGAGACGTCGGTGTTCTGATTGATCAACGCTTCGATTTGAAAAGGACCGTAGACCAGCTTGTCCTTCGGGAACTCATAGACGATCAATCTGCCATAATCGCGCGGATCGCAGCGCGCCGCGAGCCAGGCGATCATATTTTCACGCTGGCTCGGAACCATGGGAAGCATCAGAACGAATTCGGTGCGCTTCTCCCCGGGCAGGCGCATGTTTATGTAGTAGGGAGCCATCTTGCTGTCGATTGAGTCGTCGCTACCATTTGGCTGACGTGGAAACTGCCAGAGGTCTTCACGATTGTAGAACACCTCTGGCGCGTCCATGTGATATGCGCGGTAGACCTGTGCCTGGATCAGGAAGAGATCTTCCGGATAACGGACGTGTTTTTGAAGATCGGCGGCCATAGCCGCAAATTTCTTGAACAGGCCAGGAAAAATGCGCTGGTAGGTTGCGACAATGGGATCCTTGGGATCAGTTACATAAAAGTCGACGCTTCCATTGTAGGCATCGACGACAATCTTGACCGAATTTCGGATGTAGTTGGTCGTGCTGCCTTCGAAGGCCGGGGAGTAGGGAAACCAGCTGCTGGTCGTATAGGCGTCCTGGATCCAGTAGAGTCGCCCGTTGCTAATGACGATGTACGGATCGTGATCGAGAGTGAGAAAGGGCGCGATCGTGCGCACGCGCTCCTGGATGTTGCGGCGGAAAACAATTCGACTTTCAGCTGTGACGTATTGGCTGAGCAAAAGGTTCGGGTCATCAAAGTACCAGGCGAAGAGCGTACGTCGTGCACTTCCGCCAATCGGAACGCCGTCCGCGCCGTTGTAGTCACGGTATACGTTATCGTTGCCTCTCGGATAGTCGAACTCCGGTGTGCTCCCCTTGACGATCACATAAGGTTCGTCGCCTTCGCCGAAATAGATGCGCGGCTCGCTGACGGGCGGGCCACCGGAGGCGACCGGTGGAATGTCTTGCAGATAGAAGATGGGCAAGCCTTCCTGCGATGTGCGCGTTACCGGCGACATCACGACCCCATTGCCATGCGTGAAGAGCACATGGAGATTTACCCAGGTCTGTGCGTTGTCGGGGAGAAGCGCCGATTCCAGCTCGCGCGCCGACAGCATCACCTGCTGATAGGTGCCGCCGAGCACATAGCGATCAATGTCGACGTCGTGGAATTTGTAATAGGTGCGGATTTCCTGGAGCTGTGCGTATGTGTCGAGCAATGGCTGCCAGTCCCATAGTCGAATGTTGTCGATCGTCGCGCGATTGTCTTGAAGCGACTGGTATGTGAGCGATTGGTCAGCGGTGAATGGCTTAACGACGATGTTTGTCAGATTGTAGGCCTCTCGCGTCAGCGCGATGTTGCGACCGATATAGGGCGACTCGAGCTGCAGCTGGTTGGGCTCTACATAGACCCTCTGAAACAGCATCGTGGCGAGGGGCGAGAGCACAAGCGACGTGCCGAACAACAATACGACTGCGCCAAGCAGAACCTTCATGGAGCGCAGCCGCACATCGATGAACGAGGTAATGGCAGCCGCACAGGAAAGCGCGATGAGCACCATGAGGATTGGCAAGCCAACATGGATGTCGGTGTAGCTAGCTCCCACAACGACGCCGTTGTCGCCATAGAGGAGCCAGTAGCGGTCGAGATCAAACGACCATGCCTCGACCAAGAAGAAGAGACCGAGAAGGACCGAGCCGTGCTGAATGGCCGCGCTCGAGACGAAGCGGCGCCGCGCATCGAGCACGATCTCGCCGCAGGCCGAGTAGACGACCGCGGCGAGTAGCGTGCCCAACGCGAGCACTAGCAGCATCCAGTCCTTTAGCGCAACGAAGACGGGAAGCGAAAATAGATAAAAGCTCAAATCGTTGCCGTAGAGCGGATCGCTTCGTCCGTACGGCACTTGGTAGATGTAGTTGATCGCCAGATTCCAACTGGAGGTCCAGCCGAGTGCGACCAGCGTTGCCACAAGGACCGAGATTCCAGCGACGAGGAGGCGCCAGGGCAAGTATCGAACAAAGCGCTCGATTACCTCAAGCAATTGCTCATTGCCGAGCGCTTGCCACGGAGTATCGCGCGGCGGCATTTTTCGCGAACGCGCAAAACGGGCCGCGATCGCTCCATTCACCCAAACAATACTCCCAGTTGCCACAAAGATGGCGCCGAAGAGCGCGATCTTCGCGCGGAGAATTGTCCAGAATACGCCGAGAAAGCCGACGGAAGAGAACCATGCCCAATCGACCAGAAAATCGCTCGCCAGCCCGAGCACGATCAAACAAACAACAATGGTCGCAAATGCGAGCGCAATTCTCCTGTATAGAGTCATGCGCTTATCCTTCGGGTCCGCGACGCCTGACATCCGTATATGAAGTGCCGTCGCGACGAGTGTAAATCGCCGGTATCTCGAACGCAGGGCTGATCATATTGATGTCGGAAAAGTGCACCGCGTCGCTCGGAAAGCGTGCGCCGATCTCCAGCACCATTGCATCGCCTTTGGAGCGGTTCTGCAAGCAATGACCATTCTTCTCACCGGCCGGAAAGCCCGCCGCATCGCCTGCCCGCAGGACTTCCGGGCCTTCGTCAGTGACCAACACCACCTCACCGGAGACGACATAAACAAACTCATCGCCCCGGGTGTGCCAGTGACGCTGGCTCGACCAGGTTCGCGGCGGCAGCCGAAGCAGGTTCACACCGAACTGTGTTAGTGCTGCGGCGTCTCCAAGCCTTTTGCGTTCGCGGGCGCGGCAGCGCTTATCGAATGGCGGTGGATAGAGCGTGCCGATGACGGGTGCGATACTGGACACATCGATGCGCTTAGCCATTGTTGGTGTCTCTTCGACGCAAGCAACAGTGTAGCACGGACAGGCGATGAGTATGGGCCGATCAATTTTCAGCTGAGTAAGCGGCACTGTCAGGGCAACTTTCGCGGGTCGCGATCGTGCAGGGGAGGGTGCGATGCTCAGGCAGCAACGGTCGCCAGTCGCCACGCTTTGAACGCTCCGCCTCTGAGGAGGCGGAGGGTGGGACGGGTGGTTAAGTGGGGGCTGGGTATTGAAGGTGTTGTAGACGGCTACGTGGGTGGCTAGGAATCTCTGGGCTGAAGCCTGAGATTTGAACTTCTGTTGTTTGCGCTCGCGTCGCCGGATTGGCAGATGTGAATTTTCCGCTCGATTGTTGCCGATCATGTGCCCCGATCTATGTCGCTGAGAGATTCGCAACTCTCGCGCTGCTGCCCGCTAAAGGATGCCAACCGATCAGTGCTGATGCTCTCAGGACGGACGCCGGTGTTCTTCTTAAGCTTCTGGAACAAACGCATCGCAGCCTTGGTATTGCAGAGCGGTGTCGGCAACGCGATGCGCTGCTTCAATCGTCGACTGGCGAATGACGAGATAGCGTCGCTCGACAGATGGCGCTTGACCCAGCTTCAAGGATTTTGGCCCGTGCCGCTGCGTAACGTACAGCTCAAGCCCAACGGGGGTCTCCTACTTGGGCGGCAACGCTGCATCGGTGGCTTGCCTGTTATTCGACCAGCTCGCGTTCCTGTTCAGCAAACAGCCTTTCGATCCGCTCGTAGTTCAGCTTCAGCCTTGTTAGCTCGTTCTCTGTGATATCTACCCAGGGGCCACCTCCCGTGCGAGCACCAATGTGGCGCGAACCCGTTTCGAGCCAGCGGATTTGTTCCAACAGCCGTGACTGTTCAGCCCTGCACCAATCTGAAAAATGCATTCCGAATAGGGTCATCCTACGTTCCATAAGGCTAGCGCCATCACGCCGAGTACGAGCCCCAGGAGAGGCAAGGATGCCACAACAATTCTCAAAATCAGATTGTAGTCTTGATCGTCGCGGAAAGTCTCTTGTCTGGCCGATCCGCGGACGATGGGAACGTAGCGCGCGAGCCGATAGTGAGTGTCGACGTGCATTTCCACTCTCCTTCAACCCAGATAATGCGCAAGGAGCGCGATGTTGATCGCGAGCGCGGTCACAAGCGTGAACGCCAAAGCGATGTCCATACCGACGTCTTCGGGAGAGCTGCGCTTCCCGGGGATGTTTTGAAGAATGCTATTGCGCTTTCTTTGGTCACGCCTTGCGAGAGGATACCCATACCATTCGGGACCGAGAAAAAAGATGAAACCGTGCATCTCGTAAGCTCCTCTCGGAATGACGGCGCAACCAGAAGCGACTCCAAAGATGATCGGGATGACATATAATTTCGAGTGGTGGAAAGGGGTCGACAAAATAAAATCGCCATAAAGATTTGCTTCCCGATGACCAGGCTCGTCTTCGCAAGTTAAGCAAACATCTCGCCGAGCGCGAGGTAGAATGCGAACAGAAAGCCGCCAACGGTCGGCGAGACGATTAACGAGCCCGCGTCCTCGATCGCTTCGGGAATCATCGCAGGGACTGTCAGGGCCGCGCTGTCAGGGCAACTCGATAAGTGCGCAATAGGGTGCTGCCAGGTTAACTCGGCGTGCAATCTGGCCGCGAACCTCGAGCAAATCTATTCAAGAGGTTAGGGGAGTGTTCGTTCACAAAACTCAACTCAGAGTCACTTAACCTGACAACACCTCCCTGCGCACAAAAGACGGGAGGGTATGATGAATAAACGTCACAGAGACGGGCGCGGGATTGGCGATTTCAGGCTGCTTCCGGTTCGAGCGTGCGGACCTTGTCGGTGTCGTTTCGTTGAGACGTCTTCGTAAGACCCCGTCAAGCATCTCACCGCAAGCGAAAATGGCGGCACGATGGCCGCCGTCTCCATTTGATGCCAGTGGGCTGCGGGGGTCCATCATTCTAGAGGATCACACCCCGCTTGCTTCCGAAGGGGCTTCGTGCCCGCTAACACAAACTCATCAAACGCCGATGCAAGCTCGTAATATTGATCCGGATCAACGATCAGGTTCGAGGTCGAAAAAATCCCGCCGCGCTGCATCGGAGCGGGCGGGCTCAGTTCGGTTTCATCACCAGAAGCCTCGACGGAGTATTGCTCCGTTCAGAGGGAGAACGAGTTCGATCAAGAGCTTGAACTTGAATCGTTTCGATCTGGTGAAACCGAGCCAGCAATGGACACCGGCAACATCACCCAGATTGAGTAAGCCAAGTGTCTTATCCGCTTCCAGCTTGGAAATGACCGGCAGGCG
>PLXG01000080.1 GCA_003153195.1 Myxococcales bacterium
GGCATCGACATGGGCGCGGTCGATCTGGTCATTCAGGTGGAGTCGCCGGGCGGAGTTTCGCGCGGGCTGCAGCGCATCGGTCGCGCCGGCCACACCGTCGGTGCGCGATCGGTCGGCCGCATCTTCCCGAAATTTCGCGGCGACCTGCTCGAAGCCGCGGTGGTCGGTCGGCGCATGCTCGACGCCGAGGTCGAGTCGATTCGGGTGCCGCAAAATCCACTCGACGTGCTGGCGCAACAGATCGTCGCCATGAGCTCGGTCGAGCCGATTTCGCTCGAGCGACTTCTGCGTTTAGCGCGCGCCACCTATTCTTTTCACGACCTCACGCCGGCGCTTCTACGCAACGTGCTGGAGATGCTGGCCGGACACTACCCGTCCGACGCGTTCGCCGATCTGCGTCCACGCATCATTTGGGATCGCGACAAAGACGAAATCGTCGCGCGCAAAGACGCCCGGCTGATCGCCATCGCCAACGCCGGCACCATTCCCGACCGTGGGCTCTACCACGTCTACTTCGGCGAAGGCGGCAAGCGCATCGGCGAGCTCGACGAGGAGATGGTCCATGAGACCCGAGTAGGCGAGACGTTCTTGCTCGGCGCGTCGACCTGGCGCATCACCTCCATCGACGCCAACCGAGTCATCGTCGATCCGGCGCCGGGTGAGCCGGGACGCATGCCGTTTTGGCACGGCGAAGGTCCGGGCCGTCCGGCCGAGCTCGGCCGTGCGCTGGGAAAATTCGTGCGTGAGCTCGGGGCGCTCGACGATTCTGCCGCGATGACGTTGCTTCGGTCCGACTACAATCTCGATCCGCTCGCCGCGCACAATCTCCTCAGGTACGTGCGCGAAGAGCAGACCGTCACCGGTACACTGCCGAGCGATCGATCGATCGTCATTGAGCGATTCCGCGACGAGTTGGGCGATTTTCGCGTCTGCATCCTGTCGCCGTTCGGCGCCCGCGTGCACGCCCCGTGGGGGCTGGCCATCTCGGCGCGACTTTCAGCCGAGGTCGGGTTCGAGGTACAGACGCTCTCGACCGACGACGGAATCGCGCTGCGCTTCGCCGACACCGAGACGCCACCGCCGCTCTCGCTGCTGCTGCCCGATCCCAACCAGGTCGAGGAGCTGGTGCTAAAAGAGCTGCGCAACTCGGCACTGTTCGCCACTCATTTCCGCGAGAACGCGGCGCGCGCACTACTTTTGCCCCGTCGCCGTCCCGGTTCGCGCATGCCGCTGTGGTCGCAGCGTCGAAAATCGCAGGCGCTGTTGGCGGTGGCATCGCAGCATCCGCAGTTTCCCATCGTCCTCGAGACCTACCGCGAGTGCGTTCAAGATGTGTTCGACATGCGTTCGCTGGTTTCGATTCTGGGCGAGATCTCACGACGAGAGATTTCGGTGACCGAGGTCGAGACGCCTTCGCCCTCTCCGTTCGCGCGTGGGCTCGCCTTCTCCTACGTGATGGCCTACATCTACGATGGCGACGTGCCGCTGGCCGAACGCAAGGCACAGGCGCTCACACTCGATCGCGGGCTTTTGCGCGAGCTGCTCGGCGATGAATCGTTGAAGGAGCTGCTCGAGCCGACCATTTTGGATCAAGTGGAAGCCGAGCTGCAGGCGCTGGCGCCCGAGCGCAGAGTGCGCAGTGCCGACGGACTCCACGATCTGTTGCGAAGAATCGGCGATCTATCGGCGGCGGAGATCGCCAGCCGCGCAGACGGCAGCTTCCAGCCCTGGATCGATGAGCTCCTCCGCAGTCGCCGCGCCATCGACATCGATCTCAGCGGCGAATCGCGCTTCATCGCCATCGAAGATTTCGCGCGCTATCGAGATGCACTCGCGATTTCATCCAAGACCAAAATTCCAGACGCATACCTTGCGACCGCCGACGCGCCGCTCGACTCGCTGCTGATGCGGTTTGGAAAGAGCCACGCCATCATCACCGCCGGAGAGATCTCCCGCCGCTTTTCCTTGCCGGCCAAGAAAACGCATTCGACGCTCACGCGGTTGGTCGAGCAGGGCAAGCTCCTGGCCGGCGAATTTCGATCGGGCGCTCAGGCAGCGAAACCCGACCGGCAGTATTGCGATCCAACCGTCCTCGGACAATTGCGCCGTCGCACGCTGGCCCACCTGCGCAAACAGATCGCGCCGGTCGAATCGGAAGTGCTAGGCCGATTCCTTCCACACTGGCATGGGCTCGGCAACGAACGACAGGGCAAAGGACTGCCCCGGTTGAGACGCGCCATCGAGCAGCTCGAAGGTGTGGCGCTGTCACTGTCGGAGCTCGAACGATCAATCTTGCCGGCGCGCGTCGAAGATTTTACGCCGCGCATGCTCGACGAGCTCGGCGCGCTGGGCGAAATCGTGTGGGTTGGTCGCGGCGCGCTCGGCCAAGGGACGAAGGTGGACGGACGGATCGCTCTTTATCGTCGCAGCCAACTGCCGCTGCTGCTCGAAGCACCGGCGGATATTCCACAGGCGGGGCCACTCCACGCCGCGCTGCTCGACTCATTTCGCACGCGCGGAGCGTCTTTTTTTGCCGAGCTCGAAGCAGCGAATTCGACCGCGACCTCGGGCGAGCTCCTGGGCGCGCTGTGGGATCTGGTGTGGGCCGGTTTGGTGACCAACGATTCGTTTCAACCGTTGCGCGCGCTGCTCAGTCCGCGTCCGGTGGCACGCAAGAAGGCGCGAGGCGCTCGCACCGTCGCCTGGTTTCATTCGGGTGGACGCTGGTCGCTGGTGCCGCGCGATTCCGAAAATGAAACCGTGCGCGCGCACGCGTGGGCCCGCCTGCTCCTCGATCGCTACGGCATCGTGAGTCGCGAGGTGATTCAGGCCGAGTCTCCGCCGTCTGGATTCTCCGCTCTCTCGAGCGTCCTGCGAGCAATGGAAGAGAGTGGCAAGGTCCGACGCGGACTGTTCGTGGAAGGCCTCTCGGGCGCACAGTTCGCCGAGCCGGGCGCGGTCGAGCGGTTGCGAGCCGATCGCGATCGACACGCCTCCGAGGTCCAGGTGTTGGCCGCGGTCGATCCGGCCAATCCGTATGGTGCGCTCATTCCGTGGCCGGCCGTCGACGCCGATGCCGCCAAGCCGAGGAGGTCGAGCGGCGCGCGCGTGGTGCTGGTGCGCGGTTCGCCGGCGTTTTACTTGGAGCCAGGCGGACACAAGCTCACCTATTTCGTCGATGCGATCGACGAGGTCGACCTGGGACGCGCGCTGACCGCGGTGAAGACGCTGGCTCGCGGACAAAAATACGATCAGCTCCGCATTCTGGAAATCAACGGTGTGCCGGCGCTGCGTAGTCGCCACTCCGGTCTTCTCGAGCGTTCTGGATTCCGCGTCGAACCGAACGGTCTGGTCATCGAAGCGACCTAGACCGCGTTCATATTGAAATGATCGTAGCGAGAGTGACGAGACCGAAGCGAGAACGGCGCATGAGG
>PLXG01000051.1 GCA_003153195.1 Myxococcales bacterium
TCGTGCCGTCACCGGCATCGTCGTTGGTCTTCGAAGCGACTTCTCGGACCATCTGCGCGCCCATGTTCTCGAACTTGTTCTCGAGCTCGATTTCCTTGGCAACGGTCACGCCGTCCTTGGTCACGGTCGGTGCGCCCCAGCTCTTCTCGATGACCACGTTACGGCCGCGAGGTCCGAGGGTAACTTTGACTGCGTCGGCGAGCGTGTTCACGCCGGTGAGGATGCGAGCGCGAGCGCTCTCGTCGAACAGAATGTCTTTGGCTCCCATTGAACTTTTCTCCTTGAAGAGGTCCACAATCGACGGTTGACAGTCGACGGTGCGAACCGCGACTTTTCCGAAACCGTTGACTGTCGACCGTTGACTGTCGACTTCTCTGTTACTTCTCGATGATTCCGAGGATCTCGTCTTCGCGCAGGATCAAGTGTTCGATGTTGTCGATCTTGATCTCGGTGCCCGAGTACTTGCCGAAGAGGACGCGGTCGCCCTTCTTCACATCGAGAGGACGGAGCTTGCCGTCCTCGAGCGCCTTGCCACTGCCAACGGCGATCACTTCGCCCTCGACTGGCTTCTCTTTGGCCGAGTCCGGGATGATGATGCCGCCTTTGGTCTTCTCCTCTTCAGCGAGTCTCTTCACGACCAGCCGGTCCTGCAACGGACGAATCTTCATTACTGCCTCCTTAAAGGGCTTTGAGTTAGTTAGCACTCACCTTAGAGGAGTGCTGACAGGCGCATGATAAGAATCGGCTGGCGGTCCGCAAGAGGCAATTTGAGTAAAAGCGAGCCCTCTCTCGCTCAGCTGGGCTGTGCTTGGTCGAAATCGCCAGATTTCGCGCCCAGAAACCAATTTATGCCCTATTTTGCCTCTTTTCATCAAGCCGACAGGGACCCACATACGCATCTAATATGAACCTTACCCTCAGTAATTTGCGCGTAGAAACATGCTGTTAATTTGCTTTCTGATTCGTGTCGAAGAGAAGATGAAGGTGAAGACTAGGGAGACCCAAAGTCCATGGATTTGAAACCTCAAGCATCCTTGGCTGAGTACTTCCACGACGCAGTTTCGTCGGCGATTCGCAAACAGGGGCTCGATGCGTCCGAGCCGACCGAGTTCTATCTGGTCAATCTTCTTGCAGGGTTCACCACCACCCCGCCGGACGACCAGCCGCTCACGCTGAAGCTGGCCAACGCGCAGGTGGTCTCGCCTGACGAGCGTGTGCGCTGCTTACGAAATGTCGGCGATACCTCCTTATATATCTCTGGGTTCTTTTCGGACTCGCTCGAACGCAAACTGGTCGACGTCGACTTCTACATTCAGATGGGCGTGTCGGCCTACGGACAGCTCGCCTATCACTTTCGAAGCTCCAGCGAGCTGCAAGGAATTTACGACGAGCTCGGCGCGAAGTTCACTGGCTTCGTCGACGTTTTCACTGAAATCTCCGAGCAGAGCGCACTGACCGATGGTGATCTGGTCGCGCTCTATGAACGCTGGCTGCGAACGGGATCGGAGCGGCTGGCTCGCCGGCTGCGCGCGCGCGGTGTCATCCCGCGCAAACCAGAGATGCAGTAGGTGGAAATCGAGCGAGCGATACCCGCGAGGATGCCCGTTTGATCGCCGGCAGCGAATTTCTACTTCGCGCGCTCCAAGGTGGCATCGAGTCTCTCTATCGCATTGAAACCGATCTCGACGTTTGCGATTTTCTCGTCGGTGAAGATAGCCGCGATGGAATGGTGCTCGAACGCGCACCGCGCGAGCAGCTACTCATCAAACAATCGACGTCGAACGATCTCGAGCTCGGACTGTTCGTGGACGATCGAACGCTCGAGAACCTCGAGCTGCGCGATCCGCGGCGCCGGCTCGACGAGCACAACTTGAACGACTTCATGTTGGCGGTCGAAGGTGTCAGCCATTTTGTCTACCTGGTCTACCGCGCCAAGTTCGATCATCAGGTCTCCGCCGTCGAGCTCGAGCTGCAGGCCGAGGTGGACAAATACTTGGTCGCGCTTTTGGTCGGCTGGAAACAGAACGGTGAGCCGCCCGCCGAGCTCAGGCGCCGACTGTTTTCGAACGTCTGCTTCGCCGGTGATCTGTCGCGCGAAGAGCGCGATCGCTACACGCTCGCAAACGCCGCCGCCGACGAATACGCGGGCTCACTCGAGTCGCGCTTCGTGGCCTCGCGATCGGTCGAGGATCTTTTGGCCGAGGTGCGCACGTTCTATCGCAAGGGTTTCGCCGAAAAACTCGGCCACATCTCGCGACTCGCCGCCTAGACCGCTTTCATATTGAAATGATCGTAGCGAGAGCGACGAGACCGAAGTGAGAACGGCGCATGAGGAGAGAGCAGCGCAGACGTGCCCGTCGGCACGGCGAGCAGCGGAGCGACGAGTCCGCCGTTCGCAGCGAGAGGATCGGCGCTCGCAGCAGATTCATTTTAATATGAAAGCGGTCTAGACGCACTGACCGCTCAAGTCGCCGCTGCGCAGAGCCACGCGAACGAGGCGGAAGGCCTCGGTGGAGACTCGTGTCTCCGCGCCTACGCCCGCGACGGCAGGTCGCACGCCGTTAGGTTTGGCATAGCGCGTGCTCGCGCACCCGCGCATGAAATTGTATTCTGGGATCTTCTTGCTGGTCGCAAGCTGCTCTTCCACTCCGCGGCCTTCATCTCACTCTGTCACGGACGGAGGGACGTCCGGAGAAACGGACGCCGGGATCGACGCGGGCCAGTGCGGCGTCGCGGCGATCCCATTCGATCCGATGAGTGCGCCTAATATTCCCAAGCCCAACAGCGGTTGCTCGCGTGACGCCGACTGCGGCGACGGAAAATTCTGCTACGCATCGACACGACGTTGCACCAATCCGGAATCGGTTGGGTATGCGGCGGGGCCCGGCAACGGCGGTCACGCCGCCGACGGAAGCGCCTGCCAACCGGCGATTCGCCTTCCGGCGACCTGCGACGCAACAACGCTCACCTGGTCCGACTCGACCGACCTGAGCAAGCGCGCGATGTCGCTGGTCGAGAGCGACACGGTGCTCGCCGCCGACGGCAAAGGCACGGTATTGGCGGCTTGGTCGTCGATCCCGATCGATCTCAATTCGGTGCAGCAGAAAAACCAATTGGCGATCTCGCACGACGACGGTGCGACCTTCACGTCGGTCACCACCCCGGTCGATGCCACCGACTCGGCCGCGAACGATTCGGTGCTGGCCTACGATTCCGGTGGGCTCTGGTACTACGTCTGGGAAGCCTACAGCCAGAACTTCCACGGCGAACAGCACATCTGGATGTCCACCTCCATGAGCGGTGATGCGTGGTCGGCCGCCGCTCAGATCGATGCCGCCGGAGATTATCAAACGGGCGGAGTGCTCGACTTCCCTTGGCTCTCGGTAAACCCACTCAATCACCGCCCCTATGTGACCTACACCGCGAGCGTGAGCGCTATCGCCAACTCCGAACGACTAATCGTCGCCAATGGCCCCGGGGGAGCGTTCGGCGCCAGCGTGGCGCTTGAAGACGGGACGAGG
>PLXG01000337.1:0-3415 GCA_003153195.1 Myxococcales bacterium
ACCAAGAAGCAGGCGCAGGACGTCATCACCGAAGAGTCCAAGCGCGCGGGCATGTACCACGTGACCAATCGTTGGCTGGGCGGCACGCTCACCAACTTCAAGACCGTCAAAGGCTCGATCGAGCGCCTTCGCTCCATCGAGCGCATGTCGGAAGATGGAACGTTCGATCGCTTGAACAAGAAGGAAGTTCTCGAGCTCGAGCGTGAGCGCGTCAAGCTGGAGAAGACGCTCGGTGGAATCAAGGCCATGCCGGGCCTTCCGGGCGCGGTCTTCATCATCGATCCGAAAAAAGAGCACATTGCCGTCGAAGAGGCGCGCAAGCTCGAGATTCCGATCGTAGCAATCACCGACACCAACTGCGATCCGGATCTGATCGACTTCGTCATTCCGGGCAACGACGACGCCATTCGCGCCATCAAGTTGTTCACCGGCAAAGTGGCGGACGCGTGCATCGCCGGCGGACGCATCGGCAAAGAGCGCGCGGTTTCGCAACGTGATCGCGACGACCACAGCGAGGAGAAGCCGGAGACCATCCGCGTTTCCTCGGGTGGCGATGGTCCCAAGGTCGAGATCGCCTCTCGCCGTGGACCGCGTCCGGCTCCTGAAGCCGCGGCAACACCCGACGCAGAGACCGAAGAAACCTAGAGAGAGTCGACGGTTGACAGTCGACAGTCGACGGTTTAATCGCCGCCGACTGTTCATTGTCGCTCGTTAGAGTCTGTTCCGTACTGTCTACCGTCGACCGTTGACTGTCGATGAGGGAGAATTCCAATGGCTGAAATTACCGCAACGATGATCAAAGATTTGCGCGAGCGCACTGGCGCCGGCATGGCTGATTGCAAGAAGGCGCTGTCCGAATGCGACGCCGACATGGAAAAATCCGCCGAGTTCCTTCGCAAGAAGGGCCTCGCGGCTGCCGCCAAGAAGTCGGGCCGCATCGCTACCGAAGGCACCGTTACATCGTACCTTCACGGCGGCCGGGTGGGCGTGCTGCTCGAAGTCAACTGTGAGACCGACTTCGTGGCCAAGACCGAAGATTTCCAGCGCTTCATCAAAGACGTGTCGATGCACATCGCGGGCGCCTCTCCCGCGCCGATCTATGTGACCGACGCCGAAGTCGATCCGGCAGTAGTCGAGAAAGAGCGAGAGATCCGCTTCGAGGCGGCGCGCAATCCGAAGGTCAACCCGGGCGACAAGCCGAAGCAGCCTGTTCCAGAGAACATGATCCCGAAAGTCGTCGAGGGTCAGATCGCCAAGTGGAAGAAGGACGTCTGCCTCGTCGATCAGATCTGGGTGCGCGATCCCGAGGGCAAGAAGACCATCGCCTCGCTGCTCAACGAGATGGTGGCCAAGCTAGGCGAGAACATCAAGATTCGCCGCTTCGTTCGCTGGGAGCTCGGCGAGGGCCTAGAGAAGAAGAAGGACGATTTCGCCGCCGAAGTCGCCAAGCAGGCCGGCCTTTAAGCTCCTCCGCTTCCTCTCTCCCCCGCACTTTTTCGTTCCGATTGGATTTCCTACGAAAGTCGAGTAATCTCGCGTCCATTCCAATGGGCGCGCCTCGGTTCAAGCGGATCCTTCTGAAACTCTCGGGCGAAGCGCTGATGGGCGAAGGCTCATACGGCATCGATCCGGCCACGCTCGAGTCGATCGCGAGTGAAGTCGCCGAAGTGAGAGCGATGGGCGTCGAAGTCGCTGTGGTCCTCGGCGGCGGAAACATCTTCCGCGGAATTGCCGCATCGGCGCACGGCATGGATCGCGCGAGCGCCGACTACATGGGCATGCTGGCGACGGCGATGAACTCCATCGCCTTTCAGGATGCGCTCGAGCGGCAAGGTGTCACCACCCGCGTACTTTCGGCGATCGAGATGCAAGAGCTGGCCGAGCCCTATATTCGTCGACGGGCGATGCGTCATTTGGAAAAAGGTCGCGTGGTGATCTTCGCCGCCGGCACCGGCAATCCCTACTTCACCACCGACACCGCGGCCAGTTTGCGCGCGATGGAAATTCACGCCGACGTGCTTTTGAAAGCGACCAAAGTCGACGGCGTCTACGACAAAGATCCGGTCAAGGACAAGACCGCCAAGAAGTTCCATCGGCTGACCTACATCGAAGTCTTGCAGCGCGACCTCAAAGTGATGGACTCGACGGCAATCTCGCTTTGTCGCGACAACAATCTGGCAATCGTGGTCTTTGATCTTCGCGCGCATGGAAACATTCGCCGCGTGGTCATGGGTGAATCGATCGGCACGCTGGTAACAGATGAGGAGAGTCGTCCATGGTAAACGACGTTTTGAAGGACTTGGAAGGTGGCATCGCCAAAGCTTTCGATTCGCTCAAGCGCGAGCTCGGCAAAGTCCGAACCGGTCGGGCGAACTTGGCAATTCTCGACGGAGTTCGCGTCGATTATTATGGCACGATGACGCCGCTCAACCAGGTCGCGTCGTGCTCGACTCCCGACGCGCGCCTCATCGTGATCAAGCCTTGGGAGAAGAAGCTCTGTCCGCAGATCGAAGATGCGGTGCGCAAGGCTGACCTCGGCATCAACCCGTCTTCCGATGGTGAATTGGTGCGACTTCCGATTCCGGCGCTGACCGAAGAGCGTCGCCGCGATCTCACCAAGGTGGTGAAGCGCATGGGCGAAGACGCCAAGGTTGCGATTCGAAATCAGCGTCGGGAGGCCAACGACATGCTGAAGGAATATCAAGCGGCCGGCGAAATCACCGAGGACGACCAGACGCAAGGTGAGAAGAAAGTTCAGGTCGTGATCGACAACGGCATCAAGAAGGTCGACGAGATTCTGACCAAAAAAGAAGCGGAGATCATGGAGGTCTAGAGCTGGGCGTCTCACCCCAGCCGGTTGGTCGTTACCAGCTGGTCGCGCCGATCGCCACCGGGGGCATGGCCGAGATCTGGCTGGCCAGGCAGCCCGGGGTCCAGGGCATCGATCGGGTGCTGGTGATCAAGCGGCTGATCAACAACCTCGAGTCGGACAACGACCACATCGAGATGTTTCTCACCGAGGCGCGCCTCGCGGCGCAGCTGAATCACCCGAACGTGGTCCAGATCTTCGAGCTGGGTGAGCACGAGGGCTCGTTCTTCATCGCGATGGAGTACCTCGACGGCGAGAACCTGGCGACGGTTCGAACCACCGCCAGCCGAGCCGGCAATCCGATCTCGCTGTCGCTCGCGGCGCGGATCGGGGCGATGGCCGCCGAAGGAATGCACTACGCCCACACCCGCACTTCCTTCGACGGGAAGTCGCTCTCGATCATCCACCGCGACGTGTCTCCGCAAAATCTGATCGTCACTTACGAGGGCGGCCTGAAGCTGGTCGACTTCGGGATCGCGAAGGTCGCGACCGAGGCGACCACCAGCGGGAAGCTGAAGGGGAAGATTCGCTACATGGCGCCCGAGC
>PLXG01000337.1:3423-3819 GCA_003153195.1 Myxococcales bacterium
GGATGTTTCCCAAGCTCGAAGAGCTCGAGCTGCTGCGAAACGTGATCTCCGACGCGCCGCTGGCTCACGCGCGCACCCGGCGTCCCGACGTCCCTGAGCAGCTCGACGCGATCATCGCCAAGGCGCTCGAGCGCAAGCCTGAGAACCGGTTCGCGAACGCCCGAGAAATGCAGTACGCGCTCGAGGAGTATCTGCGGATCGAAGGGGTGACCACCGGCAGCACCGAGATCTCGGCGTTCATGAAGGCGCTGTTCGCCGAGCGAATCTCCGAGCGCCGGCGGCTGATCGAGTCGGCGATGGCCGGAGAGATCAACCCCGCGCTGGTCCCCGAGACCTTTCGACCCCCGACCCTCACCCAGAGTCGCGACCAACGCCGGTCTCGGGGACGGGCGCTCT
>PLXG01000028.1:0-8124 GCA_003153195.1 Myxococcales bacterium
TCTTTACCGCCGCATCAAGGAAGAGTTGCCCACCGGCGATTACACCGTGCCGATTGGCAAGGCGCACATCGCTCGTCCCGGTTCGCAGGTCACCGTGCTCACCTACGGCGCAATGGTTCACACCTGTCTCGAAGCAGCGATTGCGTCGGAGAAAGCGGGATTCGATCCGGAGATCATCGATCTGCGCACGCTGGTTCCACTCGATACCGAAACGATTCTCGAGTCGGTGCGCAAGACCGGCCGGGTGGTGATCGCCCACGAAGCGCCCAAGACCTGCGGCTATGGCGCGGAGCTGGCGGCACTGATCGCCGAGCGCGCGCTCATGAGCTTGGAGGCGCCGATCTCGCGCGTCGCCGGTTTCGATACGCCGTTTCCGTACTCGCTGGAAAATGAATACATGCCATCGCCGGACCGCGTTGCGGCTGCGATTCAAGCAACCGCGACTTTCTAATGAGACGGATCGCGCTGCTCTTCTTGATTCCGGCGTGCGCCACCACTGGTTCGCCCGCGCCCGAGCAGCCGACAACGACACCGGACTCGGTGTCGGCGGGTGCACCTGCGCGAGAGGCGCCATCCGAGCAGGTGGTTCCAAGAATTCCGATCATGAAAGCCGATCCACCGGTCGATTGCGAAGACGTTGGACCTCTTCAGGTTTGGCGAAACACCAGCACTATTGACGATATCTACAGTGAACTTCGGCACGAAGCCGTTGGCAAAGGCGGCAACTATTTTCGCTTGGACTATGTGTCGGAACGCGTGATGTTCGGGACTGCGTTCAAATGTCCGAGCACGTCGTCGTCCGTGAAGGCTACGCAATAATCTGGAGGCGTGATGGCGTTCGAGTTTCGGTTGCCCGATATCGGTGAAGGCGTCGTCGAAGGCGAAGTGGTCAAGTGGATGGTCGCCGTGGGCGACACCATCCGCGAAGATCAGCCGATGTGCGAAGTCATGACCGACAAAGCCACCGTCGAGATTCCGTCTCCTCGCGCCGGCAAGATCGCCGAGATTCGCGCGGCCGCCGGAAAGATCTGCGCGGTTGGCGCGGTGATGGTGGTGATTGAAGAGTCGACAGTCCACGGTCGACAGTCCACGGTTTCGGAGCCGAAGACGGCGCAGGAAGAGCGGCAATTCGAGCAGAAGACTCCGCCGAAGTTGCATGCGGTACCAGTGGCGGCCAGCTCGCCTTCGGCTTCGGCTGGGAAAGTGCTGGCGGCTCCTGCTACTCGCAAGCTTGCTCGCGATCTCGGCGTCGATCTGTCTTCGGTTCGTGCGACTGGCGACAATGGACGCGTCACTCGTCAAGATGTAATGGCTGCTCAGAATGGTCATGGTGCGCACGCTGGCGCTGCGGCGGTGGTCGCAACTCTGCCCGCCGTTGACCGTNNCCCTTCCGCGGCGTGCGCAAGAAGATCGCCGAGAACATGCATCGCTCGCGTCAGACCGCGGCGCACTTCACCTATGTTGAAGAATGCGACATGACCGAGCTGGTGGCGCTGCGCAAGCGCGCCAAGGGTCGCGCCGAAGAGCGTGGTATCAAGCTTTCGTACTTACCGTTCATCGTTAAAGCGGTTTGCGCGGGCCTGAAGAAATTTCCGATCGTGAACTCGACGCTCGACGAGGCTTCGCAAGAGATCGTTCTGCGCAAGAGCTATCACGTCGGCGTGGCCGCGGCGACGCCGGACGGTCTCATCGTTCCGGTGCTGAAGAACGCCGATCAGCGGACGATTTTCGACGTGGCGCAATCGCTCGATCAACTGAGCGAGAAAGCGCGTACCGGAAAGGCTTCGCGCGATGAGCTCACCGGCTCGACCTTCACCATTTCATCGCTCGGCACGCTCGGCGGCGTTTTGGCCACGCCGATCATCAACTATCCCGAAGTGGCCGTCCTCGGCGTACACAAGATCAAAGAGACACCGGTGGTTCGTGACGGGCAGATCGTGGCGCGCCACATGATGAATCTTTCGATCTCGCTCGATCATCGCGTGGTCGATGGCTACGAAGGTGCGCAGTTCCTGCAGCACGTGATTTCGCTGCTGGAAGATCCGACGCTCATGTTCATGGAGATGGTGTGATGGGAAGCTCGCGCGAGCAACGCAAGGCAGGGGGGAGGCTCGTACGGCTCAGCCGGACGAGGGGGGATGGGAAGGTCCCCCCCTCAATAAATCCGACGCTCATGTTCATGGAAATGGTGTGAGGCTTTCCGGCGAAATCTTACCGCCGCCGCCGGACGATCCCGCGCTCGCCCTAAAGCAGTTTCTCCGCGAAGACGGCACAGCACTCGACGAATCCGCGATCCCGAAAATCGCTAATGCCGAGCTCGGCCGAATGTTACGCGGCATGCTGACCATTCGCATCATGGACGAACGCTTGCTCGGAATGCAGCGCCAAGGGCGCATCGGATTTTACGGCGAAGCGCGCGGACAAGAAGCTGCGGTCATCGGTGCGGCGGCGGCGCTTGGACCGAAAGACTGGCTGGTGCCGGCGCTGCGCGAAGCGGGCGCGGCGATCTATCGCGGCCTTTCGTTGCGCACCTACATTTCGCAAATCTTCGGAAACGAAAACGACGTCGCCAAGGGACGCCAACTTCCCTGTCATCCGGGTACGCGCGCCGCACGTTACGTCACCATGTCGTCGTGCATCGCCACGCAGCTTCCGCACGCAACTGGAATGGCGATGGCTGCCAAGATTCTCAAAGAGGATTCGGTGATCTTGGGCTGTCTCGGCGACGGCGCATCGAGTGAAGAAGATTTTCACGTCGGGCTCAACTTCGCCGCGGTCTTTCGCGCGCCGGTGGTCTTCTTCTGCCAAAACAATCAGTGGGCCATTTCCACTCCTACCACGCGGCAAACGGCGTCGCCAACCTACGCCATCAAAGCCTATGCCTACGGAATGCGCGCCGCCCGTGTCGACGGCAACGATGTGCTAGCGGTTTATTCCGCCGTGAAAGAAGCGGTCGATCAGGCGCGCTCAGGTGGCGGACCTACCTTTATCGAAGCGCTCACCTATCGGGTCTCGGCGCACTCTTCTTCGGACGATCCGACGCGCTATCGCGATGAATCGATCACCGAAAAGTGGCGACAGAAAGATCCGATAGAGCGATTTCAAAAATATTTAATCGCGCGCAAAGTGATCACCGCCGCCACAATCGAAACGATGAAGAGTGAAATTGAAACCGAAGTACGCGAAGCAATTGCCGCCGAGGAATCGGTCGGCGCTCCGCCTTTGCGATCGATCATCGAGGATGTCTTTGCCGAAGTTCCTCAGTTTCTCGCTGACGAGTTGGCCGAGATCGAATCTCTTCCGCGCCAAAAGCTCGGCGGCGTGCATCAGTAAATGAAACGCTCCATTTTCGCATCTGCCGCATTGACATTCGCGCTACTCGCGAGCGCCATCGCGGATGCGCAGGTCACAAGCAACTTTCAGTCTTATCCGATCGGCGAGCGGGCCAGCGGAATGGGCGGCGCGGCGGTGGCACTGTCGGAAGAAGCGGCCGGCGCCTATTACAATCCGGCGGGTGCGGCATTCGCCACCGACGACTCGCTGGCGGTCACCGCCAACATCTACGGAATCGTCGGCGGCAATTATAACAACCTGCTCGGGCCTGGACGCGATTTCTCGTTCTCGAGCCTCAATATTTCGCCTAACGCGGCGGCCTCGCTCATTCATCTCGGAAAAGGCAAGGACGGAAAGCCGCCCATCTGGGTCTTCTGCTTCGGCGTGTTCTCTCCAAACGGTTACATGTTCGATCAGCGAAACGACTCGGTCGGCGGGGCCGCCAACGTCAATCTCAGCGTGAATGACAGCTCGGTGATCGCGGGACCGTCGTTCGCGGTGCGAATCAAAGACCGCGTGAGCATCGGGTTTGGTGCGTCGGCCGTGTTCAGCACGCTCACCTATCGGCGAGACTTCACCATCATCTCGAACCTCAACGCGAACGGTTTCGGCCAAGACTATGTGCACACGTTTCAGTCTCTCGACGAGACCAATATCGGCCTCTTGTTTTCGCTCGGGGTTCAGTGGCACGTAAATGAGCGCTGGTCGCTCGGCCTTTCGATCCGCTCACCTACCGCGCCACTCTACGGATCAGGCACCTACTATGTTCGCGGAATCGTCAACACGCCCGACGTCGCACCGACCGCAACGATGGGCGCCGGCTTTCACGCGTACTCCATCGATACGCAGCGCATTCTTCCGACACGCGTCTCGGTCGGGCTCGCGTACAAAACAGGGCGACTCACCCTCGCAGCCGATCTGCAGATGTATATGCCGCATCCGTATGACGAAGTGAGCGGCAAAGGTTTTACCATCCGCGTCGAGAATGACTTCATGGCCAACGCGAATCTCGGGCTTGAATACAATGCGACCAAACATTTTTTGATCCGTGCTGGGGCCTACACCGACGCCTCATCAGGCCCTGTCCCGACGCTCACCAACTCGGGGGTGGAGCAGGTGCACTTGTTTGGCGGCACCTTCGGTCTTGGATGGGAATCGGCGCACACCTCGAACGGGGTCAGCGTGATCGCGGCCGGTGGTCCGATCTCGAGTCGCGCGATCGATCTCAATACCGGACTGCCCTTCATTACCGACGGGACGGAATGGCGCGTCTACGTAGTCTACGCCACCTCGTACCACTTCTGATCTGATTGGGGTCACTCACTGGGGGGTTAACCTCTGGCTGGGACTGGTGTTTTTTTCGACACCGCGAAAACCCAAAACGCCGCTAAGCGACCCGACCTCGTTTTCGCGTTGTGCGAAATTTTGTTCGTTAATTCGTTAGGTTAGACATGTGGTGAGGGACCCCTTTTAAGAGTATAAATCTTTGCATGGAAACGCTTCGCGCGGATGCGGTGGTCATTGGTTCCGGCCCTGGCGGATATGTCGCGGCCATTCGTCTCGGACAGCTCGGCAAACAGGTCATCTGTATCGAGAAAGAGTCGGTCGGCGGAGTCTGTCTGAACGTCGGCTGCATTCCCTCGAAGGCGCTGATCAGCGCCGCCAAGTCATACGAGCACGCGCGCCACAACGAGACGATGGGCGTAATCGCCAAAGACGTTTCGCTCGACGTCGCGCGCATGCAGGCGTGGAAGGGCGAAGTGGTCAACAAGTTGGTCGGTGGTGTGAAAACGCTGTTCAAGGGATCGAACGTCAAGCTGGTGGTCGGCACCGCGACCTTCGTCGGTCCGCACAAGCTGGAAGTGAAAACCTCGGAAGGCATCCTCGCCATCGAATCGGATCACATCGTGATCGCCACCGGCTCGCGACCGATCGTCATTCCCGGATTCGAGCCCGGCACCGACGCGCAAAAGCGCATCGTCGACTCGACCGGCGCGCTGGCGCTCACCGAAATTCCGAAAAAACTTCTGGTCATCGGCGGCGGATACATCGGGCTCGAGCTCGGCACGATGTACGCCAAAGTCGGATCGCAAGTGACCGTCATCGAGGGCACTGCTGGACTTTTGCCGGGCAACGATCCCGATCTCGTCGGTGTGGTCGCGCGCAAGCTCAAGAAGATGGGCGTCGAAGTTGTACTCGAAGCCAAGGCACTCGGTTGGGAAGAAAAAGGCGGCCAGGCGCACGTTCGCGTGCAGACCAAAACCGGCGAAAAAGTATTCGAAGCCGACAAGGTGCTGGTCACCGTCGGGCGCAGGCCGAATTCTGAAAATCTCGGGTTGGAAAAGATCGGCGTAAAGATCGAAAAGGGATTCATCCCCGCCGACAAACAGCAGCGCACCAATGTTCCCGGCATCTACTCGATCGGCGACGTGGCGGGCCAACCGATGCTGGCGCACAAAGCGAGCAAAGAGGCCGACGTGGTGGCCGAAGTGATCACCGGTCACAAAGCGGAGATGGATTCGGTCACCGTTCCGGCGGTCATCTTCACCGACCCGGAGATCGCCACCGCCGGACTTCAACAGCACGACGCCGAGAAGCAGGGCCGCAAGATCAAGATCGGAAAATATCCGTTCGCCGCACTTGGACGCGCGCTCGCCATCGCCGAGACTGACGGGTTCGTCAAAGTGATCGCGGACGCGGAGACCGATGAAGTACTCGGCATCGGCATCGTCGGACCGGAAGCGTCGGATCTGATTTCGGAAGCGGCGCTGGCACTGGAGATGGGCGCGTTTCTGCCCGACTTGGCGATGACCATTCATCCGCACCCCACCCTCGGTGAAGCGATCATGGAGGCGGCCAAGGCGGCGCTCGGCGAATCGCCGCACGTCGTCGGTGGTGGCGCGCGTAGGGCTTGAAGCCCGGCTGGTTCATCGATCTCGGTCATCGCGAATACGGTGATGTTTGGAAAATGCAGCTCGAGCTGCAAGCCAAACGACAGGCCGACGAAGTTCCCGATCTACTCCTGTTAGTCGAACATCCCGACGTTCTCACCATCGGGCGGAGATCTTCCGCCAAACAGAATATCCTTCGCGATGAGATGCCGGTGTTCGAAGTCGAGCGTGGCGGCGACGTGACTTATCACGGTCCCGGCCAGCTGGTCGGCTATCCAATCATCAAGCTCAGCGAAGAAGAGCGCGATCTGCATGCCTACTTGCGCCATCTTGAAGATGGATTGCTCTCGATCTGCGCGCAGTACGGTCTCGAGGCTGGTCGTAAAAAAGAATTTACCGGCGCCTGGATCGCGGGCGAGCGAAAGATCGCCTCGATCGGAATCGCGGTTCGTCGTTGGGTAACCTTGCACGGCTTTGCACTCAATGTTTCGACCGCACTCGAAAGGTTCGCCGCCATCAATCCCTGCGGGCTCGATGCCACGGTGATGACCTCCATCGCGCATGAGACCGGGCGCGCCATCACCGTCGAGGAAGTGAAGCCGCTGGCGGCGCAAGCGATGGGCGACGCGCTGGGACGAAACTTTATCCGGCGCGAACCGTAAACTCACGCGCGGCGGTCACCCGACCGTCTTTGTGCGCCAGATCGACCAGAAACGACCAGCCGCGGCCGATACGGCCGTCGAACGAGGTGAGCCACCAGACATCGAGCGTCCACTGCGGCTGACCGCTCTCGCACGGTGGCGTCCATCCCACTGCTTCCAGCTCACCCAGCACGCCGGGACGATCGGCGATCGATCGCTTGAGATCGGCAAATTGCGGCGAAGCTTGCACCGCCGCCACCGCACCGGCTGAATCCTCGTCGGAAATCTGGCGTCTCCATGGGGAAACGAAGCGCATCGAATCGAAGTCGAACGACGAGGTCAGATCGATGTCGTAGACCTCGTCCGACAAGAGGCCGGAATAATCGGGCACGTCGAACTCGGGATATTTGTTCTTGGCGGTGATGTCTGCCATTCGTTTTTCGAATCCCTGCTCGAATCGCTCGCGCGCGATCTGGTCGTAACAGATGTGCAGCCGAATCGAGAGCGTGCGCGAGGGCAGATGGTGATCCCAATCGATGAGCGCGATGGCGGTGTGAACTGGCCGATCGCGAAACGGCTTGGCAGCGGCCGCCGCGCGATCGAGCGCGCTGTTAAGTCGCTCCGCCGTGATGCTCTGCTGCGCGACGCGCGGATGAAGGCGCACGTCAGTCAGGGCAATCGAGACGGTGTTCGGCACCCACTGATTTTACACAAGCTTTCGCCGAGACGCCAGCGCGCCAGACCCCTTCGGAGTTAAAATGATCGAGCGAGAACGACGAGACCGAAGCGAGAGCGGTGCACGAGGAGAGAGCAGCGCAGGCGTGCCTGTCGGCACGGCGAGCAGCGCAGCGACGAGTCCATCGCTCGCAGCGAGAGGATCGGCGTTCGCAGCCGGTCATTTTAACTTCGAAGGGGTCTAAGCCTTTACGCGCTTGATGTTCGCGCCCAGCTTCGACAACTTCTTCTCGATGCGCTCGTAGCCGCGGTCGAGATGATAGACGCGCAAAACTTCGGTCTCGCCCGTCGCCACCAGTCCCGCCAGAATCAGGCTGGCCGAAGCCCGCAGATCGGTCGCCATCACCTTGGCGCCAGTGAGCTTCTTCGAACCACGGATGACCGAGGTGCGCCCATCCACGTGAATTTCCGCGCCCATTCGCGCCAGCTCTTGCACGTGCATGTAGCGATTTTCGAAAATGGTCTCGGTGATCACGCTCTGACCTTGGGCGCGCGTCGCGAGCACCATGAACTGCGCCTGCATG
>PLXG01000028.1:8186-8349 GCA_003153195.1 Myxococcales bacterium
AGGTTCCGGCTTCGATGCGATCGGGCATAATGGTGTGCTCGATCGGCTCGAGCGAATCGACGCCCTCGATGCTGATCAAGCTGGTGCCCGCGCCCTGCACGTGCGCGCCCATCTTGTTGAGCACGCGACCGAGCTCTTCGACTTCCGGCTCGCGCGCGGCGTT
>PLXG01000004.1 GCA_003153195.1 Myxococcales bacterium
CCGCGTTCCCGCGCTCGGGCGACGCGATCATCAAAGTGACCAACGTTCGCCTCGAAGGTGAAGGCAAGCCGAGCACGTTCGAGTTCAAGCAGAACGGCACCGGCTCGGGCGCGATCAAGGTCCCGGCGCGACTCGGCGACAAGTTGCGCGTCAGCGTGATCGACAATCCGGCGGTGGGCGGAAATCGCAGCGCCGCCGCCACCGTCACCACCGAGATCGAAATTCCTCGCGGCGGAAAAGGCGGAGTTGAGTACCTGCCAATCGACAAGCCGGCATCAGCCGCGCCCGCGGCAAAGTAGTTTCCAGCTTTTCGCTTGTCATCGCATCTTCAGCCCACCTAAAATGATCGCGGTCGCTCGACCTCGTCATGAGCACATCCATCAGTCCCAACAGCTCCACCGTTCTCGACGAGAACGCGGACGAGCAGCGCATCGTGGAAACGCACGCCTTCTATCCGATACTGATGGTGGCCATCCTCTATCCAGGCTGGAGCCTGTTTCTGCATCTCTTCCTACCCGCCGAGCTCGGCGACATGCTCGGGTGCATCCTGGTCGGGCTGTTCGGCTTCGGCTGCTTCTTTTTCGCCAAACGCTTCGAAGCGGTGCGCGCTCGCGTTCGCTGGGTCTCGCTCCTTGCCGTCTTGGTGATGACCGCCCACCTCTATGGGCTGGTATACCGCAGTAATTTGTCTGACATTTATATATTCGGTGCCACGGTGGTGGCGTCGGTCACTTCGGTGATGTTCGATCAGCTGAAGCCTTACGTCCTGCAAGCAGCCTTCAGCGTCGGCTGCGCCACCGTCCTCGGGCTTCACTTCGCTTCCACCACCAACCGCGGGCCGATGTTCATCGCCATGATTGTCTCCATCCACGTGGTGATCTTTTTTTCTTATCGTGCGCGCCTCACCGCGCTGAAAAATCTAAAGGATGCCCGCCTCGCCAACTTAGAGATGAAACGAGCCTTCCTCGAAAAGGAGCTCGATCAGGTACGAATCGAGAGCCAAAGCCTCAAGGTGATCTCGTTTCAGGATCAGGTCACCAAGCTGCCCAACCGCTTCTATTTCGAGAAGCAGCTTCACCTAGCCATCGATCGCTACCATCAGGAGAACGTACCGTTCACGGTGCTCTTCATCGACCTCGACAAGTTCAAGACCGTGAACGACACACTCGGGCACAAGGCGGGTGACTACACGCTCGAGATCTCGGCCGCTCGAATTCGCAGCGCGCTCAGACGAGCCGACATTCTCGCTCGCCAGGGAGGGGACGAGTTCGTCGCCATCCTTTCGGGAGTCGACAACTCACAGATCGTGGGCACCGTACGCACCAAGATCCGCGATACGGTCACTCAACCGATACAATTCAATGGAAGCGAATATCGAATCGGCGCCAGCGTCGGATTCGCGTACTGCCCTGGCGACGGCAAGACCTTCGAAGAGTTGCTGAGCAAGGCCGACATGAAGATGTATGAGGAAAAGCGGGCGCGACAGCTGTCCTGAGCTACGGTTGCACCGTCGGTGGCTGACAGAGCGTCGACAACTTGAGCACGCCTTCATTCAGTCGCAGAAGAAGTCGTCGGACGTCGCCGTCCTTCACCCAGCCATTGTCCTTCTCCGATGCGATCTGAATCCGCACTGTCTCGATTCCGTACTTCACATCTTGTCGCTCGGTCTGGAGCTTGCCGAGATCCACGCCTTTTAGAATCTCGCTCAAGAGCGCGCTGGCTTTTTCGCGGGACAGTCCCTTCGGTTGCTTGGGTTCCGCGGGCGCGGTGATGTTGATGTCCTGTTCCGAATAGCGGGCGTGACACCACCAAGATCCGTCGGCGGTGATGCCCGCCTCGGTGCGCGTGGTTCGCGGGATCACCTCGCCGTTCGGACCATACTCGGGCGGCGGCGTCTCCACCGACACTCGCAGCGATCGCCAACCGTCGGTGCCCGCACTTCCATCGGGCGTGAGCGCCCACTCATTGCCCACTGCCTTGGCGGGACCCCCGACGATGATGTCGGTCAGCGTCTTCTGCGCCAGCTTGTTGGCCGGCACCCAGCGATGACCGTGCTGCACCACCGCGATCTTTCCAATGGAGAGCACCGACTTCTTGCGATCGTTTTCACTCGGCTCGGGATCAGAGACGGACGACTCGCGCTTGAGCTCGAGGTGCTTTGATGCCTCCTCGATCTCGTCGAGGAAGTGGTTCACCAGCGCCGGATCGAATGACGACGCGCTGAACTCGTGAAACTTCTTTCCCGCGGTCTCCGAGCGATAGCCTCCGTCGCGGAAAAAGTGCATCCACACCCGTTCGTTGTCACCGATGGCGTTGAGCCGATAGAACTCGATCATGGTGATGCGATCTTGCGGGCGACCGGAGAGCGAAGACGACAGTCCGCATCCCACCTGCAGCGCCGCTAAAAATAGGACCAATCCAAGTGATCTCATCTGAGTGCCAGCTCCGCAGCTTCGAGCGCCTTGATCTGATCGCGCAAATCGGCCGCTTTCTCGAAATCGAGATCTTCGGCGGCGGCGTGCATCTTCTTCTTGAGAGCGATGATGGTCTTGGGAATGTCGGCAGGCGAAAAGTTCTCCAGGAACTTATCCGCCTTCTCGCCGGCCTTGCCTTTTTTCTTGAGCGGGCTCGGCGGCGCGTTCCAATCGACATAATCGGATTCGGCCGGCGTGCCGCGCATCTCCATGATCGCGCGCTGCACCGTTTTTGGCGTGATGTTGTGAACTCGGTTGTACTCGGCCTGAATTTTCCGTCGGCGTTCGGTTTCGTCGATGGCGTTTTTCATCGCTGAGGTGATGCGATCGCCGTACATGATCACGCGGCCTTCGACGTTACGCGCGGCGCGACCGCAGGTCTGAATCAGCGAGCGATCGCTGCGCAGAAATCCCTCTTTGTCGGCGTCGAGAATCGCCACCAGCGACACTTCGGGCAGATCGAGACCTTCGCGCAAAAGATTGATTCCGACCAGCACGTCGAACTCACCGCGACGAAGATCGCGCAGGATCTCGATGCGATCGAGCGTGTCGACGTCGGAATGGAGGTAGCGCACCTTCACTCCAAGATCGGTGTAGTACTCGGTGAGATCTTCGGCCATGCGCTTGGTGAGCGTGGTAACCAGCACGCGCTCTTTTTTGGTGACCCGATCGCGGATCTCGGCCAACAGATCGTCGACCTGCTCTTTGACCGGTCGCACTTCGATCTGCGGATCGAGAAGTCCGGTGGGGCGAATGACCTGCTGCACCACCACACCTTCTGACTTCTTGAGCTCGTACTCGCCCGGCGTGGCTGAAACATAGATGACCTGGTTGACGCGCTCTTCCCATTCTTCAAACTTGAGGGGCCGATTGTCGAGCGCCGACGGCAGACGAAAGCCGTATTCGACCAGCGTCTCTTTGCGCGAGCGATCGCCGCGATACATGGACTGCACCTGCGGCACGGTCTGATGCGACTCGTCGACGAACAGCAAATAGTCTTTGGGGAAGTAGTCGATCAGCGTCGGTGGCGGCTCGTTCACTTTGCGCCGGGAGAGATGGCGCGAATAGTTCTCGATGCCGTTACAGTGGCCCATCTGCTCGAGCATCTCCAGATCGAACATGGTCCGCTGCTCGAGTCGCTGCTTCTCCACCAGCTTCATCTGCGCCGACAGCTCTTGTAGGCGACCGCGCAGCTCGACCTTGATGTCCTCGATCGCCTGAACCAGCTGGCTCGTCGGTGTGACGTAATGTGAGCCAGGGAAGATGTGTACCTCTTTCATCTTCTCTTTGATCTTGCCGCGCAGCGGATCGATCTCCGAGATCGAATCGATCTCATCGCCGAAAAATTCGATACGAACGGCCGACTCTTCCTGAAATGACTGGAACACTTCGACCACGTCGCCCCGCACACGAAAAGTTCCACGATGAAAATCGATGTCGTTGCGCTCGTATTGCAGATCGACCAGACGCCGAAGCAGCGCGTCGCGCTTGAGCTCTTGTCCGACATCGAGATCGATGACCAATCCCTTGTAGTAGTTGGGATCACCGATGCCGTAGATGCAGGAGACCGAGGCCACGATGATGGTGTCGCGGCGCGAGAGGATCGAGCGCGTCGCCGAGTGGCGCATGCGATCGATCTCTTCGTTGATCTGCGCGTCTTTCTCGATGAAGGTGTCGGTCGAGGGAAGGTAGGCTTCCGGCTGATAGAAGTCGTAGTATGACACAAAGTAATGCACGGCCGCATCGGGAAAAAATTCGCGGTATTCTTGCGCAAGCTGAGCGGCCAAAGTTTTGTTGTGTGCGATAACAAGCGTAGGCTTGCCGGTCTCTGCGATTACATTCGCCATCGTGAAAGTCTTGCCCGAACCCGTCACGCCGAGCAGGGTTTGCTTACGCAAACCCTGCTCGAGCCCTTCCACCAGGCCCTTAATTGCCAAAGGCTGGTCCCCCGCTGGCTTATATTCAGATTGTAATTTAAAGACTCCCATACATTTCGTCTCGAATTTGCTCGAGAGTACGTATGGTACCAGAATCAGTGGGTTTTTGAAATCTCGGAAATGTCTTTCCTTCTTTTGTAACATTTTCTATAAACATATCGAGCGGACGAATATCAAACATTTTTCCGTTTTTATATACGTAAGCTTTATAGAGCGGGCGGTACACAACCATATGCGTATCTTCCGGACGACACTCTTTTTCGGTATGGTGCCCCACGCCCATAACCTCATACGCGTAATTATTCACACTCCCATTCGGATCATGCTTATAATGATAATAAAATCCTCTTTCGGGTTTCATATTTTTGAACGGAGGACGGTAAGCGTTATAAGAATTACAAAAACTACCAGCCCTATTTTAAGGATACCCCGTGAAGAAAGATTTATGTTGAAGAATTTGTTCATGTAATGCTGTAAGGCCTCTTCTTTCGGGTCGAGCGCAGGGTTATATTTTCTTCTCAAAGCAAACTCCCAATACGTGACAGGACAATATCCGAGAATAAACCAACAAAAGAGCCAGCATAGCAAAAAAATAATGTATGCAATTTTTATCTGCGGGAAATACCAGCCGGTTAAAATAAAAATACCAATTATGCAATGAAGTGCGAAAATTGCATCTGCTAAAAAAATATGAAAATTTCGTATATTATTTTTTCGCATACTGTTTCATGAATGATTCTTTATATTCCGAAAATGTTCCGTCCAGAATCGCCTCTCGCATTTTTTTGACGAGGTTCACTATAAAATACACATTATGAATGCTACCGAGCACGCCGCCGAGCATTTCTTTCGCTCTATATAGATGCGCGATGTAGGCGCGAGTGAAATTTTTGCAGGCATAACAGCCACAATCTGATTCAATCGGACGAAAATCACTTCTGTATTCATTATTTAAAAGATTCATTCGGCCGTCTTTGGTGTAAAGCGATGCGCCACTTCTCGCGTTCCTTGTGGGCGCCACGCAGTCAAATAAATCGACGCCATTTTCCACGCCGTTAAATAAATCTTCCGGCTCGCCGATGCCGAGTAAGTGCCTAGGTTTCTCTTCCGGCAATTCTTCATTGACCCAGCGCACGGCGCTATGCAAATCGTCTTTATCAAACGATCCGCCGATGCCGTAGCCGTCGAA
>PLXG01000436.1 GCA_003153195.1 Myxococcales bacterium
GAGGAGCGTGCCACGTATTGCAATGCCCGCCTACCACAAGCGCTTCTGGTGTCGGGGGCCTGGATGGAGCATGAGGGAATGAAGGCGGCAGCCCTGCAATCGCTCGACTGGTTCGCACAGGTTCAGTGCACGCCCGACGGAAATTTTGCGCCGATCGGTTCGAACGGCTTCTACCAGCAAGGCGGCTCCAAGGCCCTTTTCGATCAGCAACCGGTCGAAGCATGTTCGATGGTTTCGGCCTGCCTGGCAGCGCAGCGTCTGACCAACGATCAGCATTGGTTAGAGGAGGCGCGTCGCTCCTTTGGTTGGTTCCTTGGGCAGAATCACCTCCAACAATCGCTCTACGACGCTGCATCCGGAGGCTGCCGCGATGGACTTCACGCAAATCGTCCGAACGAAAACCAAGGCGCCGAGTCTACGCTTTCGTTTCTCATGGCGCTGACGGAGATGCGATCCGCGGCGACCTCGCGATCACCAGACGGAGTAGGACATCGACAGAGACAGCGCTAGCGTGAACGAAGCGAGCGGTGAGCGCATGTGGCACAAGAGGGTACGCGCCCTCAAGGCCCTCGCTCCCCTATTGCGCGTGCTCTGGGACGCGGACAAACGTCTGGTCGTCGGAATTTGCATTTGCCGGTTGATGGTCGCCGGCGTCCCACTCGCCGCGTTACTTGTGGGGCGACGGATCATCGACGCGGTTTCGCAGACCTTGATGTTCACTCGTTCGGTTCCCGAAAGTCTCTGGTGGTTGGTCAGCCTCGAATTCGGTTTGGCGATGCTGGCCCTCTTATTGAGCAGGACCATCGACTATTTTCATGCCGTGCTCGCCTTGAGATTCAAAAAGGCAATGGGCATCCAACTGATCGATCATTCAGCCAAGCTCGATTTGGGGTTCTTCGAAGACGACGCCCTTTGCGACAAGCNNTCGGGCCGGCATGATCGAGCAGATCGGTCGAATTCTACAGCTATTGGTCTCCGCAGTGGCGCTGGCCGCGGGACTCTTCACAGTCTCACCTGCGATGACGTTCCTACTCATCGTCAGCGCAATACCCGTGGCTCTCGGCGAGAGTCATGGCGCCTTCTTACTCTATGCCCTCAATTTCGTGCAGACACCGCTCCGGCGCCAACTACTCTACATCATGCACCTGGGCACTTGGCGCGAATCGGCCAAAGAGGTCAAGCTGTTCGATCTCTCGCCGTTCTTGGGTCACCGCTTTGGGGAGCTCAGCAAACAGCTTCACGACGAGGAGTGCAAGATTCATCGCCAGAAGCTGTGGTTGACCACAGCTCTTTCGAGCCTCGCCATTTTAGGGCAGTTCGCCATTTATGCTTTCGTTTTGTGGAAGGCAATCCGAGGAACCATTTCAATAGGCACGCTGACGTTCGTCACGGGGGTGGTGACCAGCGTCTCGTTGCGCCTTCAGGAAATGTTCATTTTGCTCTCCGCCATTGCCGATGGTTCGCTCTATCTAACCGATTTGATCGACTTCTTCGCGTTAAAGCCAAAGATTCGATCGAAGCCGGGCGCGCTACCCGCGCCGCGTCCCTTTCGCCAAGGCTTCGAGTTTCGCAACGTGTCATTTCAATATCCGGCCAGCCCGCGGAAGCTGCTCATCGACGTCAATTTTCATCTAGCGCCTGGCGAACGAATCGCGCTCGTGGGCGAGAACGGCAATGGCAAGACGACGATCGTAAAGTTGCTGATGCGCTTTTTGGATCCGACGGATGGACAGATCTTGCTGGATGGCCGTGACCTGCGCGAATATTCGCTCGAAGACCTGCGCCGCCAGGTCGGAGCCGTGTTCCAGGACTTCGTCCGCTACAACTTAACCGCCGCCGACAACATCGCGGTCAGCCAGATCGAACACCGCACCGATCGTAGGCGCCTCGAGCTCGCGGCGGAGAAGAGCTTGGCTGCGGGGGTCATCAGTCAGCTTCCGCACAAATACGAGACGATGCTCGGCACCCATGTTAACGGAGTGGATCTTTCGGGTGGAGAGTGGCAGCAGCTTGCACTATCGCGCGTCTATTTTCGCGACGCGCAGCTGCTCGTACTAGACGAGCCGACTTCTGCTCTTGATCCCTTCGCTGAGGAAGCAGTGTTTCAGCGATTCAGCGACTTGTCGAAAGAGCGGACCGTACTCATCGTTTCACATCGCTTCTCGACGGTGAGAATGGCCAACCGCATCCTCGTACTGCACGACGGTCGAATCACTGAATCGGGAGACCACGACCAGCTCATGGCCCTCGGTCACCGCTACGCGAAGATGTTCGAGCTCCAAGCTCGACGCTACCAATGACAAGCATCCATAAGACGGTAGCGAAGCGCGGGGTGGCTCACGTACTCCTGCTCGGTGGATTGTGCCTGGTTGCATGCCGCGCGAAAGTGAAGCCGTCCGTTTTGGAACAAGATTTGGCCAGTCTGACTACAGCTTCCGAGTTGCACTCGAATTGGAGTATCGCCTTTGGACCTGGATTGTTGGCCTTTGCCAACGACACAGGAGAGCCGGGACTGTTTCTGCTGGACATTCGCCATGGCGGACAACCCCAGAAGCTGCCAACCCCGGCCTCATGGCCGCGCGTTCCGGTGCTTTCAGCAGATGGGAAATGGATCGCGTACCATGAACTCAGACCATCGGAAATGACGTATGAACGTCGCCTGTTTTTGATGGATCTGGAGAGCAAGCGTGAGCGAAACGTTGTCGACTTGGGCGAGGATGAACGCGTGGTCAACCCGGTCTTCTCACCTGATTCCGCGAAGCTCGCGTATCTTGTTTACAAGCCACCGAGGAGTTGGTCGATCAAGATTTTGGATCTGCGGACCTTTGCCGAAGTGGTTAGCTACCCTGCACCAGATGTTTGGCGGTTCAGCTGGACCGCGGATGGTCAATCCATCGTGCATCATGCGGGACACTGTATCGAAGCGACAGACCTGTCGACGCTAACCGTCAGATCGCTATTCTGCGATCCTCACATCCAGATTACGAGCACGCCTCCACAACTCACGAGCGACAATCGATTCATTGCGTTCACAGTCGAAGGCGCAGATTGCGACCACGTGATGACTGTAGATCTCGACACCGGAAGATCACGTCTGGTCGATCCTTCTGAGTGTACCCAGCTGCCCGTCTGGGTGCCCGGCGCGAAAGTTCGGTTGGCCTATGTGGCGCTTCGCAACGGCAGTCGCGTCCCTTTGTTGTGGTCACTCGATGACGATACGAGGGCCGAAGAGCTTGGATTTTCACCTGGCGTCACGTATCAGATGGCTGCCGAAGCCAACGCGTTGTATACGCTAGCTAGCACGCCCCTAATGCCGCGGTCGTTCTGGAGGATCACGCTCTCAGATCCCTCGCGCCGCGAGCTCCTCTACTCACCAATCGATCCTGGGCTGGCCGAACGAACGTCGACGTCGCCGAGCAGCGTTCGACTACACTCGCGCGACGGACGGGAAGTGCCGGTGCTCGTGTTTCCTCCGCGGCCAATGAGCCCAAAGCCGTATCCTGTGATCCTGTGGGTGCATGGTGGCCCTCGCGAAGATATCTCTCCACGCTGGTATCAAGAGACGTCTTACCTCGCATCGTTGGGGGTCATGACAGTGGCTGTGAACTATCGGGGCAGCACCGGCTATGGGAACGCGTTAAAAAAGGGCGAGACCGATATCGTTGGACAGGCTGAAGATATTCGTGCGACGCGTGACTATGTCGGTTCTCTACCCGACATAGATGCGGCGCGGGTCTTTCTGCTGGCTGAGAGCAGTGGGGGCGGGCCGGCGGCGCACCTCCTCGATTCGGACTCATCTGAGTTTCGCGGCGCGATCCAGTTGACCGGGTGGATGTTGGCTGGATTCGGCAGTGCAGCATTTCCGCCGGTTCTCTGGCTGCACGCGAATGAGCCCGGTTCGGAAGCCTTTGGGGGAGTGGTCAAAGATGCTCGCGTTCGCGGTCTCAAGATCCGTCGCGTCGTTTTACCCGAGGATGGGCACTCTCTTTACGGTAGCCAGGTTCGCGCGTCTTCGCTGCGCTGGATACGGCGTTTCGTCTTTCCCGAGATAGAAGGAGCCTGGATACGGCGTTTCATCTTTCCATCGGTCCATGAGGCATTGGAGAATTGAGGTTGCTAGAGCTGTTTGATCGCTCGAGAGAAACAACGAGCGTCTACTGGGCAAATCGCATTAGTAGCGACCATATTGACTCGCGCTGCGTTCCAACACTCACGCAAGCGCTCTCTTCTCCTTCCGCTACCGCACAAAGCGACGTACTTCTTGGTCCGGCTGGATGATGCACCGATTGATCTGGCCTATCTCTTTGGTCGACCGCGCAGTTGGGATTCGAACCTCGTGGTCGAACGCGAGATTTTTCTCTCGGACATGGGAACAGCCGAGAAGTGCGAGCAGATCCGAACGAAGATCAAAGCCGAAGAGGACACCAGGAGAAAGGCGTTCGCGAATGATACCGCCGCATCATGGCTCGGCGACGAATCCAAAGGGCTTGAGGAAGAACTCTTTCACGCTCGTGGCGACCTACACAAACAATTCCCGTTCGACGAAAACCCGCACGAGATGGCGGACATGCTGAACGAGGAGGTCAAGAAGAGCCAAGCGGCGCTAGAGGAGGCTCGCGGCGCACGTCGTCGGCCCCTTCAGAAGCAGGTCAAAGAGCTGCTTGATGCGCGGCTCGCGACCGAACAGCGCGTCATTGAGTATGATCGCTTTCGTCGCAATATCGAAAGACTCGAAAAGCTGACCAGAGCTTTGGCCGAAAAGGCGGCCAAGCCCTACACGCCCCTTGACGATTCAGTGCGCAATGTGACGGCCTGTCAGGCGAGTGGCGGGCCAACCCGAGCGTTGGTCGAGGGGTGGATCAAGACCGTGATTCATGCTCACGATTGATCCGTAGCCTATCCACGAGGATGCATCGACCGCTGATCGCATACCTTTCGGCAGATCACAGAGCCCACGCACAAACTTGTTCGCACAGGCGGGCGCATAGCCCGGCTTCTTGCTGACGAACCGCGTCGGAAAAACCTCCTCGCGTCCGCGAAACAGCCGGCGGAATAGCTTCTCGTCGTCAATAGGCCGCGTGCCAACTCAAGTCTGCGCGCCCGAGCACGGACTCCGTGTGCACGACCCACAATAATGGATCAATGTCGACAAAAGGAGGGGACGGTCGCGAAGGATTTGCGGGCAACTGCTACAACAGCCGAAAATATTTCGTCCATTTAACGTGGTATCTGCCTCGGTTGTCAGTGGAAGGCTCCGCACGTTAAGCCAACAATGGAACACATCGTGCACAAACGAGTGGCATGTCAAAGCCCATCTCACCCATTCGATCTTTATGACAACCCTCCCTTTGTCGATCGAAGCGCATCAAACCTTGGCGAAGGCACCCGATCTAGTCACGAGCGAAATGGCGGAACGAAAATACGGGTCGGCGATCGTCGATAATTTGAGATTCGGCGGTATCTTTACCACCTTCGACGCCTGCCGCGCTGCTCTCCGAGCTCTTGCGAGGGAACCGCTTGGGGTAGGCGCAACCGGTTGACGATGGCGACGCTCGATGATGACCTAATGGATCCAGGGCGTTTCCCGGGGCCCCGATCGGCGAATGTTTCGCGAATCGAGACGCACTGCTCGACGGTTTACCTGCTCGAGGATCGAGTCTACAAGCTCAAGAAGCACGTCAATCTGGGGTTCCTCGATTTCACGACTCTCGAAGGGCGTCGCTCCGCCTGCGAAGCGGAGCTAGTTCTCAATCGCCGCTTGGCCCCAGAAGTTTACCGTGGGGTGCTCCCCGTCGTGCGCGATTCCGACGGCAAGAGACGTATCGCCGGCGATGGTTCGGCGATCGATTGGGCGGTTTGGATGGTTCGCCTGCCCGACGAAGCCCGAGCGGATCTGATGCTCGCACGAGGCGCGCTCGATTCACATAAGATTGAGACGATCGCGCGCTTCTTGGCTCGTTTTCACGCGAGCTGTCGAGTTGATGAGACAACAGCGCCTTACGGAGCGCCCGAACGAATCCTGGTCAACGTGGTGGAGAATTTCGCGCAGGCTTCGCCGGTCATAGACGGCTACCTCACCGCCGCCGAGGCGCGAGAGATCGAAGCGTGGCAAACGGAGTTTCTACGGCGACAGGAGCGTCTCCTTCTCGCCAGGATTGCGGCCCGACGCGTTCGCGATGGCCACGGAGATCTTCGCCTCGAGCACGTCTACTTTCTTCCCTCCGGGCCAGTGGTGATCGATTGCATCGAGTTCAACGAGCGCTTTCGCTACGCCGACGTGGCCTCCGACCTCGCGTTTCTTTCCATGGATCTAGCGGCGCATGAACGGGTCGATCTGGCCGAACAGCTTCTCTCCGCCTACGCCCAGGAGTCGAACGACTACGGCCTCTATTCGGTCATCGATTTCTACGAAAGCTACCGCGCGTACGTCCGGGCCAAGATCGCCGCCATGATGGCGAGCGACGCTCGTTCGTCCGATAAGATAAGGGCCGCTGCGCGTGAGCAGGCTCGACGCCACTTCATCCTGGCCCTTTCTGCCGATCGCACGCCCCTTCTCCAGCCACGACTTGTTGTGATTGGCGGACTGCCCGCTTCCGGCAAGAGTACCGTCGCAGCAAAACTGTCGCGAATATTGAGCGCACCGATTGTAGCAGCCGATCGTACGCGCAAAAGTTTGCTTGGTGTCGAAGCGACTGAGCATATCGAGGTCGATTCCTGGGCGGGTGCATATGACAAAAAGTTCACG
>PLXG01000118.1 GCA_003153195.1 Myxococcales bacterium
GCCCGAGCGCGGGAACGCGGCGAGCGAGAGCAGCTTCACGAAGCTTTCTTTCGTCGGTGCCTCGAACGCCTTTCCTTCTTTGGCCATCGTCAGACGCTCCTGGCGGGTGTACTCGCGCGGGGCTTGAACCTCTTCGAACACCGGCGTCACGCGCAAGTTTCCGCGCTGCAGATAGAGCGGCTCGACGGGAGCGAGCTGGCCGCTCTTGCGGTCGGTAAAGACGCGATCGGCCCAGCCGCGGGCAGCACCGTTGTTGGGACTGGAAACGAACTGACCATTCTGCACGTAACCTGCTTCGCGAGTCACCTTCACGTCTTCTGCAAGGCCCTGTACTTGAGTTTTCGCCACTGGGTACTTGCGTCCAAACGAGTCAGTGGCTTGAACGACGAGGTGGGCCTTGGTCGCCAGTGACTCGGGCTTCTCGATCACTGTCTGCTGGCTCGAGCTTGGGCCGGCGGAGGTTGTTTCTGCGACGGGAGCCACTTTACGCGCAGTCGCCACTGCTTTGGCAAGATCGCGATTATAGTCCGCATTGACTTGCTTGCGGAAGGCGGCCGACTTCACGTCGATTCGTTCCTCCTTGGGCATCGCAATCGCCTCAGGCGCTAGCTCCTTCGACACGGTGACCTTGGTTCCCGCATTGTAATTGTTGAGCTTGATCTGATAGGGATCCACACGGCGTGAGCCCGCGCCGGGTTGACCTGAGTTTTGTCGGTTGTCGATCGCGATTGAGTGTTCTTCTCCCCAACTACTGGCGCTAGCCGACGGCTTGAGCATCTCGGGCTTCTGATGCGAAAGAGTGACGGATTTGTCGGGCTTGAGGCCCTCCGGAATATGAACCTTGCGCACCGCCGTGGGCTCGCAGGACGACTTGACAGGTTCGCCTGCGAAGAGCTGCGCCGGCAAAAGTGCCAACGAACCGACCAACATCAACATCATCGAATGAGCCCGGTGTACGCGCATGAGAAAATCCTCCGTTTGGTAACGAGGGAAGTAAGCAATTCATATGCCGTCAAAAAGCAGAATGATTTCCGGATCAGGGAATGGCGAATCGAGCTGCGATGCTGAGGACTAAAAACCTGGTACGAAGTCAGTGACCGCCGCGTCGGCCGGGTACCACGTTCCACAGTCGCGAGATCAGGATCGCGCCGAGAATCGCAAACGGCAGCGGCGCCAGCGGCCAGACCTCGTATTCTGCACCGCCGTTTTTGTAGTGATCGAGCAGCGTACCCATTCCATAGCCGACCAACGTGCCGGCCAAGTACTGCGCCCCATCGAAGAGTCCAGCCGCGGTGGCGACCGCTTTCTTGCCGCCGAAATCCATTGAGGCCGCGCCACCGACGAGCGAGTGAGCGCTCTGAATGAAAAACGAAATCATGAGCAGAAACAAACAGCCGAGCCACGGCGAATGAATCGCGCGCGAAAGCGCGAACAGCGTAATCGCCTGACCGATGAACGCGAAGCAGATCACCGGCGCGCGTCGTGATCCGAAGATGCGATCGGAGGCGTTGCCAGCAGCGAGACCCCCGACGATGGCGGCAAGCGGCATGCCCCAGCTGGCGATCTCATACGGCGCGAATGACGACAGCGCCTTCGAGTCGAGATGGAACACGGTGCCGATGTATTTGGCCCACCAGTGATCGATCGAGTTGCGCACCATGCCGATGCACATCGACGAAAACGCGATCAGCCACATCGACGGTGAGGCGAACACTTTGCGCAGCACGAAGCCGAGCGTGGCGGCGCTGGCCATTTCTTCCTTGGTCTCGTCGGCAGTTTGAAATTCAAAACCGGCATCGGCCGGCGAATTCTCGACGAAGCGACGGTTCAAGAAGAACATCACGATCAGAATCGCCGCCGGGATCCAAAAGCAATATTGCCACGGCAAAAAGCGCAGGATGAAGGGCGAGAAGAAGAAGGCGAAGGTGCGTCCGCTCTGAATCATGATGCCGAAAATGCCAGCGAACTTGCCGCGCTCGCGAACGTGGAACCAAGCGGCGTTGATTTTCACGATGCTGAGCGCGCCGTAAGATTGGAAGTAGTGGTTGAAGGCCCACAGCACGCAGAAGGTGGTGATGATGGTGGAGCCGGTCATGCCGTGGGAGAGCACCGCCGGCTGAACCACCACGCCGTCTTTCATAACCGCCGGACGTTCGAGAAAAATAAAACAGAGCCCGAAGAGAAAGTTGAAGATGGCGGCGCCGATGGAGCCGATCAGAATGGCGCGCTTGCCGCCGATCTTGTCGGCGATGGGGCCGTTTAAAAAGACCGAGCAGCCATAGACGAAGACGCCGGCGGAGACGATCTTGCCGTAGTCGGCATTCGACCAGCCGAACTGCTCCGACATCTTCACCGAGATCGCGGCCAGGTTGTAGCGCGACATGTAGAAGAAGCCGTACATGAGCCCGAGGAAGACCCAGTTGGCGCCGCGGCGACCGCGGAATCCAGGTGGGTACGAGAGCTCTGCGAGTGAAGCGTCGATCACGATCGCGATCCGGGCATGGCTCGCTTGAGAAGTGCGCGCGCCATTTTACGCTTTTGTAACTGGCCTTTGCGCAGCACCCAAACGCGCACTGCTTTACCCGCTGCCCAATAGATGAAGAGCCAGGTCGCAAATGCGGCGACGGCAGCGGTGAAAAGTCCGACCGCCACCCACGCGCCATTCAGGAGTACGGCCTCGCGCGCGATCAGCCCGAACACCACCGGCACCATCAAGAAGGCGAGCACGCGCACCAACATTCCGCGGCGCGCGCCGTACTGCAGTCGGATGTAGCCCCAAATGTTCTTGGGCATCTTCTCGCCGGCATCGCGCTCGTAAGGATCGTGCAGTTCGGCGCCGCAATCTTCGCAGATTCGCCCGCCAGCCCAAGTGGAGTTGCATGCGCTGCAGATCTTGATCATGGGTGAAGTCGCCGGAAACCTGCCATTTTGCTACTCTGTGCGCAAGATGGAACACGTCCGCAAGCTCATGCAAGACGCGGTCGGGAAGGTCTTTCCGTCGGCGCAGCTGTTGGTGGTCGATGGGCTAAAGGTGCGGTTCGACGAGGCGTTCGGACTCGCGACGGTCGAGACTTGGTTCGATGTCGCCTCGCTCACCAAGGCGCTCGCCACCACCACACTGGCGATGAAGCTGGTCGAAAGTGGGCGCATTCGGCTCGAAGACGAAGTGCGCGCGGGCATGACGTTTCGTCATTTGCTTTCGCACTCGTCGGGTCTGGCCGCATGGATGCTACTTGGGCAAACGCGCGCGGAGATCGTCGATGCGGTTCGTCGGGCACCGCTCGAGCAGCTGCCCGGCACGCGATCGGTCTATAGCGATCTCGGTTTCATTCTGCTCGGCGACGAGATCGAAAGGCGCAGCGGCGAAACGCTCGATGTTCTGTTCGCCCGTGAGATCGCGCACCCACTTGGAATCGAGGCGCGCTATGGCCCGTGCGATCCTTCGCGCTGCGCAGTCACCGAAGGCGAGCTACGCGGCATCGTGCACGATGAAAACGCCCGCGCACTCGGTGGCGTCGCCGGTCACGCAGGACTTTTCTCGACGGCAGAAGATGTTTCACGCATCGCCCAAGAGCTGGTGCGTGCGTGGCAGGGCGAATCCGATCGTGTCGTAAAGTCGGAAACGGTCCGCCAGTTTTGGACCGGCTGCGGTATTCCCGCGTCGACCTGGTGTCTGGGGTGGGATCGCCCGAGCGCGCAAGGATCGTCGGCGGGATCGAAGTGGTCGCGGGACGGTGTCGGACATCTCGGATTCACCGGCTGTTCGATCTGGATCGATCCGGCGCGTGCGCGCTGGGCGATCCTGCTTTCCAATCGCGTCTACCCGACCCGCGAAAACGAACGCATCAAACAGTTTCGGCCGATCTTGCACGACGCGATCTTCGACGCCCTCTCGTAAATCTTTGTGCTAGCTTCGCGGAAATGGCTGCCGACCTGCGAATGCCCGTCGAAATCTGTCGCGCGCAAGCATCCGATCAAGGACGCTGGTTTCGCATGGCCGTCTCCGTTTCGCCGGAGATGTTGACCCTCGGCAGTGGGCTTCCTGACCAAGTCGACGGGCCGATCGTGCTGGCGTTTCACCTGCCTGGCGACCCGATCGCAATTCGAGCGCACGCGCGCGCGGTCGAGCAGCTGGTCGACGAGGGTGAAGAGACCGAGCACAGCGAACGACGCGGCCTGGTATTCATCGATCTAGAAGAAAATGCCAAGACGCGCATTGAAGCTTATCTAAAAGAGTGACCGCGCGAACTGTGATATGTAACCGGCCGTGGACCCTCTAAAACGACTAGCTGAAATGGAAGCGCTCGCGGAGGGTGGTGGCCCCGAGCGAAAAGTCCGCATCGACAAACAGCACGCTCAAGGCAAACTTACTGCACGCGAGCGCGTCGATCTGTTGTTCGATTCGGGCAGCTTCGTCGAGCTCGACAAGTTCGTCACCCACC
>PLXG01000014.1:0-4202 GCA_003153195.1 Myxococcales bacterium
CATCGTCTGGCAGGACACCCGCACCCAGCCGTTCATGGATGCGCTGGCCCGCGACGAAAAAATTGCGTGCGAAGTCACCGATCGAACCGGGCTCCGGCTCGACGCCTATTTCAGCGCCAGCAAATTGCGTTGGCTGCTCGATCACGCGCCCGATGCCAGGGCACTCAGCGACCGCGGAGATCTGTGCGCCGGCACGCTCGACGCCTGGCTGATTTGGAAGCTCACCTCAGGGCGAGTGTTCGCCACCGATCCCTCCACTGCGGCGCGAACTCTTTTGTATGACATTTCGGAGCGCGCGTGGAGCGATTGGCTGCTCACGCTATTTGGAATTCCCAAGGAAATTTTGCCTGAGGTCCGTTCTACTGTCGGAGATTTCGGCGTCGCCGACCTCGGCGGTGGAATTCCCATTCGCGCCAGCCTGGCCGATCAACCGGCTGCGCTCTACGGACAGGGTTGCACGCGCGCGGGACAGATGAAGGCAACCTACGGCACCGGCTGCTTCATCTATTTGAACACCGGCGAGCAGCATCCGCGATCGGACGGACTTCTCACCACCATCGCTTGGGAGCTCGGCGGAAAGATCTGTTACGCGCTCGACGGAGGCGTGTTTGCGGCCGGCTCGCTTTTGAGCTGGTTGCGCGACGATCTGCGGCTTGTTTCAAGCGAACAAGAGATCGACGAAATGATCGAGGACCCGAGCAACACCCGCGGCGTGGTGTGCGTGCCCGCGCTGGCCGGGCTCGGCGCTCCCTATTTCGATCGCAGCGCCCGCGCGGCATTTTTCGGAATGGGACTCGGCACCCAACGCGGCGAGCTGGTGAGAGCGGCGATCGCTGGAATCGCGCTGCGCGTGGTGCAGATCGTTCGCGCCATGGAGCGCGCCTCCGGGAATCGAATCGCAACCCTGCGTGTCGACGGCGGGCTCACCCGATCGAGCACGATCATGCAGCTGCAGGCCGATCTCTTGGGCGTACCGATCGAGGTGGCGGCCGAGTCGGAGGCGACCGTGCTCGGCGTCTGCCAGCTGGCGGCGGAGCGCACGTTTTTGACTCGATCGCCGGCGCGGGTATTCGAGCCCAATTCGGCCTCGCCCGATTTTCGCGCACGGGACGAGATCCTCGCCAATTTCGAGCGCGCGATCGATCTGGCGAGGAAATGGTGAGCGAGCACATCTACGACGTGGCGGTGATCGGCGCCGGTGTGGTGGGCGCGGCGATCGCGCGTGAGCTCGCGCGCCATTCGATCTCGACGGTGCTCGTCGAAGCCGGATCGGACGTGGGCGGCGGCACCAGTAAGGCCAATACCGCCATTTTGCACACCGGCTTCGACGCCAAGCCTGGATCGCTCGAAGCGAAACTAGTCGCGCGCGGTTACGAGCTGATGGGGCGCTACGCGGAAATTGTGGGCGTCCCCATCGAGCGAACTGGCGCAATCCTGGTGGCGTGGACCGCCGAGCAGGTGGCCGCGCTCCCCACCATCGCCGAGAACGCGGCAAAAAATGGTGTGACCGATCTCTCCCCGCTGTCGGTGGAAGAGCTCTATCGCCGCGAACCGCATCTCGGCGCGGGCGCGCTGGGCGGGCTCTTCATTCCCGGCGAGTCGATCATTTGTCCCTATACTCCGCCGCTCGCGTTCGCCTACGAAGCGGTGGAAAACGGCGTCGAGCTGCGTCTCGAAAGCGCGGTGACCAGCGTGACCTCGACCGCAGAGGCGCATGCGCTCGCCTGCGGAGCGGAATCGATTCGCGCCCGCTGGGTAGTGAACGCGGCCGGGCTTCACTCCGACACCCTCGATCGCATGTTCGGACACGATCGCTTCACGGTCAGAGCGCGGCGCGGCGAGCTGATCGTCTTCGACAAGCTGGCGCGCAATCTGATTCGCCACATCTTACTGCCGGTTCCGACCAAGACCACCAAGGGCGTGCTGGTTTCGCCCACGGTGTTTGGAAACGTGCTCTTAGGGCCGACCGCCGAAGACCTCGACGACAAAGAGGCGAGCGGCACCAGCGCGCGCGGTCTCGCGTCGCTGTTGGAAAAAGGGCGCACGATTTTGCCGGCGCTCGAGCGCGAAGAGGTGACCTCCACCTACGCCGGTCTGCGCGCGGCCACTGAGCACAGCGACTATCAGATTTTTGCCGACTCCGCGCAGCGATACATTTGCGTCGGCGGAATTCGATCAACCGGTCTGTCCGCGTCGCTGGCGATCGCCGAGTATGTGGTCGGGCTCATTCCGGAGCTGCGATCGCGCGCGCCCAAGAGTGACTGGAAATCGATTCGCATGCCCAATCTCGGCGAGGCGACCGAACGTCCCTATCAATCGGCGGCTCGCATCGCGGACAATCCCAGCTACGGGCGAATTGTCTGCCATTGCGAGCGCGTGACCGAGGGCGAGATCCAAGATGCACTTTCGTCGCCGGTGCCGGCGCAAACGCTCGATGCGCTCAGGCGCCGAACCCGCTGCCTTCAAGGACGTTGCCAAGGTTTTTACTGCTTGGCGAGTGTGGCGCGCGCACTTGCGGAGAAATCGGGACGATCGATCGAGTCGCTGCTCGGCGGCGAGTCGCTGCTCGGCGGCGAGTCGCTGCTCGGCGGCGAGTCGCTGCTCGGCGACGAGTCGCTGCTCGGCGGCGAGTCGCTGCTCGGCNNGGACGCGTGCTGGTCGTCGATCGCGAGGCCGCGCTGGGCGGAATTCCGCGGCACTGCCATCACACCGGATTCGGTTGGTTCGATCTGCGGCGGATCTTGAGCGGACCGAGTTACGCGGCCAGTCGAGTCGCGCGAGCGAAGCGCGCCGGCGCCGAACTTTGGCCGGAGACGACCGTCACCGGATGGGCGAAGAGTGATTTGTCGTCGGGTGTGAGCACAATCGCGCTCTTGAGCCCGTCGGGAATCCGCACGTTGAGCGCCCGCGCGATTGTCCTCGCCACCGGTTGCCGCGAGCGACCGCGCGCCGCGCGTTTGGTGCCGGGCACTCGACCACAAGGCGTTTTCACCACCGGATCGCTTCAGCAGCTCACCTATTTCGAGCACGCGAAAGTGGGAAGCTGCGCGGTGGTGGTCGGCGCGGAACACGTCAGCTTCTCGANNCGTAAAAGTAGCGGCGGTGGTGACCGATCTACCCAGGCACCAAACCTACGGGCCGTTTCGCTTCGCGGTCGATCCATTTCGGCGCGTTCGTCTGCTCACCGACGCGAAAGTGTCCGAAATTTTCGGGCGCAGGCGAGTGGAAGGCGTAGAGATCCAGCGCGGCGGTGCCAGCGAGCGAATCGATTGTGACACCGTGGTCTTCACCGGCGGATGGATTCCCGACCACGAGCTCGCACGAATGGGCGGACTTGCGATCGATTCGGCCACCTTGGGTCCGGCGGTCGACTTTGCGTTTCGCACCTCGCGTCCGGGCGTGTTCGCCGCCGGCAATCTGCTGCACGGCGCAGAGATGGCCGATCGCGCCGCGCTGGAAGGGCGTCGGGCGGCGCAGTCGGTGGTCGCATTCCTGTCGAAGGAAGAGTGGTCCGCGTTCGGTCCCGCCATTTCGGTCGATCCGCCGCTCGCCTGGATCGTCCCCAGTCGCATCGGTTTGGACCCTCTGCCGCGCAGCCGCTTGGTGCTGCAAACGCGCGCGTTTGTCGACGACGGAACCCTCGAGGTGCGGCAGGGGGATCGGTCGCTTCACGCCCAGCGCGTGGGCACTTTGATTCCCAACCGCTCGATCTACTTGCCTAGTGCCTGGATCCCGTCCATAAGGCGGGACGGCGGTCCTCTCTCGATCGGGATTCGAACATGATTTCGTTTACGAACGTCACCAAACAGTACGGCGCGCAGATTCTGTTCGTCGAGGCCTCGTTTCAGATCAACCCCGGCGAAAAGGTCGGACTGGTCGGGCCTAACGGTGCGGGTAAAACCACGATTTTTCGCATTCTGGTCGGCGAGGAAGGCTATGAGTCGGGTCAGGTGGCCAAGCCGGAGCGGGTGGTCATTGGCTATTTTTCGCAAAATATCGAAGACATGCATGGCCGCTCGGTGCTCGAGGAAGTGAAGTCCGCGGCCGGCCGCTTGCCTCTCATCCAAAAACAGCTGTTGGATTATGAGCAAAAACTTGCCGAGCCCATGGACGACGATGAAATGAATCGGATTCTGGAGATTTATGGCGAACTTCAGGCCGAATTTGAACGTTTGGGCGGCTACGATCTGGATTCGCGCGCG
>PLXG01000014.1:4232-4424 GCA_003153195.1 Myxococcales bacterium
CAATCACTTGGATCTGGAGTCCATCGTGTGGCTTGAATCTTGGCTAATGGCCTTCAAGGGCTCCTTATTAATGACAAGCCATGACCGCGACTTTATGAACCGTATCGTTACCCGCATTATCGAGGTGGCCCACACGACGGTCACGACCTACGGCGGCAACTACGATTTTTACGAACGGGAGCGGGAGATCCG
>PLXG01000479.1:0-2229 GCA_003153195.1 Myxococcales bacterium
CTCCAGCGAGCGCTGCCGGACCGACGCCAACCATTGCCGCCGCAATCAGGCCACCGCCCGCCGCCGCCGCAACGCCGACTACGACCCGCTGCCATGAACCGCTCGGCAACAAAGCTTCCGCTTTCGCGGATACTTCTTCGGCTGATTTGTGCGCTGTCTTGTGGATGCCGCCCGACTTCTCGTTCTGCGTTACCGTTTGTTTGTTCATCGCTCTCTCCTCGTTGGATTCCTGACACCGACATCTGTCGCTGCCTGCTGTACGAGGAGGTGTCACAGCAAGCGATGTGCCAGGTGGAGACGAATACACGCTACCTCTTCTGCCCTGCAGGCGAGGGTCGATTTCACTACCAAGTCGTTGTCAAAGGCTCATCAACCGCCTCTAGCAAAGACTACGCGTTCCTCGATCGGCTCCTCGTTTGTTGGACTAGCGCAACTGTTGCGTTCGCCCGTCGACATAGCGATAGAATTGCGTTCTTAGTCCGCCTACCTGCATGTTGCAACGTATCAGCGACTTGGGGATGTATTTTGCAACGAGCAAACCACTTCAAGGTTCGGACGCGCTACCTCATCACTGATGTGCAACATCTTGTCTGCCGAGGTCAGCGAGTCGGTGATCGAGATCGGCGAGAATCTCGTCGAGCATCTCTTCTCCGATTACACCCTCGCGAAATGAAGCCAGCGCGGTCTTCTTCTCCGCTTCGAGCACCTTGCGTTGCACGTCAACCAGATCTTGTTGTTTGAGATCGTCGGCCGCGGATCGCGCTTCGCGTAGGACCGCGTGCGCATGGTCGAGCTGTCGTTGACATTCGGTGCGGAGCCCGCTTGCCGTGTCTGGATCGACTTCGTTTCCGCTAGCTTCCAATGAAGCGAGCGCTTGGTTTGCATCCCGTAAAAGCGCTAACGCACGCTCGTACGAAATGGGTGCGATCTGACGGCGAACAACAAGTCCGAGCTTCCGGAGAAGCGGCGCTGACGTTAGCCCCTGGAGAATGATCGAAAGGGCCACGACGCCAAAGGTCATGGCCACAATCGTGTCGCGTCCCTGAAAGTCGGATGCAATGCCAAACGCGAGCACCATCGACAGAGCGCCGCGCATTCCGCCCCAAGTGAGCACCGCTGCCCAAGACCATGGCATCGCTTCTCGCGAGTGGCGTCCGAGCGCCGTCACCGCGTAGACCACCGCAGCTCGGCCAATCAGAACCGCGAAATAGGCGACACAAATCAGTTTCCACGAAGCGAGCAGCTTTGAACCCCGCGCCTCAAAGCCGAGCAAGAGGAACACAATCGAGTTGAGCGCGAAAGCGACGTAGCTCCAGAACGCCTGAACGGCAACCCGCGTCGTGGGGCGCATCTTCTTTGCGCCATAGTTTCCACACAGCGCCCCGGCGACCATGGTGGCGATAATTCCTGAATAGTGAAACTGCTCGGAGAGGGCAAACGAACCGTAGGCGGCAACGGTCGTCAACGTAATCTCGACCAATGGATCATCCACGATTGCGAATGCGCGTGATACGACCATACCGAATCCGGCGCCGATGAGTGCGCCGACCGCCATAGACATGACGAATTCGATGAGACCTGCTGCCAAAGAGATATGGCCGGCGCTGACCATTCTGAGAACAATCGAGAAGACCAGCACTGCCGTTCCATCGTTAATGAGGCTCTCAGCCTCGACTAGGGCCGCCAATCGTTTGGGTGCGCCAAGCGACTTGAAGAGTGCAATGACCGCGATGGGGTCGGTTGCCACGATCAGGGCTGCGAAAACGAAGGCGACCGGATAACCGAAACCGTCGCTTGAGGTAAGCGGCGTCCCGATAGCGCCGAGCAACGCTCCGGTAATCAACATCGATGCGATCACACCGGGGATCGCGAGTGCCAGTACCGTATTTTTGATTTGCAAAAAGAGCCGCGTATCTAGGTGGAATGCGGCTTCGAACACGAGGCCGGGAAGAAAGACCGCATAGAGCAGCTCGCGGGTGAGGTGAGGCGGGGTAAATAGTTGGGCAGCACCAAGGCCCGCACCGGCGATCACGAGCGCAATCGGATAGGGCACACGCATCCGGCGCGCGATCAGCGTGACCGCGGACGCGATTGCAAAAAGCAGTACGATGACGTTCTCCAGGCGCATTTCCGGCTCCGGGTCTACCGCCAATCTCGAACGCGTTCAACGGAAACCGGCCAGGAACAAGACTGACATTGAGCAGCTAGTACTACTTGGTCACTTTTCGC
>PLXG01000479.1:2244-6263 GCA_003153195.1 Myxococcales bacterium
CGAAAAGTGACCAAGTAGTACTAGGACGAAGCAGTCTCGACGGAAGACGGAGCAGCGGGCAACGTGAACCAGAAGATCGCGCCCTGGCCGGGATCACTTTCGACACCCATGCGACCGCCATGCGCTTCGACGATCTCTTTGCAGATAAAGAGACCGAGGCCTGCGCCGCCCTCCTGCGTGCCTGGTACGCGAAAAAAGCGCTCGAACAGTCTCGGGATATATTCGCGCGGGATCCCCGGGCCGGTATCGCTGACCTCGATACGGACCGCTTCAGTCTCGGGCGCCGCACGAACTTCAACGCTTCCACCTTGGGGAGTGTAGCGCAGCGCATTGGTGAGCAGGTTTGTAAGCACCAATCGGATGCGATCGGGATCGGCGAGCACGGGACGATCGATCGTCATCGGGCTCACGCGGAGCTCGATAGATCGTTCCCGGGCAAGCTGCCGATGGTCGTCCACAGCTTGCTCAAGCAGCGATGCCGCTGAGACCGTGCGCCTATGTAGCTCGATCTTGCCGCTCTGAATGCGTGACAGGTCTAAGATATCGTCAACGATCCCCTGCAAGCGCTCGCAATCATCCCGGGCAGCGTAGAGGAGGTCAGCTTGTTTAGGCGAAAGAGCGCCGGCGGATCCTTCGATACACAGATGAATGGCCATTCTCAGCGACGTGAGCGGCGTGCGAAACTCATGAGCAACGGTCGCGACCAGATCGGTCTTGAGCTCGTCGAAACGCCTGAGGCGCGTGACATCCTGAAACAGGAGCGTAAAGCCAACGACTTGCCCCTGCTCGCCGAGGACCGGATTCGTGCGCGCGAGGAAATACTGGATTCCTTCACGAACCGGAATGGGTATTGCTTCCTCGAGTCCACTAGGGACATACGCACCTTTGCCGGAAGCCACGTGCTCTCTCATCTTACCAATCATTGTCCGAACTTCGCTCGGCACCCTCGCAAAGCACGCCTCGCCGGAGGCATCGATGTCGACGCCAAAGAGGGATGCTGCAGCAGCATTCGCGTTGAGGAGGACTCCCGAAAGCTGCAGCACCAACACCGGATCGGGGAGACTATCGATTGCGGCTTGCGAGGATTGTTGAGCCTGGAGAAGCTCCCCGAGTGAGCTCGAGCGATACTCCGCGAGCCTTTCGGCCATGGTATTGAACTCGCCGGCCACCTGAGCGACTTCGTCCGTCCCCGGGAGACGCGCGCGCGCAGCCAGATCGCCTTGGCCGAGTCGACGCACCGCTTGCGCGAGAACAGAAAGCGGTCTAGTGAGTCGGTTGGTAATATACAGAGAAGCGATGAATCCGAGGACAAACGCCGCCAGCGTCGCAGCCAGCATGGCGGCAGACATTCGCTCCGCACTCTTGCGCGCCCGATCGCTCTTGCGCAGCATGGCGTCCTGGTTGAGTGTCACAATTTCTGCCGTCGATTTTTCGAGTACGACCAACGTTGGCTGCAACTCGCGTAGGTAGATTTCGGCGGCCTTCGAAGGCAAACTTTCCATCAGTCGATCAAAGACTCCTTGGAACTGTGTCCAGGTCGCGTGCGCGCGCGCGGTCGCGTCCTTCTCCCCGACCTCCGTGATGTTCCCCTCCTGAAATGAAAGCTCTCGATCGAAGATCCGTCGCGCCTCCTTGATTTCAGCGGCGCTATCACTCTCGACTCCGAGCGAATGAGAAATTGCCACGCGGCCGACCGTATCTACTGCGTCACGCATCCGCTGGGCGGCCAGCACACTCAGGTAGTTATCCTTGAGAATATCTTGGGAGTTGTGGTCCAGCGAGGCGACCGTACGACGCGAGACCAGTCCTACGAGCAAAAGTGAGAGCGCCAGCGGCAATTGCGCGAGGAGTAATTTCGAACGAAGTGTCACGGGCGCTCGTCCTCCTCGGAGAAGGACACGATATGGACATCGAAACCATCGGCTTCACGGACGAGACGGAGCGGCACGGAACGAGCCAACACCTGCATCCACCACGGTTGATGAGAACGCCCGATGATGATCTGGCCGACCCCGTGCGAGCGCGCAAAGTCGAGGAGGCACGCGACAGGATCTGATCCCTGGAGCTTGACCACCTCGGCTCCCAGCTCGCGCGCCTTTTCGATGTTGGCATGCAAGTGACGCTGGATCCCGGCATCAATCCGATCGGGCGCCTCATTCGGCGTCTCGACGTACACCACAAACCAATCAGTTGAAAGCCGTCCCGCCATTCGACTGCCCCGGCTGAGAAGCGTGGCCGCATGGGGCGGATGGGAAGCGAGACAGACCATCACCCGACCGCCTACCGCTGCCCGCGCCTGTACCGCAGGCGTCTGCTTGGCTGCGTTTCGCTCGAGGCTCTCGGCGACTTCCCTCAGCGAAAGCTCACGCAGGGTCGATAGATTTTGCCCTTGGAAGAAATGCTCCAGCGCCCACTCGATCTTTTCTGGCGGATAGATCTTTCCTGCCTTGAGTCGATCGACCAAGTCTTCGACGGCGAGGTCGAGGTTCACCACTTGATCGGCCTGTTTGAGAAAGCTGTCCGGGACTGTCTCACGAACCGGAGTTCCCGCGGCCCGCGACACGAGATCATTTAGGCTCTCGAGATGCTGAATGTTGAACGCGCCGATCACGTTGATGCCCGCGTCGAGCAGCTCGAGCACGTCTTGATAGCGTTTCTTGTGCTTGCTGCCAGGCATGTTGGTGTGTGCAAGCTCATCGACGACCGCGATCTTAGGCTTGCGCTTGAGCACACCTTCGAGGTCCATCTCCTCAACGACGACGTTGCGATATTCGATTTTACGCCGAGGGACCTGCTCGATGTCTTGAACCAGTGCTTGCGTGTCCACGCGACCGTGGGTCTCGATGTACCCCAAAACGACGTCCACGCCGCGCTTCCTTAGGGCGTGTGCCTCCTCGAGCATCCGGAAAGTCTTGCCGACGCCCGCGGCGAAGCCGATGTAAAGCTTGAGCTTGCCACGCTCAGCTCGCTGAACCAGCGTTAAGAAATCTTCGGCCCGTTTGGCCGCGTCTTCAGGCATCCCTTCGATTCTCTCTCACCCTCCAGGTTGCCCGAATTGTTGATCGAGCGCCAGATTGAGGAGGAGCACGTTTACCCGAGGCTCGCCCAGAAATCCGAGCTCGCGCTCTTCTATTTGAGATTCGATGACCTGCCTGACTCGATTCGCGTCTACTTTGCGTGCTTTCGCGATCCGCGGCAGTTGCCACAAAGCGGCTTCCGGCGAAATGTGCGGATCGAGCCCTGACGCAGAGGTGGTGACGAGCTCACTCGGCACGGGTCCCTGCGCTTCTGGATTTTCTTTGGTGAGTCGAGCGATGTCGCCTTCCACGCGATCGCGAAGCTTCTTCGAGGTCGTGCCCAGGTTGGATCCGCCCGATGAGGTCGCATCCCAGCCCTTTTCACCGGCTGCGGATGGACGCGGCTGAAAATAATCCGGCCTGGCGAACCCTTGGCCGATCAGTTCTGATCCGATCGCCACTCCCTTCTTGTTGGTGATAAGCGATCCACCGGATTGCCTGGGAAAAATCGCCTGGGCGATTCCCGTTGAAACCAGCGGATAGACAATCCCAGTAAGAACCAATGTCACGAGAGTGATACGCAAAGCGATGCTGAGGGTCTTCATGACTACACCGCGCCTATGGATTGGAGAATGACGTCAATGATCTTGATTCCGACAAACGGTGCGATCACGCCACCGACTCCGTAAATGAGAAGCGAGCGCCTGAGGAGAGCCGATGCGCCGAGCGGTCGATACTTCACACCTCTTAGCGCGAGCGGGATCAAGAGAATGATGATGATGGCGTTGAAGATGACTGCAGACAAGATCGCTGAAAACGGCGAAGCCAAATGCATCACGTTGAGCGGAGCGATTTCAGGAAATACTCCCATGAAGAGCGCCGGCAAAATGGCAAAGTACTTCGCGACATCGTTAGCAATCGAGAACGTCGTTAGCGTACCACGTGTCATGAGCAGCTGCTTGCCGACCTCTACGACCTCGAGCAGCTTCGTCGGGTTCGAGT
>PLXG01000212.1 GCA_003153195.1 Myxococcales bacterium
GGGATATGTGCGGTCAGGGTGATGCCGGGGACATGTTCGGTCAGAGTGATGCCGGCGACATGTTCGGTCAGAGCGACGCCGGGGACATGTTCGGGCGGGGTGATGCCGGCGACATGTTCGGCGCAGGTGATGCCGGCGACATGCGCGGCAACTCCGATCTCGGCGACATGCACACCAACGTCGATCTGCACTCCGACATGCACAACCCCGATCTCTCGAGCTGCCAAGCGCATGAGATCTGTGGCAACTCCATCGACGACGACTGCAACAATCTAATCGATTGCGAAGATCCGGCCTGCGCCAACCTGTCGTCCTGCATCGATCACAAGAAGGAGCAATGCGACAACGGCATCGATGACGACGGAAACGGGCTCACCGATTGTCACGACCCCGCTTGCCTCGGTGATCCNNTCGACGACGACGGCGACGGGCTCATCGACTGCGCCGATCCGGACTGCGCGTCGAACAGCGTGTGTATGATTCACGCAGGGACCGAAATCTGCGACAACGGCGTCGATGACAATGGCGACGGGCTGGTCGACTGCGCCGATCCGCAATGTGTCGCCTTCGCCGCCTGCATTCACGCCGACTGCGTGCCGGAAATTCAGTTCGGTACGATCGCCGCGCACGACGCCAACGTCAGCAAAACCTTCGACACCCGCGGCGCGGTTGCCTCCTACGCCACCTGCGCGCAACCGGGAGGTACCGCGCGGGTAGGTGAGTTCACCCTGACGCAAACCACCGACGTGCGACTCGACTTCACGCAGCCATCGGGCAGTGCGCATGTGGTTTCGGTCTTCCGCGCCGGGGTCGGACAAGCGTGCGATCAAAATCCGATCTTCTGTTTACCGGCTGGCCAAATGGCGACCGCCAGCCACAGCTTTCAGGCACTGGCCGCCGGAACCTATCGTGTCATCGTGCAGTCGTACACCGGCACGCAGGGCGCCACCACGGTCAAACTTTCGACCGCGATCTCATCGGTTCCCGAGATTTGCAACAACGGCAAAGATGACGACGGCAACGGACTCATCGACTGCGCCGATCTGGCGTGCGCGATGGCGGCCAACTGCACGCAAACCATCTGCGCGGCTGATCTCACCGTCGGAACTTTGGTGGTCGGCGATCCACCCAAGACCGCAACGTTCAACACCACTAACACTTCGAATCGCTATCATCCCACTTGCGCCGGCGCATCGACCGGCAACGACTACGCGGTGAAATTTACGCTACCGACCACCTCCAACATACTTTTGCAGTGGTCGGAGACCGGAACCGCCAACCACATCATCAGCATCTATCAGGCGCCGCCCATCGGTCAGGCCTGCGATTCGATTCAGCAGACCTGTTACGATCCGAGCGGGCTCACCGGCGGCGAAGTGGCGTTCCGGTCGCGCGCGGCGGGCGACTACATCATGATCTTCAAGTCGCTCGGCCCGTTGGACAATGGCACCATGCACATCAGTCTGTCGGCGTTCGCCGATCGCAACATCGAAATTTGCAACAACGGCATCGACGACGACGGCGACGGGCTCATCGACTGTAACGACCCCGACTGTTTCGGCGTGCTCGGCTGCGGCGCGCCCTTGTGCGTGCCCACCTTCGATCTGGGCGACTTCAGTTGGGGAACCAGCAAGCACGTGAACATCAACACCACCATGGCGCAAAATATCTACAGCACGACCTGCGGTGCCGGGACCGGGAAGGAGCAGGTGGTTCGACTCAACATCACCGAGCCGATGGCGCTCGGGTTCAATTGCACCGAAACCGGATCGCACGTGCTACAGCTTTCGGCGCAGATCAATCCGCTCGACGCGTGCGACGCCAACAACTTCAACTGCGCCGACCCGTCGATCTTGCCGTTCGGCTGCAACTTCGCCATGCCCGATCTGCAACCGGGTGAGTACAACGTCATCGTCGAAGCTTTTCAGTCCGGCTCCGAGGGAACGGTCAGCCTCACGCTGTCCGGAATTCAGGAGACGGTGAGCGAGATCTGCAACAACGGCATCGATGACGACATGGACGGCTTCACCGACTGCGCCGATCTCAAGTGCGTGACCTCTCCGCTCTGCGCACAGTTCGCCTGCCGCGCCGACGACACGCTCGGCCTCATCGTGCTCGATGGCATGACCACCAACAACGCAGTGGTGCAGACCTCTGGCGCCGGCGACAACCAACACGCACCCTGCACCTCGATGGCTGGCGGACAAGACGCGGTGGTCGACTTCCAGCTGCCGGCCAAGGCCGATCTGACGCTCGAATGGGCGCAGACTGGAAACCACGACTTCGCGCTCTATCTCGATCAGTCCGACTTGGCGGCGTGCGACGCCGGTCCATTACAGAGCTGCACGCCGACCCTGCATCAGTCTTCCGGATCGGTCCTGCTCGCCGCCGTTCCGCAGGGCAAATATCACCTGGTGGTGGACGCCGATAGGCCCGGCTCCGAGGGCGGCGTGGTGATTCAAATCACCGGCACCGTAAGCCCGTAGCCCCTCGAAATCCTTCCGGTTGCACCAACCTTGCGCGGGGTGATAAAACCGCACTCAATGACTATTTCCGAGCGCCGCCACGACATCCGGCTTGCAATCGAGATGTTCGTCGACGAGAGCCGTGAAGGCGAGCTCTATTTTCAACGCACCGCCAATCTGTCGCGCGGGGGAATGTATCTCGAGCACACCATTCCCCATCCAGTGGGAACCGTCGTCCAGCTGGCGTTCAAGTTGCCGGGCGATTCGGAGACACTTCGAGCCCGCGCCGAGATCGTCAACGCCGCGACCGACTTGGGCTCTCTCGGGATGGGCCTGAAGTTCATCGATCCACCGCCCGCGATGATCGACAAGATCGAAGCGTTCATTAGCAAGATGACCAAGTAATCGATGCGTCCCAAGCTCGAGGATCTGCTCATCGAAGAGAAGCTGCTCGACGAGGCGGCGTTGCGGCGCGTGCGCCAACTCAGCCGCGAAAAAGGAATCTCGCTGGCGCGGGCAGTGGTCGAGGACGGCGCGGTCTCGGCGCTGGTCTTGGCCGACATGCTCACTCGCCGCACGCAGCTTCCGCGCGTCGAGCTCGAGCGCGAACCGGTCGACGACGAGGCCATTCGTGAGGTTCCGCATCAGCTGGCCGATTCGCGTCGCCTTCTGCCACTGCAGATCGATCGCGATCGCGCCACGCCCACCATTCGAGTGGCGATGGCCGATCCACTCGACATCGACGCCATGGAGGAGATCGCGATCGCCACCGGCTGCGAGGTGGAGGCGGTGATCGCGCCAGTGTCCGATCTCAAGGCGGCCATCGATCGCCACTATCGCGGCATCGTCACCAAGATGATCCCTCGCGCGGTGTCGCCACGAGAAGTTCCGACGTCGGCACAACTCGACACGCTGGTGGACTTGCTCATCGAACGTGGAGTCTTCGAGCGTGGCGACTACGAACGCGCCCTGGAAAAGCGGCTGCGCAGCTCGGACGGAGAGTGATCTTGACCAGATTATTTCCTGCACTCTTTGCGCTCATCGCGATTGGCTCGGTCGCCCGGTCGGCTGAACGTGGCGCTGCGCTCCCGCCCGCGCTCAAGCCCGCTGGTGCCGTCGAGCTGCGCGACCGTTTTCACGATGCGATCGCGCGTGGGCTGCGGGATGCGGGCGTGATTCCGGCCGCCGAAACACGGGCACGGCTGGCGGCCGAAGGAATCACCGACTGCGTAATCGGAGGATGCGTTCAGCGAGCGGCGACCGTGATGCGCGCGCCCTGGGTGATCACATCGGAGATTCAAGTCACCGGCAAAGACTATGTCTTTCATCTGCTGCTCATCGATGGAAATGGCCGTCTCGAATCGAAGGTCGACGAGCCTTGCGACATCTGCACGGTGAAGGAGGCGGACGAAGCGCTGGCGCGCGCTTCCGCCAAGTTGTCTGCCACGGCGGCTCACATCGCGCTGCAGGCCGAACGTCCAGCGCCGGTCATGGAGGCGCCTAAGCCAAAACCGAAGCCTCTTTCGCCGCCGCCGCCACTTCCGCCGCCGGTCTTGTCGGCACCGCCCACCATTCCAGTCACTTCGCCCGCGCCACTCAAAAGGTCGCGCCCATTTCTTTGGGCAGCGGTCGGTTCAGCGGCCGCCGGCGTGGTCGGATTGGTGGTGGGAATTCCACTGCTGGCGATTGACGGCACTCCCACCTGTAGTCTTCCAAGTCCTCAGAAAAGCTGTGCAAACCTTTACGATACGATGCCGGCGGGGGCCGTCCTGACCACCCTCGGCGTCGCGGGACTGGCCGCCTCAGGAGTGCTATTCTACCTGGATTATCGCTCGCAACATCGAGCCAAGCGGCCGATGACCGCGGGGGTTGCACCGACGCTCGGCGGCGCGATCTTGATGTGGAACGGAAACTTTTGAGGAGTGGCAAAAGCCGCCTGAATGTTGACGAGCTGTCCGAAGTGCGGTGAAGGCAACCTGGGCGACGCGCGCTTCTGCCCGAAGTGCGGCTCTTCGCTCGTGGATTCTCCTGCCGCGGCCATAGGCCCGTCATCCGGGAACGATCCGGTGATCGGCAAGATCGTCGCTGATCGCTACCTGTTGCTCGAACAGATCGGGCAGGGTGCCACCGGCATTGTCTATCGCGCCGAGCACACCGCGCTACGCAAGCGCGTCGCGCTTAAGATTCTGCACGGCGCGCTCACGCAAGACGCGGCGGCGGTGGAACGATTCCGCACGGAAGCCACGACCGTTTCGCAGATCGAAAACGAGCACATCCTTGAAGTGCTCGACTTCGGCCGCACCCAAGAGGGCCGACCGTTCTTTGCGATGGAGTTTCTCGAAGGTCAGACGCTGACCTCTCTTCTAGAAAAAGAGCGACGGCTGGCGATTCCGCGCGTGATCGATATCCTGTCGCAGGTCAGCGAAGCATTAATGGAGGCGCACGGTCTCGGTTACATGCATCGCGACTTGCGACCCGGAAATATTTTCCTCACCAGCAAGCGCGGGCGCGCCGACTTCGTCAAGCTGCTGGACTTCGGTCTGGCCAAGCTGGTGCTGCCGAACGCACCTTCACCAACGGTGACCGGATTCAAGTTCGGCGATCCGCGCTACATGTCACCCGAGCAGGCGCAAGGTCAACCGGTCGATCGGCGCGCCGACGTCTATGCACTCGGCGCCGTCGCGTTTCACATGATCACCGGCAGTCCGCCGTTTTCGGGACAGGGAACGTTCGACGTGCTGCAAAAGCACATCGATGCGCCGATTCCGAGTGCGCGCCGCGATCGTCCCGATTGTCCCGATTGGCTCGACGCGGTGGTCGCGCGCATGTTGGCCAAGAGGCCGGACGGACGCTTCATCACCGTCTTTAAGCTGATCGAGTGTCTGGAACAAAATCGCGCGCCCGAAGATGTCGACGCCAAGGAACGCGCGGCGCACGCCACTCTCTCCGAGTCGACGCAGCGAATGCCGATCACGCCCGAGGTGAGCAGTGAATCGAGCGGCGAGATTCACAAAACTCAGCTGATGAGCACCATCGCGGTGCGCGAACCGGCCACCAGTAAGTCGGGCCAGATGCGCGCGATTCAATCGAGCGGTCCCAACCATCAGAACATGCCGTCGGTGGTGGTGGACACCGGCTCGAGCGAAAAAACGGCGCCGACCTCCGCGCCGGCGCATCCGGTGGTCATCATTGCGCCCACCAAGAAACAAAATGGGCGGCCCGGTTCGGGATCGGTGCGTCCCGACAGCGGACGTCAGACAATTCCAGGACAGCCGCACGAGAGCGGCGAATGGTTCACCCAAGCGGGAGATCTGTCCAAGATTCTCGAAGCCGAAGCCGAAGCCGCGCCCAAGCGAAGTGGCGTCAAGACGATCGCCATCGTAGCGTCGGTGCTGACGGTGGCGGTAACGGTCTTCATTTTGGCGCTCCCGAAACCGGAGCATAAGCCGCTGCCGTCGCACGACACCTCGGCGAAACCGGCGGTGGCCGCGCCGACGACGCGGGTTGCAGTGGTTGCGCCGACGCCGGTACCCGCGCCTGAACCGGCACTTACGCCGACGCCTGCACCCGCACCGGCGCCAACGGCAACGCCAGCACCTGCACCAACGCCGACACCCGCACCAACGCCAGCGACAACGCTGGCACCTGCACCTGCGCTGGCACCTGCACCTGCGCCCAAACCGATCGTGACTAAGCCGATCGCCCCTAAGCCGATTGCGACCAAGCCATCCGCACCAGCTACTTTCCCTAAGGCCGTCGTTTCGTCCGCGCCAAAATCCTCGTCGGTGAAGAGCACACAGAGTGATGTTTTGAAACCCAACAAAGACCGAACGAAACTGGAAGCCAAGAGTGAGATCAAACCGCTCGCGGCATCAAAAACTGAAAGCGAAAATCCCGGTCAGGCCGACTTCTTCGTCAAGCTCGGTCGGCAGAAGCTCGGCTCGAACGATCTTTCCGGCGCGAGCACCAGCTTCAAAAAAGCGCGAGAATATGACGGGCGAAATTCAGATGCGCTCGCCGGCCTGGGCGAAGTCGCGTTCGAACAGGGCGACTACAGCGGCGCCGCCACACGACTCAAAGAGGCACTACACATCGCCCCGAGCCGCGCGCGTTACCGAGTGCTCCTCGGTCAGGCCTACTACAAACTCGGCAAACCGAAAGAGGCCGCCGGCGAGTACCGCAAGGTACTCAAGAGCGAGCCCAATAACCAAGAAGCCCAGCACTCGCTACAAGTAGCCGAACGCAAACTCCAATAGCCCGTTTTCCAAATCCGTAGCGCGCTCAATCAAAGTAGAGCGAAGCCAATCGAGTCCGAGCGCGGCCTCGCCACGGGCTCGGCATTTC
>PLXG01000082.1 GCA_003153195.1 Myxococcales bacterium
TCCCGGCGCGATGATGCGCACCGGCGGCTTGCCCGCCAGCATGGTACGAATCTGCACCGGCGAGGTGTGCGTGCGCAGCACCAGGTCGTCACGATCGGCTACGTAAAACGTGTCCATCATGCCGCGCGCCGGATGATCTTTCGGCATCGCCAGCGCTTCGAAATTGTGAAAGTCGGTTTCGATCTGCGGGCCTTCAGCGACGACAAATCCGACCTGCGCGAAGATGCGCTCGATCTCGCGACGCACCAGCGTGATCGGATGCAATCGTCCCACTTTGTGCGTGCGACCGGGCAAGGTCACGTCGACCGACCGCAACAGATCGCGCTCTCCTGCCTCGCGCGCCAAATCGCCGAGCCGCCGCTCAAAGTCGCCTTCGACCTCTTTCAACACCACGTTGCCGAGATTGCCGATCTCACGCTTCTCCGCGTTGGGCGCTACCTTGAGCGCGTCCTTTTGCTTCACGCGAATCGCGCCCTGCCCTCCGCCATAATCGGCGTAGACCTTGCGAATCTCTTGCTCGGTGGTCGCGCGCGCGAGCTTCTCCCGATACTCGATATGGAGCGCGTCGAACTGGGCCTTCAGGTCGGACATGAGAGCCGAAGGTTAAAGGTCTAAGGCCAAACGATCAAAGACTATTTTTCAGATATTCAGGCGCGTAGATTTTCAGGCGCGTAAAAAGGTGAGCAGTGCGTTCGCCAGCGCCGCCGGCTGATGGCGCTGCATCATATGGCCGGCGCCGGCCAGCGTAACCGTCGTCGAATGCGCAAAGGTGTCTCGTCGACGCGCGATCTCCTCTGCCGAAAGCGTCCGCAAAAAGTCGGACTCAGCGCCCTCGACGTGCAACACCGGACAGGTCACCTGCCGCCAGAATTTTTGCGCCACCGCGACTTCGAAACCGTTCGGTGAGACGGCGTGGTGCAGCGGATCATGTTTGAAGCGCAATCCGCGCGGGGTCATGGTCGTGCCATGCCCGGCCAACTCGATCGCGAGCTCGGTCGAGAGCAGCGGATCGCCTGCCTGCAACCGTTTGGCCGCCATTTCCACCGTCGGATAGCAGCGCTCCGGACGATCGAGCGCGCGCGACCACGAGGAGATGAACTCGCGCATGCGCTCGGGTCCGAGTGTGGTGGTCTCGAGCGGACCGAGGCCTTCCAAGATGGCCAGTTTGTGCACCGAGTCCGGATAGGTGCCGGTGTAATAGGCGGCGATCGATCCGCCCATCGAATGTCCGACAATCGAAAGTCGCGAGCGTGAAACCTGCGGAATCAGATCGTGCAGATCCGCGAGGTAGTCGGAGAAATAATAAAATCCGCCGGCGCCCACACGATCCGAGTCGCCGTGACCGCGCATGTCGGGCGCGACCACGTGAAACTCGCGCGCCAACATCTCCGCCGTTTTTTGCCAGCTCCACGCCAGGTCGAGAAATCCGTGCAGCAAGAGAACGGTGTGCTCGCAACCGGCTGGACCTGGCCACTCGAGCAGGTGATAGCTGAGCCCAGTCTTGAGTGAGACTCGGCGGGGGACGGGATTCATTGCCTTTATCATATGTGGTTAGATGACCCATGGCCACGATCCGATTTTGCTTCGACTACATCTCGCCCTACGCCTATCTGGCCTGGAGCCAGCTTCATGCGCTGGCGGAACGAACACGGGCCACCGTCGAGCCGGAGCCGATTTTATTCGCCGCGCTGCTTAATGCGCATGGCACCAAAGGTCCGGCCGAAATTCCCGCCAAGCGACTCTATGTGATTCAAGATGTGGTGCGCAGCGCCAAAATGTTGGGCATTCCGCTGGCGCCGCCACCGAGTCATCCATTCAATCCGCTCACCGCGCTTCGCCTCACGTCGCTACCGATGGATGCCGAGGTTCGGCGCAAGCTGATCGATGCGCTGTTTGCCGCCGCGCGGGGTGGCGGCCCCGGCATCACCGAGGATGGAATATTGGCGTCGATCGCCGAGCGGGCTGGATTCGATGGCAGCGTCGCCGTTCGTGAGGCGCATGAAGCCCCAGCCAAAGAGCGCGTGCGTGCGCAAACCGAGCGCGCACTTCAGTCCGGCGCGTTCGGCGTGCCGACGATGTTTGTCGGCGGTGAGCTGTTTTGGGGATACGACTCGCTCGGTCATCTCGAACGTTATCTGAATGGTGCCGAGCCTGCCGATCCCGCACTGCTTCAGCGATGGAAAGATCTGCCCGCGTCCGCCAATCGCAAGATTTAGTCTCCGATTCCGCGTGGAAGATTTTTTCCGCACGGCGAACATTTGTGTCGGTCGTCTTCCATCGGCGGGCAATCGCTCGTCTGCTCTCGTGCTCGTTGCGCCGAAAAACGGCGATTTACGCGCGGCACAGCGACTGCATTGTCTGCCGCCCAGGAAACGAAGACACACTCAACGAAACGTTAGAGGAGATCCTATGAATAAGCTCGTATGCATCGGCGCCATGCTGTTGTCTTTCAGTGGAATCGCGCTCGCCAATGACACGCCGCGCGAGACCACCGACAAGACCGAAACCTCGACCACGCTCACCGGCAAGAAGAAGGTCA
>PLXG01000162.1 GCA_003153195.1 Myxococcales bacterium
TTCATCAATGCGGTGAAGTTTCTGGGGCCCACTTTCGGCGGCAGCAACCTCGAGGACATCAAGGCGCCGGAGTGCTTCTTCATCGAAGAGGAGCTCAAGCGGCGGCTCAAGATTCCTGTCTTTCACGACGACCAACACGGCACTGCCATCATTTCCGGAGCGGCGCTTTTGAACGCGCTCGAGGTGCAGGGCAAAACGGCAGACAAGATCCGAGTGACGGTAAACGGCGCCGGTGCCTCGGCGATCGCCTGCGCGCATTTTTACGTTTCACTCGGCGTGGCGCTCGACAACATCACGCTGGTCGACTCGATCGGCGTGGTCTACCGCGGGCGATCCGAAGGCATGAATCGCTACAAAGAATATTTCGCGCGCGACACGCAGGCGCGGACGTTGTCCGACGCAATGCGCGGCGCCGATCTATTCCTCGGCTGCTCCAAGGGCGGCACCGTGACGCAGGAGATGATCGCCTCGATGGCCGATCGGCCCATTGTGTTCGCGCTGGCCAATCCCGATCCAGAGATCGGCTATCGTGAAGCGCGCGCAGTGCGCGCTGACCTGGTGATGGCGACCGGGCGATCGGATTTTCCCAACCAGGTGAACAACGTGCTCGGTTTTCCGTTCATCTTTCGCGGCGCATTAGATGTCCGCGCGCGAGAGATCAACGAGCCGATGAAGGTGGCGGCGGCACGCGCGCTGGCGCAGCTGGCCAAAGAGGACGTGCCCGATTCGGTGGCGGCCGCGTACGGTCACGCCGGATTTCGTTTCGGTCCCGACTATATCATTCCCAAGCCGTTCGATAACCGCGTGCTGTGGTGGGTGGCGCCGGCGGTGGCGAAGGCGGCCATCGATTCAGGCGTCGCGCGTATCAAGCTCGATCTGGACGAGTACACCGAGCAGCTCAAGCGGCGCATCGGCGGGTCGCATTCGGTGTTGCGCCGATTTTTCGCCAAGGCGCGTCAGTCGCCGCGGAAGATCGTCTTTCCCGAGGGCGAGCAGAGCAAAGTGCTGCGCGCATGCCGGCAGATCGTCGACGAAGAGATCGCGCTACCAATCTTGCTCGGCGGCGCGCAAAAGATCGCGGCCAAGATCGCGGAGCTCGAGCTGGGAGATCTGGCCGAGCGCGTGCAGATCGTCACGCCGCGCGAAGATGAATCCTACGATCGCTACATCGAAGAGTTTTGGGCGCTGCGCCGACGGCGCGGCATGACGCGAGAGTTTGCGCGCCGCGTGATGGGACGGCGTAATTCGTACGGCATGATGATGGTCAAGCTCGGCGATGCCGACGGACTGGTGTCGGGGCTGACCATGAGCTACCCGGAAACCATTCGTCCGGCGTTGCAGATCATCGGCGTGCGGCCGGATGTTCGGCGCGCCACTGGCATGTATCTGATGGTGATGAAGAACGGCGACCTCAAGTTTTTTGGCGACGCGACGGTCAACATCAACCCGTCGGCGGAGACCTTGGCCGAGATCGCGATTCAAGTGGCCGACGCAGTGCGCGAGTTCGATGTGAAGCCGCATGTGGCGATGATTTCGTTTTCCAATTTTGGATCGGTGTCAGATCCAGAAGCGGAAAAAGTGGCGCGCGCGGTCGAGATCGTCACGCGGCTTCGGCCCGACATCGAGATCGACGGCGAGCTACAGGCGGATACCGCGCTCGACTACGAGCATCTGAAAGAGATGTTTCCGTTTACGCGGCTTACCGAAGCGGCCAACGTGCTCATCTTTCCGAATTTGGCGGCGGGCAACGTGGCCTACAAGCTCATGTCTTCACTCGGTGGCGCGGCGGCGGTCGGTCCCTTCTTGCTGGGAGTTCAGGCGCCAATCACCGTCTTACCGCGCAACGCGCCGATCGAAACCATCGTCAACATGACCGCCTTCACCGTATGCAAAGCCCAAGGACTAATCGGCCGACGCAGCGTCTANNCACGATCTACAGATCGCGCGGTTGCCCGAAATAGCCAAATTAATCTGAACGATTGCGACCTAGGAGAGGGATCTAAATTCCGTAGATTTGTTTGAGGTGGGTGCGGCAGAGGTCGGTGGGATCGCCGGATTTTTTTCGGGCTTCGGCGCAATCGGCGCAGGCGTCGGCGTCGGGAAAGGTCTCCTCCACGCGCGCCAAGACCTTCAGCTTCTCGACCTCTTCCTGCGGAAATTTTTCTTGGCTCATGCGTTCTCGTCCGGCCAGTGATAGCGCAATCGTTCGACCGCGCGTCCGCCCACCATATGCTCGCGGACGATCTCGGCAATGTCGGGCTCGGTTACCGCGCGATACCAGGTGCCTTCGGGATAAACGACGATGGTCGGTCCATCGAAACAGGGACCGAGACATCCAGTCGGCGTCACCGAAACTTCGCGCCAAATTTCAGGATGCTGACTGAGCCCGAGCTGCAGCGCCGCCACCAGATCGCGCGAGCCGCGCTCATCGCAGGACGGCTTGCCGCCCGGTGGGCGCGAATTGGTACAGACGAAAAAGTGTCGCGCGAACCGACTCACGTCAGCGCCGCTGAACGCGCGCCTTTTCCAGCGCCTCGTCGATCATCTTCTGATGCTGGCTCGGATCGGCCCAGCGCTTTTGTCCCGACGCCGGCAGCAGATCGATCGGATCATAATAGGTGTAGTAGGTATCGGCATGTACCGCCGGGCTGGTGAACACCGAGATGCCGGTTTCGCGATCGTAATATTCGTAGGAGTGCGCGTCGCGCTTGCCACCACCGCCAGGCGCGTCGACGACAAACACCGGTGTGTTGAATCCGGCGGTCGCGCCGCGCACGCTCTTTTCTAAATCGAGCGCGGTCTGCAGCGTGGTCCGCAAATCCTCGACGCCCTTCACCAGATCGTGCACGTACACATAATAGGGATGCACATTCACGTGCCCGAGCCGCTTTACCAAGAGCTTCATGGTTTCGACGCTGTCGTTCACGTCGCGCTGAAGCACCGCCTGATTGCGCACCGTGATGCCGCGCTNNCTTCGGTGATGCCGGTGATCTCGTTTGGATGGTTGAAGTGGGTGTGCAGCACCACCTCTTTGTGCAGCGCGCGGCCCTTTTCCACCACGCGGGTGAGCGCGTCGGTCCACGCGTCATCGGTGAGGATCTTTTGCGGCATGACCGCCGGACCCTTGGTGGCGTAACGAATACGTCTGACATTTTCGATTCCGAGCAGCGTCTCGCCAATCTCGGTGATCTGTTCGGCGCGAAGCTGATAGGCGTCCCCACCGGAGATCACGATGTCCTCGAGCTCCG
>PLXG01000181.1 GCA_003153195.1 Myxococcales bacterium
GGTCGGCAGCAGCTCGACCTGCTGGAGCAGCATGGCGACTTCGACGGGATCGATCCGGTTCCGCTCGACTGAATCCTTACCAACTCGGTTTTCCTGCGTCGCCGCTGGGGCGATAGGCGGTGGTGTGGGCGCAGTCTGCTCCTACGTCAGTATTCATTGTTCGAGATTGACGCTGTAGCCCGTCACAAAGCGATTCGCCCAGATCCGACTCAAAGCCAGCCTTGAAAATCCGCACTTCAAAGCTCTTACGCTCCCGAGGGCGCTCTGGCTCAAAAGTGACCGCACACCTGCGTGCCATCGGGATTCCCTATGACACCGTGGCTGCAGCACAAATTGCTCTCTTGTGCGGAGACCACCGTGTGGTCTGGAGCGCAGCATTCTCCAACGCCGCCCGTACCGGTGCATTGCAGTCGACTGTCGCAGCAAGGCAGCGAGCTGTCGCAGGTCGTATTCGTTTGCGAGCATGTCTGATACTCGCATTTTCCAGCATTACAATGGCCGAGCTCCGGCTTCCCCGGAGGGCCGCAGCATTCCGCATTCGGATTTACCACGCTCGTATCGCAACTCTCGCCAGGAGCATTGCAGCATTTCGCGTTTGGACCCGGCGGAGTCTGACAGGTCCCCGTACAGCAGGCGTAGCCCGGCACCAGCGGATCGCACGTGCTACCGAGCTGGACACACTGACCGCTGTCGCTTGCACTCATGAGCCAGTAGCAGGCAACGAGGCAGGGATTGGCGACGCACCTTGCGAGGGTAATCGCTTTTGCATCCATTCCCGAGTCGCCGTGAGAGCAAGCGGAACACGAGTTGACGCAGTTGTTTTTGTTCCAGCAGAATGCTTCCGTCTTGCAGGTCGCGTCGGCGATGCAAGCCTGAGCGGAGTCTGCGCAACGCTGCGCCGTGCAAAGCGCACAATAGTCGATGGCTGCGGCCATCGCATCATCGGCGGTCATTCCATTCGACATCGCCAGATCAGAAGCAGCCTTCATTCCATTCGACATCGCCAGATCGGAGACCGTGACACCTGGAGCCGGCGTACGCGAACAGCTCAAGCCACATGCGATTGCGATTCCCACAACTCGCTGAAACGCGCGCATCGTGTCTCTCGCCCGTGCACTTCAAGTGCCAGGGAGGCCGCTGGCCGGAATCGCTGGTTTCTTAAAGAAACATCGGAAGCACAGATCCCCTCGACGTTGGCGACGTTCGCCGCCTAGTGGGGACATCTTGGCCCGGATCGATAGGTTGATTCACACCTGCGCAAGGGGACAGCCTCACTGTCGGCGGGATGGCTGGCTGGAGGTGGAGGGGCAGATCTGTGCTTGACCGAGGGCCCCTTCCTGCTTGATGCCTATGAGCGGAGATCATTCCGCCTACTTTGGACTTGGTATCGGCGATGTATTAACACTACTGCGTCAACCTTCGGCTGATGGATCGCTGGCGCAGGTTGGCGATGGCGATCCGATGGCATGACGGGCAGCGCGGGAGCCAGCGTGCAATGGCGCGAGCGATGGCGAGGCGCGCGGTAATGAAGCTGTCGTGAAAGTGGCGTTCAGGCCGCGAGGGGCTGCGGGTAGTCTTCCATCGGCCATCGGGACGAGGGGGGAAAACGCCGCACACGTTCTGCGACGATGAATGCGTAGCAGCAGAGAGCCACGGAGACGTGATGATGCCAGCCTGAATAGCGGCGGCCTTCGAAGTGATCGAGACCGAGCTCGTTCTTCAAGTCCTCGTACACCCGCTCTGTGCGCCATCGTTGCATGGCAATGCGAATGAGACGTTTCTTGTTGAGTGGCTTGGACAGCGACGAGAAAAAGTAGTTGGCGGGCTCGCTCTCGCCGTCGCGCCACTCGATGATGAGCCAGAGCGGCTCTGCATGTCCCGCGTAATTGACTGCGCCGACCCGACGGACGGCAAACTTCGCCGAGAGATCTTCCTTCGTTCCTTTGCGCCAAGTACATCGGCGAAAACCGTTCTGCTGATCAATACGCTTCGCAAGATCGCGGACACTGATCTTTTCACCGATGGGATTTTCTCGTTTATCGAGGCACCAGACGGTGGTTTTGGGATCGACGCCGAGCGTGTAATGCAAACCCAGCTCTCGCACCTCGCAACGAAACTTGGCCGACGTCCCATACGCCGAGTCGCCGAGCAACACGCCGAGGGGAATTTCATCGGCGACCGCGTGCCGGATCATGGCGAGCGCAAGCTCGGGCTTGGTTTTGAATACGATGTCATCGGGAATGCGCGCTTCGCGGCGTCGCTTTTCATCCTCGGTCCAGGAGATCGGCAGATAGAGATCGAAGTCGATTGGGATGTGCTCCCTCCTCGTCGCCACGCTCAAGCTCACGCCGATTTGGCAGTTGGTAATTTTCCCCGCGCTGCCCGTGTACTGACGCTGCACCCCGACCGAATGCTTCCCCTGCTTGAGAAATCCCGTGTCGTCGACGATCGACACTTCGATCGGCTCGTGCTTCGTCATCGCATCGACGGCGTATTTTGCCGCCGCGCGCCGAACTCCGTGGTCGCTCCATTTCGCGTCCGTGGCGAAGTGCAACAGCCTCTGATGTGCCGCGTCCGCATCCTCGGGATTGGTGCACACGCGACACGCGATTGGCTCGATGCTCTTTCGCTCGCCATCGCCGAACAATCCCATCGCGTAGATTGCGAACGAAGCGCGCTGGGCCTTGTTGTCGAGAACGTTTCCGATCGTGTCGAAATATTCTTCGAGCCGTCGCGTGGCCGCAGAATTCATGAAATCTGACATGGCCGCTATTCACCACGCCGCGATCACTCCAGCAAATTTTCCGACGGACTATTTTACAACCGATCGAAATGATCCAACTTTCGATCGACCGAATTACGACGTAGTAGTGTTAGGGCAAACCGGCGAGTACGCCCGCTGCGCCGGCACGCGTGGCGCTATCACCGGTTTTGGCAAGACGGACGAGCGTCGGTCGGGCTGGGCTTCCCATCAGCCCCAGCGTCTGCAAAGCGAGGTCGCGAGTCGCCCGGGAAGTTGCACCGGCCATGGTTTCCAAGAGGCCGAGGTCTGTTTCGCTGGCGAAAAAGCGGGCCAGTCCATGCGCGAGCGCCGGCGTTACAGCGCCGTACGCCTCCATCCCAGCCACTCCGGTTGCGAGTGCCTTCAACCGACTGCGAAGCCATCCTTCATTGCCGACGGCATTATTCTCGATGAGGTGGCCGAACAGCGGCGCAGCGAGCGAGGCTTCAGACGCGATTTGCGACAGGAGCGACTCGGCGATCTTCCCCGAACGGAGACGCACCGCGGCCAAGGCTGCATCCGTGAGCGTTGCCTTCTCGTGCCATGGTTGGGACGTGGCCAACAACTTGGTTACCTGCTCATCGGTCCCGGCCTGATTCAGACTGATGAGGGCAATCGTTCCTTCAATGCGCTTTTCCAATGATGGAGCTGCCGCGAGCTCTCTTGCTTGCGTTTCGGTCCAGGCTTTCTTGCCGACGTCGCGCAGAAACGTCGCGATCAAAACTTCCGGGTAGGCATCTTTGCCTAGCTGCAAGAGCGTGCTCGCATGACGCTTGGGGTCGAGCGCGCTGGCGAGTGCGGCTCGGACTCCAGCGTCCGAATGACCCAGAGCGATCTTGATGAGACGAGCGGAAAGCGCCGGTGGCACCTCAGCGAGATGATCAATCACCACGCGGGCAACCTCCGGTGAACCATCTGCCGCCAACGTTTCAAGTACTGCCGAAGCCTGGCCTGGTCGCTTGCTCAAAACCTCAACCACTGCGATGCGCGTGCGTATCGACTGCGCCTCCGCAAATCGCGCGAACTCTTTGGCGTCGATCGCGTTTTCCGAAGACAGCTGCAGCAGATGCTGCCGCGCCTCGCCCGGCGAAAGCTGGTCTGGGCGCAAAGCGATCGATTTACCTTGCGCGGTCGCGAGGTGCGCCTCAACGAAGCGACGCACGTCGCGAACCTCTTTGTCAGTTCCCACCGCGGCGAGCACATCCGGGTCACCAATGTCAGCCAGGCAAAGCTGAGCGGTTCGGTTCACGTTCTCCGACTTATGGGTGAGATAGCTCTTCAAGAGCGCGCGATGCTTCGCGCCGCCGAGCGCGGTGAGGTTTGCCAGAAGCACCGGCAGATCACTCGCCGGGGCACCTTTGAGAGAGGCGAGAATCTCCGCTTCATCGAGCGGATGAAAGGCACTTCCGCTTGACGCTCGCTTGGGCTGATAAAGCGGAGACCGCGAAAGTGGCAACGACTGGTTGAACATCTGCGCATCATTCGCTTTGACGATCGAGAATCCATACTTCTCAGAGAGCTTCTTGAGCGTGGCGAGCACGGCGGGACGCACGTTCCCGTCGAGCATGATTTGGTGGACATGGTCGAAGTTGATGGGGCCCCATACTTGGGCCTCGAAGTAACGCGGCTGGCTGGTTGCCGCCGCCCGTGCCAGTGCGTCGGTATCCGAAAGAGGCGTCATCGGCGTTTCGTTGAAGAGGCTATCTCCGACGTGGAAAGTCGTGCGGTTTCTAACCTCATCTTTGAAAACAAAGATCGCGTTGCCGTATTGACGCAGCGGGGTCTCGTCGAGATTACCGGGCCGACCGATGACGTTCAGATAGCCATACTTAGGCAAGAGATCGAGCGGCAGGTGGTCCGTGCGATTGGCCAAACTATCGCGCTCGGTGTCGTAGCGCGCAGCGATGTTCGACATGCCATTTGATGAAGCGGTGATGTACTGGGTGAGAATGCCGAAGCGGTCGATCTTGTCGAGAATTTCCGAGTCGCGTACCGGAACGCGCATCAGAATCTCGGAACGAACCGGCGAAGGGGCCGTTTCAGTCTTCGCAAAGGCATGTCCAGACAGCAGCTTCAGGCGAGCAACCCGCGTCTCGGCGTCGTGTATCTGAGAGCGAAGAAGCGAAGCGCCACTGTGGTCATTCCGGGGAGCCGTAAGCCGTTTGACAACCGGGATGGACGCCGCTCGCAGTTCCTTTTGAACGACCGGTTTTCGCTCCACCGTGTGAACGCGCAAAGGCGCCGCCCAGGCCGAACCGACGCACAGCGCGACGACGCCGATCCAACCGCAGGATGCTGTTAGCGCTCTCATGGCTTCCTCCGGTAGTAGCAATGCTTGTGCCGGGGAATGGGACCGCAAAATCGATTACTTTTCGGCCTAGGAAAACGTGTAGCTATGCCATCTCATCAAAACGAGAGACAGCGCCGAGACACCCGTGGGGTCATGTGTCCCCACAGTGGTATTATTGACGGGGGAACAGCGCTGTCAGTCAAAGACCCGCTTTGATTGCCTCCCAGGATCGCGCACTCAGCCGCTGTCCCGCTGAGCCCGCAAACCGCTCCAGCCAAGAGGACCAGGAAGACTCGCCTTTCTTCTATCGAATGAGGGGTCAAGACGGATCTCTCCCGATCGCCGAAAATCTTGATCTCCGGCGTCCACTTTCAAACGAGCAAGTCCGTCTTCGTCTGACATCATCCAATCGAGCTTGAGATCGGTTCGGCATTCTCCAACGACATCGAAGCAGAGCTGTTCTTCCTCGAAACGAGGGAACCATCATGTCTATTTGGGCCTCATGCGGCCATC
>PLXG01000125.1 GCA_003153195.1 Myxococcales bacterium
GTCCACCGCCGTCGCGGTTAGCGACGTCGAGGCCGTCCTAAGTTCGCCTCCGCCGACATACCAGGAGAGCGTGAGCGATTCATAAATCTGAGTCATTCCTGGCCCGGTCGGCATGCCGCTATCTCCGGTCGTGCCGGAATCGCCTTCCGCGCCCGCGTCCTCGCTCGACTGCATGCCACCGTCGTCGATCCCGATCATTCCTCCATCGAGCGCCATCCCTCCGTGCATCGCCATGTCAGACATNNCACAGACACCGACGCGGAGAGATCATGAGAATCGATGCCCGAGTCATCGGCCGCGGCGCTGGCGTCCGTCGCCGCGTCCTCACCAGCGTCGTCGGTGCCAGCGTCGTCGGTGCGTGGTAATAGGCCGACGTAGGTGTCGGTCGCGCTCGCCGGAATGCTTGCAAAGAGCGAAACACCGCCGTCGGTGTTTGCCACGACACCGGCCTCGGCGTTTTCCGCTTCCGTCGTATCGACGGGACTGCCTCCGTCGGGGCCGCCGTCGGCGCTGCGAACGTCGGACGACACCACAACACCGAAGCTGAGCGCGTCGATCGAGGGATTGGTGTTGGTCGTGGAAGGCGTCGAGTAATAGAGATTCACTTGTCGATACGCGCGGAGTTTTCGCGAGCCGACCGTGACGGTCAAAAGCACGTTGATTTGCCAAGCGTCGTTCGTGCAGACAATGGTCGGGCTACCTCCGCCGTCCACGCCCGCGTCATCGCTGGTGCCCGCGTCGCTCACACCGCCGTCGTTGGTGCCGCCATCGTCGGTGCCCCCATCGGTCACGCCGCCGTCGCCGGTCCTTCCGGCGCGAGCGGTCTGACACGCCGTCTTAATGAGATCGGAGCTGGCTGGGGAGTTGAACTTGATCGATCCGCTGGAGCCGAGCGAGTAGCTGATCGCCACACCGTTGCTGCCGTCAGGATCGAGTAATGAAGCGAGCGCAGACTCGGTCAGTGCGCAGCTGAAATCGCTCGCCAGTGACGGACACCACGACCACTCATAGGTAGCGGATTGGTCCTTCTGTAAATACACGAGCGCGTCGATAGTCGTATCACCAGCGGGCAAGACGTCGACAGGCTCGGTGCGGATCGCCAGGACGCGCGGTCCGTCGAGCACGTAGGCATTGGGATAGTGGCTCTCGCACGCTCCGGTGAGTAACGCGCAGATGATAAGAAGCTTCATCCGATATCCAATCCCTTCATTGCCGCACGCGGAAACGCACGATGAATTGGATCGACTGTGAGACCGGAACACCGTTCGCCCTGGCCGGCTCATAGACGCTTCGCTTGGCCGCGGCCACTGCGGCTTGGTTGAACTCCTCATACTCGGAAGGCTCCACGACCGTGACCTGCATGACCTGCCCCTGTGAGTCGATGTCAACGCGTAGTCCCACGTCGCCTTCGATCGCTTTCGCCTTGAGCGAGGACGGATACGTTGGCGGCTCGGCGATCTTCCTGCGCGCGGGCGTGAACTCTGGTGCCAGCGCTTCAACCTGATTCGGATCTGCGGAGACGCGCTCGGTCTGCCCCATTCTCGTATTGCCGACGGCAAACGCGGCCCCACCGCCACCAACGATCGTGGACTCGAGGTTCAAGCCCACCACTCGCCGCACCGGCAGGGGCGACGTTTGCGGCGGTGGTACGTCCGCAGTCGTAGGATCAGGCGGCAGCGGTGGCGTCTGTGCAATCGGCTTCTCTGGCATGCGAACGCGCACAGTGGGCACCGGCGCGATCGGCTTCGATTCAGGTAGAGGCAATGGCGGAATCTCAACTGGCGGAGGTGCCGGCTGGGTGAGGTGTACCTGCACGGGCTGCTCATATTCGTGATTGCGAGCAGCGGTATGGGGAAAATATCGTGCGAGCAGCGTCACGCCGGTATGCAGTGCGAGCGACAGGCCTATGGCGAAAGCAGCGACCGCGATCCATTCACGCTGCGATGTTCTTAAGAGCGGGTCGGGAACGTCGGACGGACGGAGGATGGTGAACGCGCGCGCGTTCGCACGCGCCTTACGCGCGGCGCGTTGGCGCCGCTTCAACTGGCGGTAGTCAACCAGCTCTCGTACGAAAACCGTCATCTACGGCTGGTGCGTTCGATGTTCAGTGCGAAGGCATCGATGCCGACGTCTTTGAGGAGATCGATCGCATCGATGACACGCTCGTACCGAATCCCGCGATCGGCGGCGATGGTGGCGCGCAGCTTGGTGTTCGCCTGATATTCGCGCTCGATCACGCCGCGCAGCGCATCGTGCGCGACGAGGCTCCCGTTTACGAACACGTCGCCGGCCTCGGTGAGCACCAAGTTGATGGTTGGATCCACCGATTCGCCGCCGTGCGCCGCTCGCGGCAGATCCACGGGAATGCTCGCCTTGGCGATCACGTTCGCGGTGAGCATGAAGATGATCAACAGCACGAGCACGATGTCGACGAAAGGGATGATGTTGATCTGCGCGATCGGCTCGTCGTCCTCCGCCATCTCTTTGAGATTGCCGCCCACGTTAGATCCTTTCGCTACTCGACCGTCTTTAAGTGTGCGAGAAGAATGCGCGACAAGAGGTGCGCGTTGTTGGTGGCGAGCTTCACACGTCGCTTGAAGTAGTTGAATGCAACGACTGCGGGAATAGCAACCAGCAAGCCTACGGCGGTTGCAACCAGCGCTTCTGCGACACCGGCCATGACAGCGCTCGACGCCTCATGAATGTTGCCAGCCAGGTCTTTGAACGCGCGGATGATGCCGAGTACCGTGCCGAAGAGTCCGATGAACGGGGCGTTTGACGCAAGCGTGGCAAGAAAATCCAGTCGGGCGTCGTATCGTTCTCGCTCCTTCGTCAGCACACCGGAAACCAGATCTTCCACGGCGTCTGGGCCGGCAGCGTGCTCTCTTAGAGCGAACAACACCACGTTGGTTTCAAGTGAGTCGGATCCCGACAGGACGTGTGCGGCCTGTCGATAATCTTGTTTTTCTAAGGCCGACACGAAGTCGCGTCGGATTCGATGCAGATCGATCTTGCGCTTACGATAGAAGAGAGCTCGCTCGATCATGACCGCGACCGAAGCAACCGACAACCCGAGTAGGAGGTAGAGAACCCAACTTGCTTCGAAGAACGGGAGCTCGAGAATCTTCTGAACGATATCGTGGCCCGCGCTCGTTGTTGTCGACGGAATCGAATTCACGCTCATGTTGATACGGCCTCCTCAAGAGAACCACCGTCGCCAAGAACAAGGGACCACAACTAAGTCCGCCCACACGCGTCGCGCACAAAACTAAACATTTGGAAGTATCTGGAGTCACGTAGGCATGGATCATCCGCAAGCGTGAGTGCCTCGACTCAAAGAAGATGTTAGAAATAAAGAAAGAAGGTTGCGATGGTCGGGTGGTGCCCTCGCGGTGGCGGGAACTTATTGTCAGACATTCCAGCGTTCAGTTTCCAGCCGCATCTGTCCCAAAATACAGCGGTCACCAGTCCGCTTCCACGACACCCTAGGCATCGCGTATTATCGGCAGTCTGACCGTGCGTACCGATCAACAGCTTGTTTCGGCGAAAACGCCCCTTCTCGAAGGTGTGGAGCTCGATCTCGA
>PLXG01000155.1 GCA_003153195.1 Myxococcales bacterium
CGTTGGTGTAGCCGACCAGTGCAACGCGGGCGATGCCACCCGCCGCCTTGCGACGATCGCGCTGAACACGTTTCTCCTCCGAGAGCGCAGCGATCTCAGCCGTCAGCTCGGAGACCCGATCGCGGATTTTGCGGCGGTCGAGCTCAAGCGCCGACTCGCCAGCGCCTCGTCCGCGTTGACGATCGTGATCCTGGTCGCTCTCGCGCAAGCGCGGCGCCATATATTGAAGACGGACAATCTCGACCTGTGCTCTCGCCAAGCGAGAGTGCGCATGATGACGAAAGATCTCGAGGATCACTTGCGTGCGGTCGAGGACCTCGCATCCAGTCTCTTCTTCTAGATGATGCGCTTGCGCCGGGCTGAGCTCATGCTCGACGAGCAATAAGTCGCATCCGGACTCGTGGGCGAGCTTCTTTAGCTCCTCGCGCTTACCCTTGCCGAGGTATGCCGCCGAGTCGTAAGAGGCGCGTTTCTGCGTGAGCGTTCCGCGCACCTCCACGCCAAGCGTTCGGGCAAGTTGGCGCAATTCGTCGAGCGAACGAAGAAACTCCTCGTCGCCGACGTCGGACGTTTGCACGGCAAGCACGATCGCGTGCCGAAGTTTGTTGCCGCTCTTGAACATGACGCACCAATGACGTCATGACTGAGCATGTTATGTGCCATTTCTAAAGGCGCAGTGCGACTCGCGCGGGCGGTTCGTCGAGACACATCTTGCATGATTGAAACGTTTTGGCTGTTGCAGTCTGCGCGGCTACTTTGCGATCTCGAGCGCGTGCATCGCCATCGTCTTTAGCGTCTCGATCGCAGTTGCGTTGTTGCCGTAGGCACCTTGTGCCGACATCAGGTTTACCACTTCATGGACCGGGTTGACGTTCGGTAGCGTCAGGAATCCATCGCCATCTGCATCCGGATGTCCCGGCGAGTAGACCCGACGCCCAGGCGACTGATCCTCGACGATTTGCGAAACCTTGACGCCCTGAACTCCGAGCGCGCCGTCCAGAGTGTCGGAGAAGGACTCCGCTTCGAAGACCGGATCGCGCCGTCGATAGACTTCGCCGTTCGGACCACGGGTCGACTCGGCGTTCGTCAGATTCGATGTGGCGATGTTCACACGGGTGCTTTCGGCCGCGAGTCCGGACGCGCTGATGCGCAAGGCGGTGAAAAAATCATTGGCCATGTTCCTTCTCCTCTCCAGCTCTTGGCGTCGAACATTTTCCTGACGCCAATCAACCTCGAGATGCAGTCTTCGGGCCGAAAAACAAGCCAAGTCCTTGACGGTAAAGTGCATTTCCAATTAAGGGACGCTCGTGCATTTCGCAAGACACGCGTGACTCGCGCGATATGCAGAATGCGTGTACCAAAGAAGCTCCAAATTGCATTTTGTATATCAGCTATCCCTGGGAATCAGCCAAGTCCTCAATCAGCTTACGCTCGTGGAAAAATCTTTTTGGTACGGTGCATGCTGCCACGGACACACGAGGGCCGGTCGCGATGGCCGGTACACATTGCGATCATCGTGTAGACTCCGGAACGCAACATGCCCGTCATCGACATCTTGCTTTTGCTCGGCGCAGGTGCGCTGGTGATTGCCGTAGCCGGCTGGGCGGCAAAAAAGACCGACAGAAAACGTCAAGACCAGGAAGCCATCAAGTTCGGGATCGCGAACGCCGAGAGCATCAAGAGGGAACAGGAAAAGCGCTGCGCAGGGTGCGACCAGCTGATCGATCCCACCGTGGATGCGTACGACCCAAAATGGGATCAACGCTGGTGGTGCCGGAGTTGTTGGAAGAAATTCTTTCAGTAAAAGAAATCGAGGAAACTTCATGAATGTTCGAGTAATGGTGACGGTAGTGGGGGTCGGGTTCGCGCTGGTCGTAGTTGGAGCGATCGTGTTTGCCAAGCTGACAGTGATCGATCCGGGACATGTTGGTGTGTCGGTCCAACGCTGCAGTGGAGCCGGTGGGACTGGAGTGAGACCCACGCCCATTCCTGCGGGTTTTTATTGGCGAGAATTGTTTTGCGAGAGCGTCGTCGAGTATCCGATCTCCTTGCAAACGATTGTGCTGACGCAGCGGTCGACCGAAGGGTCGGTTAACGACGACAGCATCACCGTGAATTCGTCTGAAGGCATGCCGATCAACGTGGACACTTCGCTCAGCTTCACCCTCGACGGAGCGAAGGTTCCGATGATCTATACGAAGTATAGAAACGATTTGGATCACATCAAACACACCTTCATCCGTCAGACCATCCGCGAATCGCTGCAGGCGACCTACGCCCGGTATTCAGCCGAGCAGTTGTATTCGGACAAACGAGAGATCTCGCGCGCCGAGGCGCAGAAATACCTACTGGAGAAGCTGTCGGAGGACGGCTTCGTGATCACCCAGTTCACCATCAACGAGACTCGGGTTCCGGAACAGGTCAAGAACGCCATCAATGCCAAAGTAGCGATGATTCAAGACGCGCAAAAGACCGAACAAGAGACGCGGAAAATTCGTGCGCTGGCCGATCAGAAAGTGGCAGCCGCCGAAGGCGATGCTAAAGCCAAACGCGCGATGGCGGATGCCGAAGCCTACTACAACAAGACCGTGGCAGGCTCGGTGACGGCTCCGCTGATTCAATACAAGACGCTCGAAGTTCAGATGGACGCGATCCGAAAATGGAATGGAACCATGCCGCA
>PLXG01000045.1 GCA_003153195.1 Myxococcales bacterium
TATCAATCAGTTGTCAGTGCCCCCGTACTGCTGGACTTCTCGAAGGCTGCGAAGAGATGCCACACAGATCCGGGTCACGTCAAGTACTTGTCGTGAAAAGATGAAAAGCCCTCATCCGAGGTTGTGAAAGACGCGCTGAACGTCCTCGTCTTGCTCGAGCGCGTCGACCAGCTTGAGCACCTCGGTGGCTTTATCCTCGGGCAGCTCGGTGATGTTCTGCGGAATGTATTCCGACTCGGCCGAGATCACGGTGAGCTTGCGCTCCTCGAGCGCGGTTTGCATTTTGCCGAACTCGTTGAACGCGCAGCGCACGATGATTTGCGCCTCGCCTTTTTCGCCTTTGCCTTCGCCCATTTCTTCCAAGCCGAAGTCGATGAGGTCGAGCTCGAGCGTCTCTTGATCGATTCCTTCGGGCGCGAGACGAAACACGCCCATGCGATTGAACATGAACGCGACCGAGCCGGAGCTGCCGAAGTTTCCGCTGTTGTCGCGAAAGTGCAAGCGGATGTTGGCGACGGTGCGCGTCACGTTGTCGGTGGCAGTTTCGACGAGAATCGCGATGCCGTGCGGTGCGTAGCCTTCGTAGATCACCACGTCGTACGCTTTTTGATCTTGGCCGCTGGCGCGTTTGATCGCGCTGTCGACTTTGTCCATCGGCATGTTCGCCGCGCGCGCGTTTTGAATTACTCGACGGAGCATCGGGTTGGTATCGGGATTCGGTCCGCCCGATTTCACCGCGATGGCGATGTCCTTGGCGATGCGAGTGAAGACCTTGGCCATCTTGTTCCAGCGAGCGAACATGGTGGCCTTGCGCGTTTCGAAGATTCTTCCCATGGGCGATTTCGTATCACAGTTGAGGGACTGTTTACAGCGACGCGAGGGGACTGATTAAAGCGACGAATGCGGTCCTTGCGGTGCGTCCGCGCGGGCAGGTTTGAAGCGATTGAGCGCCATCGCGGCGGCCAGACCTTGCGCAAATTGTCGACGTGAGATCATGCGAGCAAGCTTTTGCGCATGGTTCAGAAGATAGTTCCCCAGCGGGGCGTTGCAAGAGAGGCTGTTACGGGGTTTTGTTGAGGATCTTGAACTCGACGCGCCTATTTTCTGCGCGACCGGCCTCGGTGTCGTTGGTCTGAATCGGCCTGGTGGGACCGTAGCCACGCGCTTCGAGTCGATCGGCGGCGCCGCCGTGTGCAACCAGCCAGCGCATGACGCTGTCGGCTCGCATCTGCGAGAGCTTCATGTTGGCGGCCGCGCGGCGAAAGTGCGACGGTCGTCGAAGCTGAATGATATAAAGCAGGTGCCTGCGAAACACTCGCCGAGTCGTTCCATGCTGAAGCTTCCTCAGTGGCTACCGTCGCGGCAGGATCTCCCTGGCCTGGCGCTGGCCACCGTGCTCGGCTGCGTGGCGCTCGCGATCGCCCACGCGATCCCACCATCGCCCATTGTGTCGGACATCTTGATCGCCATGATTCTTGGCGCGCTGGTGCTCAACACACCGCTGCGCCGGCTGATGGGAGTGGCGCTGCCCGACGACGAGCGCGAACCCGATCGGGTTGCAGCCGGATTGCGTTACAGCGGCAAGTGGGTGTTACGCGCCGGCATCATCTTGATGGGACTCAAGGTGCAGGCCGGATTTTTCGGTCGAACCGAAGTGCTACTCATCGTCGGTGTGCTCGCCTGCGCACTTCCCAGTGCATTCTTCATTGCCCATTCACTGGCGGTGGCGGCAGGAGTGCGTCGTCCGATGGGCGATCTCCTCGCCGGTGGCACCATGATCTGCGGCGCCTCGGCGGTCAATGCGGTGGCGCCGGTTTCGGGCGCGCGGCGCGAAGAGCAGGGACTGGCCATCGGAGTGGTGTTCCTGTTCAGCGTGTTCGCATTGCTTACGTTTCGCCCGGTCAGCATCGCGGTGGGACTTTCACCATCGATGGCGGGGTTGTGGAGCGGTCTGGCGGTAAACGATCTGGCCAGCGCCATCGCGGTTGGAAATCAAATGGGCGGTGCCGGTGGAGTGATGGCCACCGCGGCGAAGTCGGCGCGCATCCTCATGCTGGCGCCGATGCTGATCGCTCTGTCGCTCATGCGGCGCGAAGGTGCGGCGGCGGGCATGCGCAAGAGCATCGTCGAGAGTCTGCCGCGCTTCATCCTCGGCTACATCGCGCTCGCCGTCTTGCGTACAGCGGGCGATCGTCTGTTCGGATCGCACCCGGCCTGGCTGGCCACCATTGCCGTCGACAAACTCCTGGTCGACCTGACCATGGCGGTGGTGGCTGCGTCGATCGGCTTGCACCTTGCGCTCGGGCGGCTGCTGGCGGCGGGTGGGCGCGCCATCGTCGTCGGCGGCGGCACCTCACTGTGGATGGCGTCGCTCACGCTCGGGATGATCGTGGCGGTGTCGCGAAATGCGCAGGCGGCCGCCGCGCTGGTGGGCGGCGTGGCGCTGTTGATCAGCTACTCGACCTATCGCGTCAGCACTCGCAAAGAGACGGTGCTCAAACAGCTTCGGCAGCGGTTCGAGACCGGCTCCCCGCTGTCGCTGGCAGAAGCGACTCTTCTCTTGGATGGGGCCGAGCGTCGCGGTCCGCTCGACGATGCGCTGCTCAGACGCATCCTCACGCAGCTGCATCCGTCGATCGGCGAGCTGATTCCGGTGCGTGAGAGTGCCCTTCAGCACGGCGAAGGTTGCCGCTGGGTGACCTACTGGGAGGGCCAAAGCGGTTGGGCGCTAGTGGCGGTGTGTCGGGAGGCGGGCGCGTCCACGCCGATTCACGCCCATCCGCATCGTCTGCTCGGCAAAGCGGTGGAGGGACTTCTCGAAGAGGTGCGTTTCGCCGAAATTCCGGGCGTGGGCGGCGAGCTTTCGGTGATTTCGCGCGACGTGCTGGCGCACAACGCAATCGTGGAGACCGATGGACTCAAGACGCTGCATCTGGTGCGCGCGGTCGGCCCCAGCCCGGCCATCGATCTGCAATTGCGCGGCCCGGAAGATGGAAAGCCCGGACGCCGGTTGCGCACCCGCGACGCGCTCGATGTTTCGGCGCTTTCGGTGGGCATGCGCCTGTTCGCCGTGGAAGAGATCGACGATCGGCCGGGTCACGGCGGTGAAGGAGCGAAAGTGGGGCGAATGACATGATCTTCCGGCAGCTGTTCGATCAAGGTTCAAGCACCTACACCTATCTCCTCGCCGACGATCGATCGGGCGAAGCGGTGATCATCGACTCGGTGTTCGAAAAACACGCGCGCGACGCGGCGCTCATTCGCGAGCTCGGCTTGAAGCTGCTCTACGCGATCGATACGCACTGTCACGCCGACCATGTCACCGGAGCTTGGCTGATGAAGTCGGCGCTCGGCTGTCAGATCGCGCTTTCGGAAAAGTATCATGCGGAGAATGTCGATCGAGCTTTGGTCGACGGCGACCTTCTTCGCTTTGGGGACGAGTCGCTGGAGGTGCGCGCCACGCCCGGTCACACCGACGGCTGTCTGTCGCTGGTGACCCGCGATCGCAAAAATGTTTTCACCGGTGATGCGCTGCTCATCCGCGCCGCTGGCCGAACCGATTTTCAAAATGGCAACGCCGGCCGCCTCTTTCGATCGATTCGCGAGCAGCTGTTCACGCTTCCCGACGACTGCGTCGTTTATCCTGCCCACGANNTTCAACCCGCGCATCGGCGGCGAGGCGCGCGAAGAAGACTTCGTCGGTTACATGAGGAACATGGCGTTGCCGCATCCAAAGCTGATGGAAGTGGCGGTGCCGGCCAATCTACGCGCGGGTCGTCCCGAAGATGGCAAAGCACCTGCCGCACCCGACTGGGGGCCGGTCGTCAACACCTACGCCGGACTTTGGGAGATCGCGCCCGATTGGGTCGCCTGCCACCGCGACGAGGTTCATGTGCTGGACGTGCGCGGTCGCGCGGAATTCGAGGGTGAGCTAGGTCATCTGAACGGCGCACAGCTGATTCCGCTCGATGAGCTCCGCGTTCGCGTCAAAGAGGTGATGTCTGACAAACCGGTAGTGGTGGTTTGCCAAACTGGCAGACGTTCGGCGATGGGAATGCAAATTCTCGAGGCTGCCGGCTGCATCCGCGTCGCCAATCTTGCCGGCGGGATGGTTTTATGGCGAGATCTCGGGCTACCCAGTTAGGTCGGCGCTAATATCGCTCGCTCGCTATTCGGTGAAGCCCTGATGGAACAGTCCCACGGCCAGATCGCGCTCATAGGCCACCGGATCGTGCGCCAGCACCAGATGCACGTCTTTGGGTAGCTTGGCGAAGGCGACCAGCTCGGCCGCCACTGCGCCGCGATCTTCTTTCATGAGCAGCTTGGCGATGCCGGGACGACCGCGACCGGTGGTGACGTTGTCCTCGGTCCACGCGATGTCGCCTACGAATAGATAGCGAGTGCCGTTTTGCAACTCGACGTAGATGAGCTGCGATCCCGGAGTATGGCCCGGTGCTTTTTGCAGCACCACACCCGGTGCCACCGCGTGCAGCCCGCTGTAGTCGAGCAGCTTCAGCTGCGCCAACGAGCCCGGCGGAAACTCGTCGCGTTCGAGCTTGGGACCGTTGAACTGCTCGCGCGTCATGATCACCTTCGGCGCGATCGCCGCGAAGTCCGGCGCGCTGGCCACGCCGCCCACATGGTCGGAGTGTTCGTGCGTGAAGACAATGGCTTGGGCCTTGGCCATCGCGCGTTCCATTCGATCGAAAGCATCGCTGTGGAACTTGGAGCCGGGAATGCTGGCAGCCTTCTTGGCGCCGAGCGCGGTGTCGATGATCAGTGAATGGTCGGGCCACATCACGCGATGCGCCAGCTGCACCATCGGGTGGAGATGAAAGCTGTCGCCAGCCACCACCAGCTTGCGAGGAAATGCGAAGTCGCCGATCTTCTCCACCTCGATCCGCTCCGGCAGAACGCCGCCTTGCGCGATCGCGGCTTGATGGAGCGCGGCCAGGTCGATGGTGTAGTTGCCGTCGGGAGTAGCGGCCGTGTCGAGTAGAAAATATTTGGCCGCGAAGACGACCACCACCAATCCGAGCAGGACCTTGACCCAGCGTTTCATGCTCTTCGCCTTATCACGGGCGAAGGGCTCACACAACGGCGGTGCGCAATCAGCTTTGTTGACGAGTCATCCCTTCGGGATTTCCGTCGACCGGCTCGGAGGTGACCAGAGTGCTGGCCGCGCGAAGCTCTTCGAGCTTCTTCTTGTTTTTCTTTTTTCCTTTTACCGCGGCGCGAAAGATCGGTCGCAGCACGCGATGCACGGAGTCTTGCAGAAGCTCGTCGGCGATCAGCTCCACCATTGCTTGGGCAGCATCGTCGCCCAGCTTGGCCGATTCGTCCTTGGCGGCGCGCCAGGCGGCCACGCAATCCTGAAGGCGTTGTTGTAGATCTTTGGTTTGCATCGCGCTCTCTCCTCCGTGAACGACCATCATACAGGTCTAAAGCGACGTTTTTGTGAACTCTGTGAGAACTCTGCAACGAATTCGCTACAACGCTGCAAATCCTAAGAGAAATCATGCAGCAATTGGAGACATTTGCGGCGCGGACGGTAGACTCCTTTTCATGGGGCGCAGCGACATCCTCGGCGCGATCGACATCGGGACGAACGGCGTTCGTCTGAAGATTTCGCGCGCTCGACGGGGCGAGCTCAAGTCGATGTTCGGTCACCGAGAGGCGGTTCGGCTCGGCGAAGGGCTTTACGACGGGCTCACCGCCGGCGCGGTGACGGAGCAGGCGCTTTCGCGTCTCGTCGACGTGCTGGCTGGCTACGCGCAAATCTGCGAGGAGATGGATGCGCGCGTGCGCGTGGTGGCGACCAGCGCGCTGCGTGAAGCGACCAATCGACTCGAGGTGATCGACTCGGTTCGCAGCGCCACCGGTCTCTCCATCGAAGTGATCGGCGCCGAAGAAGAGGCGAGACTCACCTGTCTCGGCATCTTCTCCAAACGCTCCGTTGACGACAGTGCCATTTGCATCGACCTCGGAGGCGGTTCGACTGAAGTCATTTGCGCGCACCGGGGCGCGCCGAAACGGATCTTCGGTCTGCGACTGGGATCGCGCCGATTGGCAGAGGCGTGCAAATCACCCACGGTGGCCACGCTCCGGCAGCACGCCGCGTTCTTCGCCGCCGGTTTGCCGCCGCATCTCGGTCGCGGGCAGATCGGCATCGGCGCTTCGGGAACGATTCGAGCGCTGCTCAAATTCGCCGGCAGTGGCGACATGGTCTCGATCGAGCGGCTCGGTCAGCTCATCGATGAGCTCGACGCGCTCGGACCAGCGAAACGAAGCGAGATGTTCGAGTCGCGCGCGGCGGTCATTCTTCCCGCCAGCGTGATCTTGCACGTGCTCATGAGCCGCCTCGAGCTCAGCTCGATCCGTTCGACCAAGCGCGGCCTGCGCGACGGTCTTCTGATCGATATGAATCGCCAGAGCGAAAAGACGGCGATCATCGCCAGCTCTTCTTCCAGACAATAGAGGCGATGGCCCTTGTGATCGATCCCAAAGCGCGTACGTTCTTGTCAAGGAGACCGCATGCCATTCATCTTGAGCGACGAGGAGATGAGCGCAGTTCGCCGGGCGCTCGATAACTATTTGCCGGAGCTGGCCTTCGAGATTGCGCGAATCGATCTAGAGCGCGATCGGCATGAGCTCGGCCGGATGGAGCGAACCCTGAAGGTTCTGCGCGCGCGACTCGTGCAAGACGCCAGCATCGACCGCTCGCTACCCGTTTAGAGTCGTTCGAATTAGGAGTCGTTCGAACGAGGCGGTTACTTGGTGGCGTCGCTGTCGTGCGCCATCTTGTCGTGCTCGCGCAGCGTCGGCAGCGTAGTGGTGACGAAATCGCGCAGCGAAGCGCTCTTGACGGTAGTGGACGCCTTTTCGAACTCCTTGACGTCTTCGTCGTGATCCTTTTGCATCGCCTTCATGTATTGCAGGTCGAACTCTTTGCCGTCGAGCTTGGCGAGCTTGTCATAGACCTTCTGCTCCTTGGGACCGACCTCGGCCGGCACCGTCAGCCCCTCGGCCTGTGCCACCGACTCGAGCTTCTGGTTGGCGGCCGAATGATCATCGATCATCTTCTGCGCAAACGATCGCACGCTCTCATTCTTCGACTTCTCGAGGGCGAGCTTGCCCATCATGACTTCGGCCTTTCCGCCACAGGCGGCCTCTTTGACGAACTTCTGGTCCACCGCAGCCGGTTTGGCCAGCGCGAGAGACGGAAGCGAAATCACACACGCGATCAACAGATAAGTCTTCATGGAAATCCTCCTTAGAGTGGAAAGCCCGTTTTAGGACCCCAAGACTGGCCGGCAAGTGCAATTCGATCATTTTCGCGAAAAGGTCGTTGCCACCGTATCTTTTTGCCGGGCGCAATCGTTGTCATCGCAAGGAGCTCATCATGAAAAAGACGCGGGCGGCCTAGCGACAGGCCTTGGAACAGCAAGATCCATGGCGCACGCCTTGCACAAATCAAACAACATCGGAGGAATCCAATGGAAGCGATCAAATTACTCAAAACACAGCACCGAAAAGTGGAGGCGCTGTTCAAAAAAGTTCGACTCGGCCGAGGAAGACAGTGAGAAGCGAAAGATTGTTTTTGATATCGCCGACAACCTGGCTGGGCACGCCACCATCGAGGAGCGCTACTTCTATCCGAACGTGCGTGAGCGTGCCACCGAAGAGGATGTGAAAGAGGCGTACGATGAGCATCTCGAGATCAAAGAGCTGATACTGCAAGGTCTCAATGGTACCGAACGCCCCGGCTTCGACGGGATCGTGGCGGCGCTCAAGGGCACGGTCGAGCATCACGTCGAGGAAGAAGAGAACGAGTTCTTCCCAAAAGTGAAAAAGTTGATCGACGAGGACGCGCTGGAGGCCATCGGTCAGGCCATGGAGACGGAATTCGAAGAGATCATGGCGGAAGGCGCGCCGCGCGACAACGTCAGGGTCGAGTCGGAGAAGCCGGCCGCGATCTAGAGCTGGACAGCCCACAGGAGAGGGACATGCCAATCAAAGATCTAATGACCGAATGGGTGGAAACGGTCGGGCCGGAAGATTCGATTCGCCAAGCCGCGATGTTGATGGTGGAGGACGACATCGGCATGGTGCCAGTGTGCAACGGAGACACGGTCGTCGGCGTGCGCGTTGGAAGAGAGAGCCAAGAGGGTCAAGATTGCGGGCGCGATCATTTTCATGCGGTGGGATCTTCAGTTGTGAATTGACAGAAAATCGTGCCGCGACCGCGCGGCGCGCGCAAGATTTCCGGTGAAATGTGCTAAGGCTGAGCCATCGACACCGATCGACATACGTTGCGCGCCTGGCTCGAGCGCGAACCGTTTTCTCTGGCGATGTCGGCTGGGTTTTTCGGCTTCTTCGCGCACAGCGGCATGCTCTCGGCGCTCGAGCGCGAAGGACTTTTGCCGGTGCGCGTATCGGGATCGAGCGCGGGTGCGCTGGTGGCAGGGAGCTGGGCCGGCGGGCTCGACGCGGTGCGCTTGGCTGAGGAGCTCGTGCGTCTCGAGCGGCGCGACTTCTGGGATCCCGCGCCCGGCATCGGGCTGCTCAAAGGTCGCCTGTTTCGCCGGCTCATTCCGGCGCGCACCTTCGCCGACTGCCGAGTGCCGGTGGCGCTGTCGACCTTCGATGTGTTCACCGCGCGAACCGAGGTGGTGCGCGAGGGCGAGCTGGCTTCAGCAATCTGCGCCTCTTGCGCGCTGCCAGGGCTTTTTCATCCGGTTTGGCGAAACGCTCGTCCGCTCATCGACGGCGGCGTACTCGATCGGCCGGGACTCTCCGGAATGCCGAGCTCGGAGCGCGTGCTCTACCATCACCTGGCATCGCGTTCACCTTGGCGCACCAAGCGTTCGCTGAATCTTCCCCGGCGAAGTCGAATGGTGTCGCTGGTGATCGAAGACTTGCCGCGGGTGGGACCCTTTACGCTCGAGATAGGCGAGCGCGCCTACCGGTCGGCTGCCGATGCGACCCTGCGCGCACTCGATCTCCCCGTCGTCGATGGTGTGGCCAGAATCAGTCGCTGAACACCGGCGCCGCCAGCGCGCGAATATATTCGCGGACATCTTTGGGCCAGCTCGCGATCTGACTACGAAAGCGCGGCTGATCCTTTTTGTAGAGTGCGCGCAGCGCTTCTTCGTAGAGCGGAAAATCGCCGGCGACGGCCAACATGAAGCGGTAGGTTCGCTCTTGCGCCTGCTTCACCTGGTTTTTGCCGAACGAAGATTTATTGGCCTCTTCCACCAGCCGCCGCAGTGTGGCCGACGCGCCGCCCGACTGCGTCGCCAGCCATTCCCAATGGCGAGGGAGCAGCGACACCTCGCGCGCGATCACGCCTAACTTGGGACGACCCGGTCCAACCGGAGTGGAAGGCGACTGTTGCGGCAGATATGGCTTCAAACGTTCGAGTACGTCCTCGTTGGAACCGCGAAAATCGAAGTCCATCACCGTGCCACTTTCATCGTTGAAGATGAGGATCGACTGCGCGCCTTTGTCCTGCCTTCGTTTGACGCTCAAAACGACGTGTGCGAGATCGCCGAAGGCGACGCGTTTGTCACCGGCGAAGGCGGTGTAGCTGAGCTCGTCCATGACTGTTTCCATGGATGAATAATACCCGGGTATTATTGGACGTCAATAAGATCCGGGTATTATTGTCGGGCGCGGCGGCGAATCAACCGGACCAGACCGAGCAGCGAAAGGCCGATGGCCAGGAGCGAAAGGTCGCCCTGGGTGCCGCTGCCGCCAAACGAGCAGCCGCTCGGCGGCGAGGACAAAAGGCAGAAGCTCTGTCCCGAGACCGAGCTGCAGGTGCCGTCGATGGGGCAGCTCGGATGGGCCGAGTCGCAGGTGCCGGTGCAATAGCCGGTGCCTCCGGTGATGTAGCAAAAGCCGCTAACGCAATCTTCCGGCTTGCTGCAGCTGGCCCCGAAGGTGGCGCCGGATTCGCTGGTGGCCGGCGTCACTCCGGTGCCGGTGCTGGTCGAGGTGCTCGACTGAGTGCTGGTGCTGGTCGCCGTGCTGGTGCCGGTCGCCGTGCTGGTGCTGGTTGAGGTCGAAGTGCTGGTGGCCGTCGCGGTGGCGGTGCTGGTCGCCATTCCGCTTCCACCGTTGGGATACTGCGGATCGTTGGTGGTGATGTACCCATCGACGAATGAGGCGAACAGGTCTACCCGGGTGTCCTCGCCGTACTGCGTGCAATTCGGATCGCCGAACGAGGTGATGCCGGCAATGACCTCCTGCCCCTTGATGGTCATGAATGCCGGGCCACCAGAATCTCCTTCACAAGTATTGTGAGTCGAGCTACCAAATTTCATCAGCAAACTGTCGTAACTGGTGAGCGCGGTGTTGGTTTGGCGTTTGGTCCCGGCGCTGGTTCCGTTTTGATCGCTTCCCGAGTCGATTCCGTAGCCGACCAGCCGGACCATCTGACCATTCATGGTCGAATCGAGCGGCGTGCGGTTCATGATGAGCGGCGTCTGCGTGAGCGCGGTCTTGGTGATGAGGACCGAGATGTCGTTGCCGCTCTCGAGCTGGTTGGGATTGAACTTGGGGTTGAAGTGAGTCTCTTTTACCGCCACGAAATTCGAAGCGCTCTGCTGCGCCTTGCTGTTGTAATCGTTGCCGAGGAAGATTTGATAGGTGTACCCGCTGCCGATGGTGGCCGGGTCGACGCAATGGGCAGCGCACATGACCACGTGCGGCGAAACCACTTCGCCGGTGCAGAACGCCAGATCGCCGCTCTTGTCGCTGGCGACCACCAGCACCACCGACGTATCTCCGGTGTCCGATGTTCCACCGATGATCGACTGACTGGTCGATTCGACCGAGGAGGCCGGGGTTGATGAAGGAGTCGGGCCGCAGGAAGCGAGGAGAAATGCGCCGGTGAGAAGCTGAAGTTTTTTCATCGCGCTAGTCCGATCGCAAGTGTGGTGCCAGCGGCGATTTCGAGGTTCTCCGAGGGATGCGCACAATCCCGCATGATCGAACCAGGGAAGTTGGCCCCATCCGCGGGGCGATTCGCGCCGGCCGCAGAAAGCGCCTGAGGAAAATGTCGCCATCTCCCGTCGAGAAAGTTTGGAGACGCGCTCGCGCGAATTGGACACGCCATCGCGCAAAAAAGACACGCACGTCGCGAGTCGTTTGCAAATTCGTGATACCGTCGCTGACATGGATGCTGCTGCCGTCAAAGATCGAATCCGCGCCGCGTTTGCCAGCGTCGAGTATCCCGGCGACGATCAATTGGTGGCCAGCCAAGAGAGCGAAGATCACGGTCTGCTCGCCCAGGAGCTCAAGGGAAAGAATGATTGGCGCGCGCTCACTCCGCGCTTCATCGATCAGGCGCCCAACGGATCGGGTTCTGCGCTCAGCCTATTTTCCGATGCCGCATTTCGTTTTTATCTGCCCGCGTTCTTAATTGCGGACGTCGATGGCGCACTCAATCAATGTGCGCCGGTTTTCAGTCTGTACGGTGGATTGGAAAACGACATGGTCAAGCAGCGCGTCGATCGCAGCGCACCGCGCACCTATCTCGAGCTCAAGCGCGATCAGTTCGCCGGATTTTCGAGCGAGCAGGCGAGTGCGGTGGTGGACTATCTGCGCTGGAAGCAAGAGGCCGACGCCTCCTCACGGGGCCCTATCGAACAGGCGCTGAAGAATTTCTGGCTGGAGCGCGCCGGACGATTTAGCTGATCGCCGCGCCAAAAAGATGTCCCAGACAATAGGTCACGCCGGCCGCCAAAAGTCCGAGAATCAACTGCCGTCCGCCCGAGCGCCAAACTGATTTGCCGGTGAAAATCGTAATGGCTGCGCCGATCCCGAACAGCGCCGCGCTCGATACCGCGATCGAAATCCCGATGGCGATGCGTCCGCCGGCGAAGAAAAAGGGTGCGACCGGAAACAGCGCGCCGAACGAAAATAGTAAGAACGAGGTGATCGCTGCGGTGCGTGCCGATCCGGCGGTGGTTTTGGGATCGAGCCCGAGCTCTTCGCGGGTCAGCACTTCCAGCGCCTGCTCTGGGTTTGCCAGTAGATGAGTGGACAGCGCCTTCGCTTCATCGGGCGATAGACCCTTGGCCTCATAGATGAGCTGAAGCTCCTCGCGCTCTTCTTCGGGCGCGGCGGCGAGCTCGTCGCGTTCGATGGCGACCTCACGCTCGACCAACTCGCGCGAGCTGGTCACCGAAACCCATTCGCCGAGCGCCATCGAACAGGCGCCCGCCAAGAGGCCCGCGACGCCTGAAAGTAAAATCATGCGCGGGTTGGCCGATGCACCGGCCACGCCCATCACCAAGCTCAAGTTCGAGCATAGCCCGTCGTTGGCGCCGAGCACCGCCGCCCGCAGCGCATTTCCCGAGGCGCTGCGATGGCGACCTTCGATGCGCGCCACCTCATCGCCAGGCGCGCCGCTTTGCCGCGACAGCATGGCCTGCAGCACCCGTGCGTGGTCGCGCTCCTCGCCGGTCATCTGGGTGCCGGTCGTCTCGGGATGAAGGAGATAGGTGTTTCGTCCCGCGTATTCGCGCTTGGCCATCGTCGGAAGAATCAAATTGGCGCCGAATCGTCGCGCGGTCCACGAAAGCACGCGCGCGCGCCAGCTCATCCGGCGCGGGCCGGGATCGACGCCGCGGTCGCGCAGCTGCTTCTCCCAAAACGCGGCGTGCTTTTCTTCCATCGCCGCCAGATCGCGATAGACGCGCGCGACGGTTTCGTCCGGCTCGCCCTCGGCCATCGCCATATACTGCGCAGCTGAGTCGATCTCCTCTTGTCGATTGATGCGGTAACGATGGAGTGGATCAGCTGTCATTCACACCGAAAGCTGTAGCCGATTCTCGCGCCGCCTGGAATCGCTTTCTTCGCGATCTAGGCGATCGTCGTTCGCGTTAACGAAGGGCCCGCTTGAGTTCCGCCAGTCGGGCGTCACCGAGATCTGTGCTCAGCAAGTCGGCGATTGGCGAGCCTGCTCGCGCCGACGTGTCCGGAGAAAGTTGCAGGAGCGACCGCACCGTTGGTGCGATGTCGGCCAGTCGATAACCGCGCGAGGCGGTGACGATCCCTTTTTCGGCAATGGCGCCGCCGGCTGCCAACAGCCACACGCGGCTCGACTCGGGACTGCTGCCGCCGTGGCCGGTGAAGTTCGAGGCGCGGCCGTGATCGGCGGTCAGGATGACGGTCGTCTCCTGTCCGTATTCGCCGAGCGCGTCGAGGGTGCGAAACAGTGCGCCGATGAAGCGATCCACCCGGCGCAGGGAGGCGAGATAGCCGCGATAGTTGTTGAAGTGGGCGTACTCGTCGGTGTCGCCGAATCCCACAGCCAGAAATCGTGGCTTTTGCGCCGACAGGTACTCGAGTGCGAGCTCTCCGGTGAAGCGATCGGGTCGATAGTCGAACAGGCCCGGTGCGGCTTCCGACTGCGCACCAGCGTCGAGGAGCGCCGACGCGCGTGGGGTGACGCGCAGAAGGTCGCGATTTGTTCCATGATGACGACCGGCCGAAATGGTGATTGAGCGCGGATGATTCGACGCGACCTGTTCGAAGTTCTCCCACGACGAGATCACCGCCAGATCTTTGGCAGACAATCCCTGCTGTCGCTGCAGATCGTCGAGGACCGTGCTCTCAGCGGTGAGACTACAGCCATTGCGCCGGCAGACGGCCGACGGCCGCCCGCTGAAGATCTCCAGATAGCCGGGTTGCGATACGAAGTTCGGTCCGGAGGCGCGCATCGATTCGCCGCGACCTGGAGCACCGAGCGCCACGCCGGTATCGACGACGTCGCGGTAGATGTTCGGCAAGAGCGCACGGCCGGAAATCCCTTCGCATTCACTCACTTGGCGGCGCTTGGCCAGCCGCGGATCCACCCCTTGAAAGATCTCCTGCCAGCGCGCACCGTCGATGGTGACCAGGACGATGTTGCGCGTAGAGTGGCCCGGCTCGATGGTTCGCCGAGGCAGCTCTTCCGGCGTCAGGTTACAGACGCTCGGAAGCCCCGTCGATCCGCATCCGACCAGCACCAGGAGTGGAAACGCAAAGGCGATTCTCGTCCGCGTCATGCCGTAAACATACGCATCGAAAGCATCAGCTCGCTTTCGGCTCGGTTAGCACTGTGAAACTTCTCAGCGAAAAGGCGGCGAGATCAGGCGATGAGCAGCTGCTCGTTCACCAGTCGGGACAGGAGCTGGAAGGCTCGAGTGGGCGCCTCTTCGAGCGAATACGACTCGACAGCGAGGTCGCACACGTAACCAAATCGGGCGCCGGACACGATCAGCTGCGCGGCGCGAATCTCGAAAGGATCGAGAGCGCGGTGGGAGACGTGGGTGCCCTGGCGCCACACCAAGACCGTCTTGGACTGGCGATACGGCTCGGTAGCTGCCGCCGATTTCTCGACGGATTCTCCGGCGGCCGACCCGTAGTCGTCGACGCTGAACTCCAGCTCGATCAGACGAGCGGCGCGCACCATTTTGAGCGGCAGCTCGGCAAACTGCTCGGGCGCAATCGCTTGCAGGGTCGCCAGCGTCAGCAGCTCATCGTCGGTCCCGTCGAAGAGGTCGTGGCGGGTCCATTCGAGACGGGCCAGATCGGCCAGCCAAGCGGGCGTCCGGGTGAGCAAAAATGCGGGCAGTTGCGCGCCGACGTTGCGCAGCGAGGGATGACTCGACGGGAAGGCTAACAGATAGTCGGTCACCAGATTGTGAAAGTCGGCCTCTCCCAGCGCCGAGAGCACCGACGGAAAGTCGGCCTTGAGCACATCGAGGATGCGGTAGAAATACATGTTGGCGTAGATGTCCAGCCGACCCACCGACGAGAGACGTGAATCACCGACGATCATGCGTGCCAGATCGCTCGCACTTCGGCCGCTTTCACGTAGCGCCTGCGCCACACCTTCCGGCGCAGTGATGAGCTCGAAGAGGAGCGACTCGGTCTCTTTCAAAGACGACATCAGCGCGTCGCCTGCTTGGGCGCGCTCGCCGAAAGGATCTCGCTTTCGATCTTCGCCGCTTTGGCGCTCTCCGCTCGCACTACCTCGAACGGTGGAATGTGGTCGTCCCACTCGATCAGCGTGGAGATGGAGCCGAATCGCTGCACCGCGGCGCGATAGAGCGCCCAAACCCCGTCGGGCGCCGGGTGATCGTGGGTGTCGAGAAGCAGCTCACCTTCGGTTGAATGGCCTGCCAAATGAATCTGACCGACTCGTCCACACGGAATTCCGTCCAAATATTTCTGCGCGTCGAAGTCGTGGTTGTGTGCGCTCACGAAGATGTTGTTCACGTCGAGGAGGAGGCCGCAGTCCGCGCGCTCGGCCAGCGCGGCCAAAAATTCCCACTCGCTCATCGTCGACGCGTGAAAGCTCATGTAGCTCGACACGTTCTCGACTAAGATCTGTCGGCCGAGAAAATCCTGAACTCGCGCGACGCGCTCGACCACGTGCGCCAGCGCCTCTTCGGTGTAGGGCAGGGGCAGCAAGTCGTGTCCATATTTTCCGCCCAGACTCGACCAGCAGAGATGATCGGAGATCCAGACGGGCTCGATCTCACGCGCGAGCGTGCGCAGCTCGGTCAAATATTGCAGGTTCAACGGATCGGTCGAACCGAGCGAGAGCGACACGCCGTGGAGCACCACCGGATAATTCATGCGCACTTTGCGCAGCACCCTGCGCGGATTGCCGCCCTCGACCATGAAGTTCTCGGAGATGACCTCGAACCAGTCCACCGACGGAGACTCGTCCATCACCACCGAATAATGATCGGTTCGAAGGCCGATTCCGTGGCCGATGTTGGGAAGCTTCAGCACCACGACAATTGTAACAGATTGTTTGCTCAGCGGCCGCGGGAGGTTCACACGCGGAAAGTAGGGTTCGAGCTCATGTCGAGCGCCTCGCCCCTTGTGCTGATCGTCGATGACGAAAAAGATCTGTGCGCGCTCCTCGAGTTCAATCTGCGGCAGGCGGGATTTCGAACCACGCTGGCGCTCAGCGGTCGCGAAGCGCTGGATCGCGCGCGGACGGCCGGTCCCGACCTGATGATCCTCGATCTGAACCTGCCCGATATCTCCGGTTTCGACATCTGCCGACAAATCAAAGCGGATTCCACGACTCAAGCGATTCCGATCATCATGCTGACCGCGCGNNACTATGTGCCCAAGCCCTTCAGTCTGCGCGAGCTGGTGTGGCGCGTGAACGTGGCGATGCGTCGGCGCGCTCCGGGAAAGCTGAACGCCAGTGGCGGCGGGGCCAGCCAACTATCGGCGGGACCGATCCAGATCGATCTCGAGCGTTTCATCACACGCGTCGACGGCAAAGACGTATCGCTGGCGCTGCGCGAGTTCAAGCTGCTGGTCTTCTTGATCGAGGCGCAGGGACGCGTGCGAACCAGGGAGGAGCTCTTCAGCCAGGTCTGGGGTTATCCGGTCGACTCGGATTCGCGCACCATCGAGACCCACATCAAGCCCACGCCGTGCCGGCTGCGCGGCGCGGGCGATCTCATCGAGACCGTACGCTCCATCGGCTACCGCATGCGTTCTAATTGAAAGCGGCCGATTCGGCCGGAAAGAAAAAAACTGCAAGAGCTTCTTCGGGATCTTCAGGCTGAGTGAACGAAGCCAGTCCGACACCCACTTCAGAGAAACCCGGAAACCCGTTCCCATCCTCTTTGGACAGTCGCGAAACGGGCTCGTTTTTCAAAGTTCTTGCCTGCTGACCAGGATAACCATGGTCGGGGCAAAGTCCAGTTCCGGACGGCGATGTTGCAATCATGTTGCGAAGAATCAGGCGCTTGCGGCTGTTCTGTCATTCGTCGAGCAGCTGTCGTTCCAGCATCTGCTCGAACAGCTTGTGCCAGGTGGGCCAGATGTGCGCGCCGAACAGGTTGATCACATCGGCGGGCGGCAATCGTTCGGCGAGATCGCGATCGGTCTTCACGAACGCATCCAGGTGGCCGTATCCGAGCACGATGCGCGGATGCGGTTTGCCGACAGGAAAATGGTTGATCCAATCCCAAGTTTCTTTGAAATCGGGATCGTTCGGCTGGGCCAACTCGCGTTCGAAAGGCCCGGCGCCGAGAAAGGGCGAGAGCAGCACGATCTCGGCGATCTGATTGGGATGCGCCATCACGTAGCGGACGGCGCCGTAGCCACCCATGCTTACCCCGACTAGGATGATGCGCTGATATCTGCGTCGCTCGGCCGGCTCGATGACGTCGCGCTCGAGTCGCCTCACCACATTGCCTTTTACGTAATAGCCGACATGGGCATCGGCTTCGACGATGTCGGCCGCCAAATGATGTTGGCGAACCAGCTCGACGAATCCCTCTTTCTCGAAGACCCGCGCGCGATCTTTAAGCCCAGGAAGAAAGACGATGAGCGTACGCGCAGGGCGTGAGTCGGCGTTTTCGTGCACCACCGACATGGGAGTTCGCGGCCACGGGCGCGAGCCCGCGCACCCTGCCGAAAGTAGGGTGGCCGAAAGGAGGGCCCAGGCGATCGCCAGTCGGAGCGGGAGCACGCTCGAAGGTCGTAGTCACCGCGGGGCGATTTTCAAAGGAGCGAGCGCATTTAGGTGCGCAGAGCGATTGATTTTCGTCCCTTTTTGGGGCCTAGTGCCAGGCGATGCAAACGGACGTGGCGATCATTGGCGGTGGGCTGATTGGCTCGATGGCGAGCGTGATGCTCGGCAAGCGCGGCGTGAAGAGCACCGTGCTCGAGTCGCGCGAAATGGGAAAAGAGCAGAAGATCGTCGTCGGCGAAGCGATCACCGAGGGCTCGAGCGTATTTTTGCGTCACGAGATCGGCATGGGCGATTGGCTGAAGAAAAACGCCTTTCGCAAATATGGCTTCGATTTTCTCACGCTGCCGCGCGACGGGCGGCCCGTTCGTACCATGGACGACTGCCATGAGCTCTTGCTGTCGCTCACACCACTTGAACGTCTGCCCAAAGCGCACGATCGGCTGATTCCGACCTATCACGTCGAGCGCACCGGCATGAACGCCGAGGCGTCGCGCTTGGCCAAGCTTCACGGCGCCGATTATTTATACGGCGCCAGCGTCGATCGCGTCGACTTTGCGCGCGGCCCAGTGGGCGATGCGTCGCTGCCGAGCGCAACCGTTCACTACACCGACGGTGGAGAGGCGAAGACGCTCAAGGCGCGCTGGGTGCTCGACTGCTCGGGGCGTCGCAGCGTGCTCGGCAATCAACTGGGAATCACCCACACCATGCCCGAGCTGCCGAGCGCGGCGGTGTGGAATCGCTTCGAGAACGTGCGCTCCGATCGCGCGTTCTGGTCGAGCTTTCACGGCATCGATCGCCGTCGCCACACCATCCACATGACCGGTCACGGCTTTTGGATTTGGTGGATCCATCAAAACGACAATCTCACCTCAGTGGGAGTGTCCTTCGATCGCCGGCTGCACGATCCCAACGTCAAGACCGACGACCGCGGTTTCTGGGAGATGATGGCGAAGTTTCCGCCCATCTTGGAAGCGCTCAAGGGCGCGCGCCCGCTCGAGCCCTATCAATATTACGCGCACCTTCCCTATCAGAGCGATCGCTGGGTGAGCGGCGACGGCTACGGCATCATCGGCGACGCGGGCTGGTTCACCGACGCGCTCTATTCGATCGGCATCGAGACCGCCTGCCGCCAGCTAGTGGCAATCGTGCCAATGGTGAAAAAAGCGGTGCGCGGCGAAGCGCCCAACGAAGAGCGCATCGCCGACCTGAACAGTCAGTTCGAGTATTGTCAGAAGACCGTCTTGTCGATGAACAAGTTCAAGTACGAGCACGGCTGGCATCGCCCGCACGTGGTCATGCAGACCGCGCTCTACGAGCTCGGCGAAATCGCGCCGCTCTATCACATGCTCGACGAGAGTGACTGGCGCGACGAGGTGCTGATGAAGCACTATCGACTGCAGTGGAGCTGCCCGAAGCGGATGGGCAAGCTCGAGCGATTTCAGCAGGACAGCCTTCTGCAGGGAGATCTCGATCTTGTGCCGGGCGCACCGCTGCTCAAGAAGGCACTTTTGCCCGGTCCTTACGTCTACGGCGCGACCTGGCCGGTGTGGAATACTTCGCGCAAGCTAGTGCCGCACTTCTTCAAGCTCACGCGCGCGTGGGGATTCGCCGAGCGACTGGCGCAGAAATCGCGTTGGCCCGACGTGCTGAAAATGATGGCCAACAACAAACGCTGGATGCGGCCGGTTTACAGACTCGGCGACGGTGCGTGAATCGTCTGCGGTTTGTCGATCGCCGGCTTGTGAATGAGCTGCGAAAGATCCGGACGCTCGGCGCGATCGAACGGCGCTAGCTCGACGGCGCGGCCGCTCTTGGCCGACTCGATGATGGCAGTGATGATGCGCACGTCGGCCAACCCCTCTTCGCCCGACGGCTCGGGTTGAACGTCGTCGAGAATGCAGCGTGAGAAATAGATCAGCTGTGGCGCGAACTGATCGCACTTTTTGAACACGCGCTTCTTGGTCTTCTCGCGCACGGTGACGAACTGGGTCCGCTCCGCGGAGTAGCCGTAGGCCGGATCGAGACGAATGTCGCCGGTCTCGCCGATGATTCGATATTCGGAGATGTCGGCGGCGTTTTGCGAGGCGGTGAGCTGCGCCACGCGATCGCCCGGAAATCGCAAAGTCGCGGTGGTGATCTGATCGACGTCGCCATTCTCCAACATCACGCCTTGAACCGAGATCGGTTCGGCGCGAAATAGGTAGCGCGCGGCGTTGATACAATAGACGCCCATGTCGTAGAGGGCGCCGCCGCCGGTTTCGCTGCGCTGCCGAATGTCACCGGGGCGCGCGGTCTGCGAAAAGGTCGAGCTGAAGATGCGCGGCTCGCCGATGGTTCCCTTTTTTATCAGATCGATGGTGGTGAGGTTGGCCTCTTCGAAGTGAAGCCGATAGGCGATCATCAACTTGACGGCGGAGGATTGCGCGCAAGCGATCATCTCGCTGCAGTCCTCTTCGCTGATGGCCATCGGTTTTTCGCAAAGCACGTGCACCCCTCGTTCGGCGGCGCGCTCGGTGTACTCGCGATGGAGATGGTTCGGCAGCGCGATGTAGACTGCGTCCACCTCAGCGAGCACACGTTCGTATTCGTGATAGTCGACGGCGATCTCGATTCCGTATTTCTTCGAGAGCTGTTTGCGCTTCTGGGGATCGGACGAGACCAGCGCGGTGAGCGTGGAATTCTCCTTGGCGTGCGCGAACGCCGGCAGCATGGCGACCTGTGCGATATTGCCAGCTCCGACGACGGCGTACCTGATTTTGTCTTTGGCCATGTGGAGAGACATCGTTTTGAAAATCGACTTGGCAAGCCCCCGTCTGACCGGAGAGAGGTTGCGCCGGCGTCGCGCGCGCATAAATTCCTGCTAGGGGGGGCGATGGCGGCCAAGATTGGGTTGAGCAAGGCGCGCGCCAAAGGTGCCAAAATTCCGAAGAAGCGCGCGTCCAATCCGAAGAAGCGCGCGTCCAAGTAGACGGGCTTACGTGACGAGGAGGATATGATGGCCGAGGGACAGTGCAAACACGAAGGCTGCAATTGCCAAGTGCCGGCGGGGCGCAGCGACAAATACTGCTCCGACTACTGCGCCAAGCACGGCAGCGTTCAAGACCACGAGAGCCACGACTGTAGCTGTCACCACCCAGGTTGCAAAAGCTGAGCGGCCGATCGCGGGCGCGTCTGACGGCGCTCTGGTGCGCCGGCGCGATGGGCTTCTCGTTCAGTGCGAGGGCCCAAGAGATCGGTATTGCCACAGCGCTGGAGAAGATTCGGCCGACGGGCGCGGCGCCGCAGTTGACCGATCGGGTGGTCATCGAGGCCGCGCGGGGCGAGTGGGAGCCATTTCAGATCGTCATCGCCGGACCGCGGCACAAGGTCACGGTGGAAGCGTCAGCGCTCTCCGCGCCGAGCGCCGCGAATATTCTCGCGCCGAGGCTGTATCGCGAGGCGCTGGTGCCCGTCGCCATTCCGTCGAACGTGGAGGGTGAAAAGGGCGAGTGGCCCGATCCGCTGGTGCCCGATGTCGACGCGTATGTCGGACAAAAACGAAACGCGTTTCCGTTCGATGTGCCTGAAGGAGAGCGGCGGGCCGTCTGGGGCGAGGTCTTCGTGCCGCGCACCGCGACGCCAGGAGTCTATCGAGGCAAGCTGCGCATTGCGTCCGCCATCGCGCCCGATCATGTCGCGGCCCGCGAGATCGATCTGGAGTTGACCGTGCACCGCTTCGAGCTCCCGGCAACCTCGAGCCTGCCGGTCACCTTTGGGATTTCCGGAAACGGCCTCAAGAAAATACATCGGGACGATTCACCGGCGCTGCTTGCACGCTACAGCCTCTCGGCGCTGCGCCATCGTATCAGCTTGCATGGCGGTTCGATGGAGCCGCCGCCGCCACACGGCGACGAATTCGATTTCGCCGAATACGATCGCGAGCTCGCACCGTTTCTCGATGGCACCGCCGATTCGGGCGGCGCGGCGGAGGGCGCGCGCTTCACTGCCGTCGATCTGCGGATCGATCCCAAGCTGCCCCGCGCGGCGCGCACACGATATCTGGCTCAGGTGGTGCGCCACTTTCGCGAACGCGGATGGCTCGACCGGCTGTTCGCCTATGTCGCCGACGAGCCCAAGGATGTCGATCTAAAAAAGGTCAGACAAGATGCTGAAGAGATTCACCGCGCCGCGCCCGAAATCGCACGACTGGTAACCCGCGAGCGTCGACCCGAGCTCCTCGGCGCCGTCGATATCTGGTGTCCGATTGTCAATCGCGTCGATGACAAGCCCGAAGGCTCAGGCGACGCGGATCGGCCGGTTCCGCGCTCGGCCTACCGAAAAGGTCGCGATCGAATTTGGTGGTATCAGGCCTGCATGAGTCACGGCTGCGACATCGTCGGTGGCAGCTACTTTACCGGCTGGCCGAGCTACGTCATCGACGCGCCGGCGATCGCCAGCCGCATCTTCGAATGGCTGACCTATCGCTACGACATCGGAGGCGAGCTCTACTACAACACCGTCGAGGCCTACTCCGCGGGCATAAACCCGTGGCACGGATCGCATCTCCACGGCGGAAATGGCGACGGCACGCTGTTTTACCCCGGACTTCCTGCGGAGATCGGCGGAAGCAGCGAGATTCCGATTGAGTCCATTCGGCTCAAGCTCATTCGCGAGGGGCTGGAGGACTATGAGTATTTCAAGATTCTCGAACGACTGCGCGGGCGCGAGGTGGCTGCGGCGATCGTGGCTTCGATCGCATCGAAGACCTACAGTTGGCAGCACGACCCGCACCGACTGCTCGCGGCGCGACACGAGATGGCGGCGATGATCGATCGGGCGCTCCAAGAACACCGATGACCCATGGCACTCGTCAGCCGTGTGCATAGGTTTTCGTTCATGGGGCAGATCAACTTCAAACCGGCGGTTCTGAGACCACCAATTCGCGTGGGAATTCTGGGCGCGGGTGGAATCTCGACGGCGCACGCGCAAACCTTGAAAGGGCTCGCCGATGTGGAGCTGGTGGCGGTCGCCGATGCCGATCCGCTCAAGGCGCGACGGCTGGCCGAGCGCTTCGCGATCAAGGAGGTCTATTCGTCTTTGGCGGAGATGCTCGGCCAGAGCCTTCCCGACGTGGTTCACATCCTGCTTCCACCGGAAATGCACGCACGTTTCGCCATCGAGTGCATGGTGGGTGGTGCGCATGTCCTCGTCGAAAAGCCGCTGTGTGTTTCGCTGGCTGAATGCCGCGAGCTTGAATCGACCAGCGCGCAATTTCATCGCACGGTGGGCGTAAATCACAACGTTACCTTCGATCCGGCCTTTCTGAGCGTGGTCGATGCGATCCGCGACCGACGGCTGGGCGCGATTCAGCACGTCTCGGTGGGTTGGAACATTCCGTTCGGCGGCAACACTTTCACCGCACCGCTTCACCGGCTCAAAGGCCCGGGCGCAGTGGTGCTCGAAACCGGCGTTCATCCGCTCTCTATGATCGTCCGGCTTCTCGGCGAGGTGAAATCGGCGTCGGTGCTGACGAGCTCGACCGGGGATGCACATCGAGGCAACCGCAACGCCAACCAAGACACCTGGCAGATGTCGCTGGTGTGCGAGCGTGGCACTGCGCAGTGTTTCATCGGCCTCGATCGCGGGTTCACCGACACCCGGATCTCGGTCATCGGTGAAGACGGCAGCGCGCTGGCCGATCTGCGTTTGGGATGCGGCGCTGTTGTGGAAAACACGCGGCGATCGGCGCTCTTTTTCAAATTCGGCGACGCGATGGAGATGGCTTGGTCGTTCGCCAATTCGGCGAGTCGCGGCTTCCTCGATCGCCTGCGCCGAATCCCCGCCGGCTGCGCCACCGACGACAACGCACCGCTCATGCGCGCCAGCATCGGAAACTTTTACCAAGCGCTGCTCACCGGCACAGAGCCCACCGCGTCGATGGCGGAAGGTCTGGCAGTGGTCCGCAGCTGTCTGCGGGTGATCGAAGCCGCTGAAACCGCCGAAATTGCGACCGCGAAATCCGGCACTAAAACCTTCGAACCTTTGGAGGTGGAGTCTTGGCAGACCCCGGCGACTGCGTCCTCGTAATTGGCGGCACCGGCTTCATCGGCCGCGTGCTGGTCCATCAGCTGATCGAGCAGGGCAATGAGGTTCGCGTCCTTTCGCGCAATCCAGCTCGCCATTCCGATCGCCCGGGTGTCACGCATGTAAAGGGCGAAGTGGCCGATCGCGAGTCGCTGCGCGCTGCCACCGAGGGCGTTTCGGTGGTCTACGATCTCTCGCTCGGCGGCGGCCCCACCTGGGACGATTACCAACGCGATTTTGTCGATGGAGCCAAGAACGTCGCGGAGGTTTGTCTCGAGCGAAACGTGCGCCGGCTCATCTACACCAGCACCATCGCCACCCTCCACCTGGCTGCCGAAGGATCGATCGATGAATCGGCCGGCACCGATCCAAAACCGGAGCTGCGCAGCTGGTACGTGCAGGGAAAAATTTACGCAGAGAACGCGCTCAACGAGCTCCATCGCACTCGCGGCCTGCCGGTGGTGATCTTCCGGCCGGGCATCGTGGTCGGCGAAGGAAACAAACTCTCTCATCCCGGTCTCGGAACTTGGGCGTCGCCGACCTGCTGTTTCGTGGTCGGTCCGGGAACCAGCCCGTTGCCTCTGGTGCTGGTCGAGGACGTGGCGAGTGCGCTGGTGCTGGCCAAAGATGCGCCGGATGCGGCGGGAAAGAGCTTCAATCTGGCGGGCGACGTCCGTCCGTCGGCTGCCGACTACATCGAGCTGGCCTCGCGGCGATCGCTGAGAAACTTTTCGATGCGCACCGAGTCGCCGCTCGGAATTCAGGCCTTTCGGCTCATGGTTTGGCTGGGCAAGGCCGCGCTCCGGCGAAAAGACAATCAGTGGCTGAGTTATCACGAGCTCAAGAACGCGCCGCAGCGAACCCAGCTCGACTGTTCGGCGGCAAAGACGGTGCTCGGTTGGCGCCCGGTCGCCGATCACGACGAGTTCGTGAGGCGCGCCATCGACTGCCATCTCACGCCGCCTCGCAGCGGCGACCTTCGTTGCGCCGAGTTCTAGTCTCGGCTAAGGTCGCTCCCGTCGAGATGTACTGATGAGCGATACACTCCACATCCTTTTGATCGATGATGACGAGGTTGACCGTCAGGCGGTTCGCCGTGCGTTGCGCTCCGCTGGGCTCGATCTTTCGGTGACCGAAGCGAGAGACGCGACGGAGGGGTTGACGCTTTTGGCCAGCCGGCTGTTCGACTGCGTGCTGCTCGACTTTCAGCTGCCCAAGAGCGACGGACTTTCACTTTTGCGTGAGCTCAAGAAGAAGGGGATCGGCACGCCGGTGGTGATGCTGACCGGGCAGGGTGACGAGGAGACCGCCGTCGAGATCATGAAGTCGGGCGCCGCCGACTACATCGCCAAATCGACCCTTTCGGCAGAGCGGCTTTCTCAAAGTGTCCGCCATGCGGTACGCCTGCATCGCGCCGAGCAGCAGGCCGAAGCGCAGACGCAGGCGTTGCGCCGAAGCGAAGAGTTTAAAAATCGAATCATCGCCAGCAGCCCCGACTGCATCAAAGTACTCGATGCCGACGGCTCGCTGGTGTGGATGAGCGAGTCGGGCCAGCGGCTCTTCGAGGTCACCGACTTCTCGACTATTCGAGGCGAGACCTGGGCGTCGTTTTTCAAAGATGAACATGGAGATGCAGCGCGGGCGGCCTTCGCCGGTGCGAGCGGCGGGCGGGTGGAGAAGTTCGAAGGAATGTGCGCCACTCAGAAGGGCACGCCCAAGTGGTGGGAGGTGGTCATCGGGCCGCTCTCCGACGCCAGCGGAGCTCCGCCGCAGCTGATCGTGATCTCGCGCGACATCACCGAACGACGCACCGCCGAAGCCGAGCGCCAACGACTACACGAGCAGACTCAAAATGCCATTCGTAGTCGCGAAGATCTGCTGTCCACCGTCTCCCACGATCTGCGATCGCCGCTGTCGACCATCATGCTCGCCGCGGCGATCCTGAAGCACTACACCCCGAGCGATGACACCACTCGCGTGGTCAAGCAGGCCTCGGCGATCGAACGGGCAGCCAAACAGATGGAACACCTGATCCGCGATCTGCTCGACATCGCGTCGATCGAAAGTGGCCATCTGTCGATCGACGCCAAGCCGCAGGAGGTGTTGCAGTTGGTGGCCGACGCGGTCGACGCGACCCAGCCGCTGGCGCAGGTCAAATCGCAACAGATTCGAAAGGACGGTCAGGTCGAGAACGTGTTCGTGCTGTGCGACAGGCAGCGCTTCGAGCAGGTGTTCACCAACCTCCTGGTCAACGCCATCAAGTTCACTCCCGCGAGCGGTACCATCGCGATTCAGACGGCGCTCGACGAAGGCCAGGTTCGATTCTCGATCAGCGACACCGGACCCGGCATCGAACCGGCGCAACTACCGCACGTGTTCGATCGTTTTTGGCAGGCCAAGGACACCCCCAAAGCGGGCAGCGGCCTCGGCCTGGCGATTTGTCGCGGCATCATTGAGCAGCACAACGGACGGATCTGGGTGGAGAGCACGCCCGGAGTTGGGACCAGGTTCAGCTTCACGCTGCCAATCGCGCGAATCCCGTCGGTTCGATAGCGGCGCCTGTCCATTCTGTTTACAGCATCTATGTACAATAACGGCACAGTAGAACTTGATTTCACCGGCAAAATTTGCCCATCACTGAAAGTGACTAAGAGAAAGTCGAGGAAAATCAGTTCTCCATTTGAGGCACGCGAAGTGCAGTGACGAGGGGCAGCCTGGTGAACGAGCTAGGCCTGGAGGACCCATGGATACCGCACCGCTGGCTTTGATCGCAGACGATGATGAGGCGCACCGCGAACAACTCGCTTTGTCACTCGAAGCGCTCGGCTTTCGAACCAAGGCCGTTGGCGATGGAAAAGAAGCCGTCGAGTGGATCGCGCAGGGCAATCGACCGGATCTGATCACGCTCGACGTCTCGATGCCGATACTCGATGGGGTCGCCGCGCTCAGTCGCTATCGTGCCACCGGCGGAACCGCACCGGTGATCATGTGCTCGGGACTCGAGGAGTCGGAGACGGTCATTCGCGCCATGCGCGCGGGCGCCACCGACTACATCACCAAGCCGATCGCGTTCGAGGAGTTAAAGGAGACCATCGATCGTGCGATGGCGAATCTGCCGGCTAGCGCCGTTTCGGTCACCCCAAAGCGCCAGATCGCGCTCGGCGAAGGCCAGAAGATGCGCACCGTGGATGCGCTCATCGCGCAGATCTCCGACGTGGACGTACCGGTCCTTATCACCGGCGAATCGGGCGTGGGCAAAGACGTCGTGGCGCGCGAGATTCACGCGCGATCGAAGCGATCGGAAAAGGTGTTCATCAAGATCAACTGCGCGGCGCTGCCGAAGGAGCTGCTGGAAAGTGAGCTGTTCGGTCACGAGCGCGGCAGCTTCACCGGCG
>PLXG01000359.1 GCA_003153195.1 Myxococcales bacterium
GAGGTGCCGCGACCGATCTCGTCGAGTACCACCAGCGAGCGCTTGGTCGCGTGCTGAAGAATGTTGGCGGTCTCGCGCATCTCCACCATGAAGGTGGAATCGCCGCGCGCCAGGTTGTCGGCCGCGCCCACGCGCGTGAACACCCGATCGGCGACGCCGATGCGCGCCCGTTTGGCCGGAACGAACGATCCCATCTGCCCGAGGATGGTGATGAGCGCTACCTGCCGCATGGCCGTCGACTTGCCGGCCATGTTGGGGCCAGTGAGGATGATGAGCTGCGCCGATTCGGCGTCGAGCGCGATATCGTTCGGCACGAACTGTCCGCGCGCCGCCAACTTCTCGACCACCGGATGGCGACCCTCTTCGATCTCGATACAGAGTGAGTCGTCGACTTCCGGCCGGACGTAACTTTCGCGATGGGCGAGCTCGGCCAGACCGCGCAACACGTCGAGGCGCGCCACTTCGGCCGCCAGCTTCAGTAGTCTCGGCGCCGCCGCGGCGATCTCCGCTCGCAACGTGGTGAAGGCTTCCATCTCGAGCGCAAGCCGACGCTCCTCGGCATGCAAAATCTTGGCTTCGTAGTCGGCCAACTCGGGCGTGACAAAGCGCTCGGCGTTGGCCAGCGTCTGCTTGCGGACATAATCGGTCGGCACGCGATCGAGGTTCGAGCGGGTGATCTCGAGGTAGTAACCAAACACTCGGTTGTAGCGAATCTTGAGCGAGCCGATGCCGGTGCGCTCACGCTCGCGCGACTCGATCTGCAAAATGCGATCTTTTCCGTGTTGTGAGAGATCGAGCAGCTCGTCGAGCTCGGGCGAAAATCCGCGCCGGCAGAAGTTTCCATCTTTCCACTGCGCGGGCGGATCGTCGACGAGGGTGCGGCCGATTCGCTCGGCTACCGCCTCACAGAGGTCGGCGAACATGCCGGTGAGCAGCGCCGGCTTGGCCAGCTTCGATTTCTTGAGCGGCTCATCGAGAATTCCTTTGAGTGTGGGAATGTGCTTGAGGCTTCGACCGAGCGCGCTCAGATCGCGCGGAGTCGCCACACCCAGCGTGACCCGCCCGGTGAGCCGCTCGAGATCATAGATCTCCGCCAGCTCCGCTTCGATCTCGGTGCGCACCGACGCCCGTTCGAAGAGCCACTCCACTGCGTCGAGCCGACGGCGAATTTGTCCGAGATCGGTGAGAGGCGCCGACAGCCAAAGTCGGAGCAGACGACCACCCATCGAAGTGCGGGTCTGATCGATCACCTCGAGCAGGCTGCCCTTTTTCTCAGCGCCGATGATGGTGCGAAAGAGCTCCAGGTTGGCCCGCGAAGACTCGTCGAGCACCAAATGCTCCGACTGCCGATAGGGCAAGAGCTTGGTGACCGGCAGCGTGCCGACGGGTTGAGTGGCTCGCGCATAGGCCACCACTTCGCGCGCAGCAATCAGTGCCAACTCGGCAGACAATCCGGGATCGATCTCGATTCCGTCGAGCGCGCTCTTTTGCGCCGAATCTTCTGGGAGCGCCGTGAAGGCCGACGAGATTCGCGATCGCACGCGCGCGTCATCGATTCCGCGATAAATGAGCTCGCGCGGCTCGAGACGTGCCAATTCGTCGAGCAGATCGGCTGTGGAAATTTCGCAGGCGGTAAATTCACCCGTCGAGACGTCGAGTGCGGCGATCCCCACGCGATCTTTTTGTCCGACGGCCGAGACCAGGTAGTGCGCCGCCTTGGGATCGAGCTGATCCTCGTCGAGGACCACCCCGGGAGTGACCACGCGGACCACCTCGCGCCGGACGATTCCGCGCGCGACCTTGGGATCCTCGACCTGATCGCAGATGGCCACCTTGAAACCGAGCGCCACCAGCTTGGCCAAATAATAGTGCGCCGCGTGGTGCGGAACGCCGCACATCGGCACCGGATTTTCTTTGCCCTTGTCACGCGAGGTGAGCGTCAGATCGAGCGCGCGCGCCACCACCACCGCGTCATCGAAAAACATCTCGTAGAAATCGCCCAACCGAAAAAAGACGATGCAGTCGGGATATTGATCTTTGACCTCGAGATACTGCCGCATGAGCGGCGTGACGTCGCCTGATTGTGCGGAAGTGGCGGGTGCAGCCATCACAAAGTTGATATCAGATTCTGCCAGTGAAGGATACGATGGCCCGTGCTCGCGCAGCTGGTATTTTTGGCCGTCAAATTCGCCGTAGAGGGCAGCTCGGCCTGCCCCACACCGGCGCAAGTCGCGGAGCGCGTGCAACAGATCTCTCCCGTCGAGGAAGGCGAGACGCGACGGGTAGTGCTCGAAGAGGTGGGCGGGCAGCTGCGCATCTCGCTCCTCTCCGGCAGTGGACAGCCGCTCACCTCGCGCACGCTCTCCCCTTCGGGATCCTGCGACGAGATGGCCGACGCCGCCTCGGTGGTGATCGGCTCCTGGCTTTCGCAACCGCCGCAGGTTTCGCCGCCCGAGCTCAAGCTGCCGCAGGCGGTGCCGATCGCCGCACCCGTCGCCGAACGCGACACAAAACCGCGCGCGCGATTTGCCGCGGAAGTGGGCGGCGCGTTCATCGCCGCTTTCGCTGGCGCTCGTTTTGCTCCCGGCGGCGCGCTCGATCTCTCGCTCGGCTCGACCCGCAGCCATTTCGCCGGCCGAATTTCGATCTTCGGAACCGCCAACCGACAAGTAGGGCTGACGCCCGGGCACGTCGATTTCACTCGCATCGGAACCTCGCTCGGCCCCGAAGCGCGCTTTCGGTTCAGACGGTTGGTGCTCGTGCTGCACGCCGAGGTGCTGCTTGCCTTCTTACGCACCGAAGGCGTCGGATTCGTCCACGATCATGGCGGTGACGCGCTCGATCCCGGTTTCAGCGCCGGAATTCGCATCGGCGCGCACGTCGGACGGTTCACTCCGTTCATCGGCTTCGATTTCGCCGGCTGGATTCGGCCCGAAGTGGTCGCCGACGGAGCGTCGAGCGCCGAATTACCTCGTTGGGACGCACTGTTAGCGATTGGCGTCGCAATCGGCACCTTTCCCTGAAACATTTCTTGAGGTCGGGCATCCAATCCAATCAGTAGCTCCAATGCCAACCTCGGTGACACAATGGGCGATCGTGGCAGAGACGGATCTTCCGCTCGATAGCGCCCGCATTTACCGCGACCACGTGCAGACGGTGGTGCGCTGGGTGGGCCGTCTGGCCGGGCCGTCCTATTCGGCGCGCGACGTGGAAGATCTGGTGCAGGAGATCTTTTTGCGCGTGCACGAGCGCCTCTCGTCGTTTCGCGGCGATGCGCAGATGACCACCTGGCTCTACGCGATTGCCGAAAACGTGGTGCTGATGCGCCGTCGCAAAGATCGAATTCGCCGCTTCTTCGGCTTCAGCGGCGATCCGGCCACACTCGATCCCGCGTCGCTCAAGCCGACTCCGCTGGAGGATCTGGAGCGCCGGCAATCGGCGAAGCTGCTCTATCGCGCGCTCGATTCGATCGCCGACAAATATCGTACCGTGTTCATTCTGTTCGAGCTGGAAGGACTCTCCGGCGAGCAGATCGCGCTCCTGGAAAAGGTCAGTCCAGTGACGGTTCGGGTGCGTCTCGGGCGCGCGCGCGCGCAGCTGATTCAAGAGATCGAGCGAATCGGTCGAACGACAAAAACGTTGAAGGAGCGGCCATGAGCCGGAACCAGCAAGATCCGCCGCGCCTCGTTGAGTCTCCGTATGGCGCGCTGGAAGAAAAGGCGGCCCAGCACGTTCGCGAGAATTTGACTCCGCTGTCGTTCTCGCCGGCGCAGATCCGCGAAGTCGAGCGGCGTCTTGAGCGCGCGAAGGAGAATCGTACGCGAATGCTGTCGCTCTTGTTGCCGGCGGGCGCGGCCTTTGCGGTGGCGGTCGCCGCGTTCGGCGTAGTCGGACTTTGGCGACTCTCGGCGGCGAATCACGCGCAAGCGGCTTTAGCCAATCGCGCTTCGGTTCAATCGCCGACGGATCCGATGGCAAAAGCATCCGCCGAAGCGAACACCCAGCGTCTCGACGACGGATCCATCGACAGCTCGACGGAAAACGATCCCGTTTCGATCGTCACGCCCGACGCGCGCGTTACCATCGCCAAGCGATCGACCGCCAAGACCAGCGTGAGATCGATGCACACCGAAGTCGCGGTCTACAGCGGCTCGGGCAAGATCACCTTCGTCGCGCTCAATCGCACGCTCGACATTGGCGCCGGTCAAAAGGCCGATCAATCGGGCGTCTCCCCCATCGCGCAGAGCCATTCGGAGGTTACCAAAGTCGGTTCCCGCACTCGCCCGGAGTCGACACTCGGTGCCGAGTCGCGATTTCTGCAGCGAGCGCTCAAGAAGCTGCGTGAAGAATCCGACGCGCGCGGCGCGCTGCGAGAGCTGGCCATGTATCGCGCACAATTTCCAGCCGGCGAGCTGGCGGTCGAAGCCGATCGCATCTCGGTCGACGCGCTGCTCAAGGCCGATCGCAAACACGACGCGCTGGTGATCCTCGATCGTCTACCGCTCACCGACGGAATTCAAAACGTGGCGATGACGGTGCTGCGCGGCGAGCTTCGCGCCGAAGCCCGACGATACGGCGATGCGCGTTCGGATTTCTCGTGGGCCAATCCGAAAGTTTCTGGCTCGCTGGCGGAGCGAGCGCTGTTCGGTCACGCCCAAGCTTCGGCCAAGCTCGGCGACGAAGTCACCGCCCGCGCCGATCTTTCACAATATCTGACGCGCTTTCCCGAGGGTCGATTCGCCAGTGCGGCGAAGAGCGCGATCTCGAATGGTCATTGACGGTTTGAGAAGGAGCCAAAGATGAAGTGGTCGATCCTGACGGTGTCTGCGCTTCTCCTCAGCGGAGGATGTGGGGGAAACCGCACCACGGTGGGCGACAACGGCGATATGGCCGTCGCGGTCAGCCCTTCCGACATGACACTGTTGTCGAGTGGCACACTCACCATCAGTCCGCCTTCGGCGCTGGTCACCGTTCAGACCGGGCAGTCGCTGCCCACCGAGCAATTCCAGGCGCTCCTCGACGGACAACCCATCTCCGCCACCTGGTCGATCAGCCGCGGCGAGATCGGTTCGGTCGACGGCACCGGGCTTTTCTCGACGGTGGGTCAAACCGGCGGCACGGCGTCAATAAACGCGATGGTCCAAGGACAGAAGGCGGTTGCCCAGATCACGGTAGACGTCATTCGCACGGAGAACGGAGATCCGAGCTTCGCAACCGTCGGGCCGCCGGGCGTGGGCGGCTATGGCGGCGTGGGCGGCGATGGTCCGGGCGGCGTCGCAACCTCGCAGCAGACAGCCACGCTGCAAGGCACCGCCACCACCGACGCGACCGTGAAGATGCTCTATCCCTACGACGGCACGGTCTTCCCGCGCGGTCTGTTGGCGCCACTGCTCATGTGGAATCCGGGCACGCATCAATTCGATTCGCTGCGGCTCAAGATGACCAGCAAGAGCGGATCGTTTTCGTACGACGGATATTTCAGCAAACCGACGAACGGATCGGTCTTTCAAAACCTACTCATTCCGCAGGCGACCTGGGACTCCATGACCTACACCGCCGCTGGTGATCAGGTCACGGTCACCATCACCTTCGCCGAAGGCAGCGTCGCCTACGCGCTTCCGTCTTTCAAGTGGGTGATCGCCAACGGCACGCTACATGGAATCGTCTACTACCAATCTTACGGAACATCGCTGGCGCAGAACCTCAATCAGCCGGCGCAAAACGGTACGCGCTTTGGCGGCGCGACGCTGGGAATCAAACCGGGCGCCACCGCGCCGGTGCTGGCCGCGGGCCACACCTCGAGCGATGACAGTGGATGTCGCGTGTGTCATTCGGTCGCGTCGGGCGGAAGCCGGCTGATGACCCAAGACGGCGTCAACTACAACGAAACCCATCTCATCGCGCTTTCGAACAACAACACCGAGACCACGCTCGGCGCGGGACAATCGGCGTTTCCCGCCATCTTCCCCGACGGCTCGCGATTCTTCACCAATACGACGATGATGTGGCCCGACACGTCGAGCCGACTTTACACACTCGATGCATCGGGAAATTCGACGCTGGTTTCGAGTCCTCCTGGGCTCGATGCCGCGCTGCACACCGGCTGGCCGTCGTTCGCCCCCAATGGCCGCCTTTTGGCGTTCAACTTCTATTCGGGTGTGTCCGGTGCAGATGGCGCATCGCTGGCCATCATGCCGTTCGATCCGACGTCGAACAGCTTTGGCACGATCACCAAGATCTTCACACCCAGCACGTTCGATCCGTCGACCTTGAACGGTTGGATCTCGGTGTGGCCGTCGTTCTTGCCCACGTCGTCGGCTCTCATCTTCGAGACCGAATTGTCCAACGGCAATCCTTATAGCGCGGGGCGTACCGACGTCTCGACGCATGGCCGCCTGTACTGGAGCGACCTCGGCACCCAAACCGCGCACGCGCTCGACAAGTTAAACGGCACCGGTTATCTGCCCACCAACTCTAATCACCCCGACGACACCACGCTCAACTACGAACCAACGGTGGATCCGGTCGCTTCGGGCGGCTACGCCTGGATCGTGTTCACCAGCCGGCGCATCTACGGAAACGTCGCCACCATGACGCCGTTCTTGAGCGATCCCCGCAACTATGACAACGCCACGAATATCACCACCAAGAAGCTGTGGGCGGCCGCGTTCGACCTAAATGCGCAGCCCGGTAGCGACGGCAGCCATCCTGCGTTTTACATTCCTGGCCAAGAGCTCTACGCGGGTAACTCACGCGGATTTTGGACCGCACTGCCCTGCCAAGCCAACGGTCAGAGCTGTCAGAGCGGAGACGAATGTTGCGGCGGATATTGCGAACAGTCTTCCAACGGCGCGCTCGAATGCGCACCTTCCACCGCGCAGTGCGGCAAAGAGAGCGATCGCTGCGCGACCGACAGCGACTGCTGCCCGCCCTCGATCGACACCGACAACGAGACGCTTCACTGCGTGAACAGCTACTGCGTCACCACTTCGCCGCCGATCTTCTAAACAAGAACAAACAGATTGTGGAACGGTTCCAGCATGAATGAATCGTCCTTGTTTAGGCGATCTACACGGTCGTGCCGGTTCGCGTCGCAGTCCGCTGAGACGCGGTGCTCCGCTCACCCCTCTCGGCACGACCTCGAGGGTTCCACCCTGCTCACGGCGCCGCCAGACGTCGCCGACGCTCGCTTTGCTCGCTCGAACGTCGATCAGAATTGAGCTAATTCTATTTGGATCAGAGCTTGGCGATGTAGGCGATGATGTGCTGCTTGCGTTCGAACTCACCCTTCGCGTCGGTCGCGGCCTGCTTGCTCACGTAGTCACCCACGCGCACGCGGAAGAACACGCCTTTGCCGGGAACTTCGCTCGAGACCAAAAACGGTTTGTACCCGGCCGATTGGATCTTGTGCATGAACTCGTCGGCGTCCGACTTGTCGGGAAACGCCGAGAGCTGCAGCGTGAAGTGCGAAGAAGGCGTTCCGGGTTTGGCGTCGGTCTTCGGATCGGGAACCTTCGCGTCGGTAGGCTTGGCGGCTTTAGTGTCAGACAATTTTGCGGTCTTGCCGTCGCTCGTCTTGGCGTCTGCGCTTTTTGCGGCCGCTATTTTGTCAGACGTTTTTGGGAGCGCGTCGTTCGACGGCGTGGTCTTGGCCGCCAGCGGTGCCGACTTCTCCACCTTCTCAGATTTTTCCACCATCTTTTGCACGGGCTTTTCGACTTTGTCGATGTGCTCGGCCTTCTCCGCTTTTTCCGGCGGTGCCTCTTTTCGCTCGCGAGTCAGCGCCTTTTGAAATGTCAGACCATCATCTTCGGCTTCGCCCAATTGATCGAGCGCGGCCAGCGGGTCTTCCACCGGCGGTGGCTGAAGTGCGAGCGCGTGCGCTTCGATTCGCTTTCCGATCAGCACTCCCAGCACGAAGACCAGGCAAGCGGCGACCGCGCTGCCAAAGAAGAGAAAGAAGATTTGCCGACCGTCGAGTGAGAGCTCGACTTTGTCTTTCCATCGATCTGGGTCGCGCATCTTTACACAGCCTCCGTTGCCTACATTTCACCACCGCAACTAAGGTCGCGCAAATTTTCGCATTTTAGCTGAACGCGTGTACAGGAGGCGAGTTACTACCGGACTTCGAAGGTGTGATCGACCGATTGGATGACGGAGAAGATTCGGAGCAGCTGCCCGCGCAGACCGGTCGCCGTCGACTGCTTGCCCTCGTCGATGACGTAGACCGTCTGCCGATCGGGGCCAGTGATGGCGGTGTTCGGAAGTTGTGCGGTCACGTCGATTCCGAGCTGAATCGAGAGCGGAAACCCGGTACCCACGACTTCGAAGCTGAGCTGAAAGAGATCGGGCGGGACCAGCGCCTGTTCACCGTTCGAGGCGGCCAGCACTCGAATCGCAAGGTTGAAGATCGGATTTTCGAAGTGCAAAAGCCGGTTGCCCGTCGTCGGGTCGGTAATTTGGCAGACATTGGGCGCGCTGATTCCGACGTTGGCCAGCGGATCGGAGCTGACGCAAGCCACCGCACTCAGCGGAATGCGAGACTGATGAAGTCGAATGAACTCGGAATTCTGCGAGTTGATTTCGCCGCCGGTCGGGCGACGACATTCGCGCGTGCTTGGATCGGGCTCGACCGCGACGAAGGTGCTGCTCACGCTGCCAGAGACGATGAACGCGTCGCCGACGATCACGTCATACGGCTGATTCTCGCGCATACAGTCGCTGTTGAGAAGCGCAGCCGGCGCGCGCATACAACGTTGGTCGCCGGTCGCCGCGTCGGCGCAGAGATAACCGTCGCCGCATACTCCAACGTCTTTGTGCGCGTCGTCCGTCGAAGGTACGGTGCTGCAGGCCCGCAAGCAGCGCAAGGTTCCACTCGGATCGGAGTCATGTAGACACTGGGTACCGAGCGCGACGATTACGCCGCTGGTCCCGCGCGCTGCGATGGTGACCGAATCGCAGTCGGCATCGGTGGCGCACAACTTGGTTTCATCGGAATGTTCCGGCTCGTAGATCTCGGCGATCACCAGTCGGTCGGTACGCTGGCCTTGCTCATCGACCGTTCCCTCTTTGGCCGAAGAGATTCGGTAGCGAATGTGCGCGCGCAGAAGCGGGCTGCACTCGTCGGCGATCATTTGCTGATTGTTGGCGTTCAGACAGAGGCCGTTGGTCACGTCGAAAGGTCGTTGGTCATCGAACACGCAGGTCTGCCCGTAGGAGCATTGACTGTTGTCGGTGCAACCGAGAAAGACCAGCTTATCGCCGGCGAGCACGCCGTGCGAACAGTAGCTCGCACCCGGATCGTTCAAGATCGTTCCGTGCTCGAGCGGTCGGCCGAGGCTCCGTCCGGTGCCCAGCAGCTCCCCTTCCCAAGTGACGTCCCACGTCTCGTTGCGCACCTGCATCGGATCGGGAAACAGCAGGTGATGATTTTCCGTTCCGTACATGATTGGCAGAGTGGTGGGATCGACCGCGCGGCCGGCGGTGTCGGTGAGCGTGCTTCCGACCGGCGTATTCACGAACGGGTTGGTCTCGTCCTGTAGACGCGGCTCGCCGCTCGGATCGCCCGGGCTCGGCGGCTGCAAAAATGGATTGCCACCCGATCGCGGACGGTGCGCGAGGCGATCGAGCACGCGCGGCTGAGGCGCGCCGTAATTTGCGATCGTCAGATCGCGCGAGAGCTGCGGTTGATTGTCGTTCAAATCGCAGCTCGGGAAGTAGGTGCCGGTGTTACCGATCTGCTGCGGGATGTTCGGCGCCGGACAGGCGTCATAAATGTTGATGACCGTACCGTGACCGTCGGAGCCGATGAGCCAGGCAAAGTCGCCGACCATCAAGTTGGGTCCCGCCAAAGTGGGCTCCTCGTTGGTCTCGGGCGGCGGAGGCGGGACGTCGAGATGCACGAACGCCACGTCGCGCGGAATCGCTCCGCCGAGCAGTACAATGCCGGGAGAGATCGCCTCTGCGCTGCGCGGCGGCGTCGACGGATCGCCCAGCGGATAGCAGCCGAGATGTCGCGCGTCCGGCGCGGGATCGATGCCGGGAACGCCGGCCACACTGCGCGGATCCGGATTGGTCTCGCACTCATTTTCGCGATCGAGATCGATTACACGCACCGAGCGATCGCGCGCGACCGCATAGGCGAATTTTCCCGCCGGAGTCCGCGGCGAGATCCTCACCACCGACACGCCGAGCGCACCCGACTCGAGCGGCAGCGAGTGCGGCGTACCGAACGCTCCGCTTTCGGCATCGAACGGAATAATGTGCAGACTCTCCGAGGACAGATCGCCGATGATCATCCGCAGGCCGCTCGACGGCTGATTGATGTCGGGCGTCTCGATAGCGAACCCAGTTGGGTAAGGAGTGCTGGAGATGCCTACGCCGCCGTCCGCGCCGCCATCGGTGTTCGTCGTTCCGCTCAAATCGGGAATGGCAGTGGTGGAACCACCGTCGGTAATGTCGCCACATTCCACCGGACAAGAAAGTGTGGTCGGATCGGTGATGATTTCGGCACCGGTCGCGGTCAGGCGAATCGCACGTTGGACCCGCGCCTCCGCCTGTGCCAGGTGCGAGATCAAATCGACCTCGGCGATCATACCGCAGCCGGGCAGCGCCACCCAGGCGCAGTACTTTCCCGGTCCAATGCAAGGATTGGTGCTGGTGGTGTCGGTCTGATTGGCGGACTCGGGCGCAAACTCGATCCAGGTGGGACGCGCCGCCAGCGGAATTCCGTCGGCAACGGTGATCGTCAACCGATGTACGACGTCACTGACCGAGGCCGGATCGAAACCGCCGTCCGCCACGCCGGCATCGAAGGTTTGCAAAAGCGGCATGTTGTACAGCGTCTCCAGCTCGACCACCGCCAGATCGCACGAGTCGGTGTTGCTGGTCAGCCCTTTTAGTCCGTCGGCAGACGCGCGCACGTGCTCCGGCAGCGAGCCCACCGGCAAGAAGCCGAAGCCCGGCACGGTCTTATAGAGATCTTGAATGGGCGTGAGCTCATTTTCGGCGTCGACCAACGCCAGCTCCCCGCGCGCCGAGTTGACCACCAGCGCCTTGAGCTGTCCCGAGCTCTCGACGCCACCATCGGGAACGGCGCCGCCGTGAGCTGCCAAGACCGCGTCGATGGCTTCTTCGTCGCTCTGTTTGAGATTGGGATCGCAGTTGGCCAAAGGCACCGGCCGCCAAAAAATTCCGTGCTCCAGTCTAGCGCAGGCGAGCGCCACATCTGCCGGACGATCGAAGCTGCGGATCGGCGTCTGAACCGTGTTGGTGGTGCAGCCGACGGCGAAAACGAGGAAGAGCGCTCGGCGCATCACTGATTCTCCGGATAGCCGATGCGTGCGATCACGCGCGGGTTCGCCAGCGACAGATCGATCACCGAGATGGCGTTCTCTTGAAAATCGGCGACGTAGGCCTGGCTGCGAACGGTCGTACCGTCGGGATAGGCGCTCGGTCGCGGCGCCTTGTCGTCGACGTTGGAAAAGCTGAACTCGATCTCGTTGGGATTGCCACTGAGCGGGATGGTGTGCAGAAGCTCGGACCGGTCGGGATCCACCACCGCCACCTGATTGGCGGTGAAGCACACCACGTAGAGCTGCGTGCGAATGACTCCGTTCGCGTCGGCGGTGCGGCGCACGCCCATGTGCGACGGTTCGCTGCNNCACCGGTGCGCTCAATGTAATGGAAGTGTCGAGCACCGCCACCGACGGCGACGAGGCGTTGGTGATGAAGGCGCGATTGCCGGTGGGATCGAACACGATCTCGCGCTCGTCGCTGGTGGAAGCGGTCACGCCGCCGAGCGTGAACTGAGGTCCTTCCAGCACCTGCCTTTGATCGGTGGCAATGCCGGTGTTCGGCACGATCACATTCACCTCCGCCACATGAAAAGTGGCGATGGTGGGCTGGAGATTCGATGTCATGTACCAGAGCGACGACGGATTTCCCGGCGTTTGCGGCGCCAGTCCGAAGGCGCCATGGCGACCAGCCGCGTCGGCAATGAAGAATGCGGGGGAAACGTAGGACACGCTGGGTGGATTGGAGGTGCCGTCGATCAAGCTCACTTGTCCGCCCGCTAGATGCGAAACCAAAAGATGCGCGTAGGGATTGCTCAGCGCGTCCAGCCCTGAGTCGAGCTCCATGCCGAACGGCTCGTTGGGGATATTCATATGTTGCGTTTCATCGAACTGATCCCCGTCGACAAACCACTGCTGCAGCTTGAACTCCGACTCACATGTGGCGGGATGGGTCATGGTCATGCTGACCGCATCGTAATCGGGCAGCGCCTTGAGCGTCGCCGGATTGCCGACACAATTGAGCGCAGTGGCGGGATCGCTCACGTCGGTGAGGCTGCTCACGTCGCCGACGTTGACGTAGGTGATCGACGGATCGCCGCGTACCGCGATGAACAGCCTTCGATTTCCCACGCCGCCATCATAGAAGCGAATGCGTCCGGCATAGTTGCCCACGCCGATGGTCTGGTTCTTGAGGATGAACGCAGTTTCGTCGCAGTTGACGATGCTGGCGTCGTAGCCGTCGAAGCGGCAGAACTTGGAAAACATGCCGGTGGCGGTGCAATTCGGTTTCCCATCGCACTCCTGCCGATAGTCATCCACCGCAGCGTTGAACCGCTCGAGATCCACCATTACGATGGTCCCCGAGCCGTAGTGGAGATCGTAGTTCGCGTTCGACACATAGAGATATTGGCCGGCCGGATCGAGCACCAGCCCCGACGGAAAGAAGAATTGATCGGGCGGCGGCTTGGTGCCGGGATCGTTGAGATCGTAGTGACACTCCGCAAAGAGGAGCGGAAAAACCAACGCCATCAGCACGAATCGAGCGAGCTTCATGAAGTTCAGACGCTCCTCAGAGCTGCCTGTGCCGCCGCCAAGCGCGCGATCGGTACACGGAAAGGTGAACAGCTCACGTAGTCGAGCCCTTCGCGGTGACAAAACTCCACCGACGACGGTTCGCCGCCGTGCTCACCGCAAATTCCCACTTTGAGATTCTGGTTGGTCTTGCGCCCGCGCTCGACACCCATGCGAATGAGCTGACCGAGACCCTCCTGATCGATGGCCACGAATGGATCGACCGTATAGATGCCGAGGCGCACGTACTCGCCGAGAAAGCTCGCGGCGTCGTCACGCGAAACGCCGAGCGTGGTCTGGGTGAGATCGTTGGTACCAAACGAAAAGAATTGCGCGCGCTCGGCCAATTTATCGGCGATCAAACATGCGCGCGGCAATTCGATCATGGTCCCGACGGTGTAGGGAATCGAAAGTTTTTCACGGGCCAGCACCGAGTCGGCCGTCTCCACCACCATCTTGTGCAGACGATCGTATTCGCGAAAATGTCCGACCAGCGGAATCATGATCTCCGGCTTGACGTCGATGCCGGCGCGCTTCACTTCGCACGCCGCCTCCACGATGGCGCGCACCTGCGTCTCGTAGATCACCGGATGAGTGATGCCGAGCCGGCAGCCGCGATGTCCGAGCATGGGGTTCATCTCGTGCAGCGCTTGATTTCGGGCGCGCACCACGTCGGGCGTGACGCCGAGCTCGCGCGCTACCATCTCGATCTGCGCCGGCTCCTGCGGCAAAAATTCGTGTAGCGGCGGATCGAGCAGGCGAATGGTGACCGGCAGCCCCGCCATCTCGCGGAAGATGCCGACGAAGNNCGAGCAGGCGAATGGTGACCGGCAGACCGTCCATCACCTGAAAGATGGCTACGAAATCTTGGCGCTGCATCGGCAGAATTTTTTCGAGCGCGCGTCGTCGCTCGGCTTCCGAGTCCGCCAAGATCATCTGGCGCACGGCCAGGATCTTGTCTTCGGCGAAGAACATGTGCTCGNNACAGGCCGATGCCCTCGGCGCCGTAGTTGCGCGCGGTCTGCGCGTCGGTGGCGCTGTCGGCGTTGGTCCGCACGCGCAGCCTCCGCACTTCGTCCACCCAGCCCATCAGCGTCTGATAATCTTTGTCGAGCGCTGGCGCGCTCATCGCCACCGCGCCGAGGATCACTTCGCCTTTGGCGCCGTCCAGCGAGATGACGTCGCCCTTCTTCACCACCACCGCCTGGCTGCCCGACGACCCAGATAAAGTAGAAAACTGCTGACGGGCATAGTCGACTTGAATCTGCGAGCAGCCGGCGACGCAGCACTTGCCCATTCCGCGCGCCACCACCGCTGCGTGCGAGGTCATGCCGCCGCGCGCAGTCAAAATCCCCTGCGCTGCGGTCATGCCGTGAATATCTTCCGGCGAAGTTTCGACGCGCACCAAGATCACGCGTTCACCTTTGGCCGCCATCTGCTCCGCTTCATCGGCGGAGAACACCACTTTGCCCACCGCCGCGCCCGGCGAGGCCGGCAGTCCCTTGGCGATGATCTTCTTCGGCGCCTTGGGATCGAGCGTGGGATGGAGTAGCTCGTCGAGCTTGCTCGCGTCCATGCGCAAGATCGCCTGCTCACGAGTGATCAGTTTTTCACCCAGCATCTCCACTGCGATGCGAATCATCGCCTTGGCGGTGCGCTTGCCGTTGCGCGTCTGCAAGAGCCACAACTTTCCGCGCTGAATGGTGAACTCGATGTCCTGCATGTCGCGGAAATGAGTCTCGAGCTTTTGGTAGATCGCTACCAGCTCGGCGTAGGCCACCGGCATCTTCTCTTCGAATGAAGAGCCATCGCCCGACACGTTGCTGATCGGTTGCGGCGTGCGAATTCCCGCCACCACATCCTCGCCCTGCGCGTTCACCAAATATTCGCCGAAGAAACGCTTCTCGCCCGTCGAAGGATCGCGCGTGAAGGCGACGCCGGTAGCGCAATCGTCGCCGAGATTTCCGAACACCATCGCCTGCACGGTGACCGCGGTGCCCCAGTCGCCGGGAATGTTGTACATGCGGCGATAGGTGATGGCGCGCGGATTTTCCCAGCTGCCGAAGACCGCGCTGATCGCGCCCCATAGCTGCTCCCACGGATCGTCAGGGAAGGTCTTGCCGGTGCGCTTCTTCACTTCGTCTTTGAACTCAGCGACGAGCTCGCGCAGATCGCCGGCGGTGAGCTCGGTGTCGAGAGAGATACCGCGCGCCTCTTTTTTGCGCTCGAGAATCGCCTCGAACGGATCGATCTCCTGTTTCGAGTCGGGCTTGAGCCCGAGCACCACGTCGCCGTACATCTGCACGAAGCGTCGATACGAATCGTAGGCGAAACGCTCGGAGCCGGTCTTCTTGGCGAGCGCTAGCGCAGCGCGATCGTTCATGCCGAGATTGAGCACGGTGTCCATCATGCCGGGCATCGACACGCGCGCGCCGGAACGTACCGAAACGAGCAACGGCTCATCGCTGCCCGCTTCGAATCGCGGACCGTTCAGCAACTTTTCGATGTGCGCCACCGCCGCCTTTACTTCGGCCTCGAGCGACGGAGGATAGGTTCGATCGCTGCCGTAGTGGTGACGGCAGACTTCGGTGGTGATGGTGAAGCCCGGCGGGACCGGAATGCCGAGCAGGTTCATCTCGGCGAGGCCCGCGCCTTTACCGCCTAAAAGCTCCTTGTCCTTGCCCGAGCCTTCGGCCGCGCCGTTCCCGAATGTATAGACATACTTGGCCATTAAGTCGCGATGCACTGCGTAGCATTAAAGCGGGCGCGCCTCAAGCTCCTAGGACGCTCGAGGGCCAGCGCGCCTCGGCCTGACATCCGCGTCATGGCGAACCGCACATTCACCTCGTAAGTCTTCGAAAGTTGGCGTGGAACACCAATTGCTTACGGAGTCGCTTCGTTAAATTAACGGGGAGGCGGCATGAACATTAAACTAGCTTGCACCATCGCGCTTTTCGCCGGATGCGGCGGACTCAATTTGGATGAACAAGGCCCGGGCAACAACGACACCGGTGGAATTTCCCTCGACGCGCTCGACATCGCGGTCAGTCCAGACGGCCGGTACATCATCGCCAGCCACACCGACCATTTGACCATCGAACGCGCCGACAGTTGCAGCGAGCGGACCATCCAGATGGCCGATCCAGAGCGCTTGGCCTTCTCCAACGACGGCAACTCCATCTATGTGACGTCGCAAGGCCTATCGTCTAACCTTATCGCCATCGATCTCAATAGTGGACTGACGCGCTTCGTGCATCCGTTGCTCGAGAACAACTTTCGCTGGGAAGGCGACAGTATTGTTCCCACGCCCGATATTCTGCCGACCTCCGACGGAAACATCGTGCTCGCCTACAGCAAGAACATCGAGCTCATCTCCGCGACCAGCGGCGCAACGATCCTCGTGCACGACACCGAGAATGCAATCTCCGACGCGACGCTGTCGGTCGACGGAAAGTTTGCGCTTCTCACGCTTCAACATTCGTTCTTTATCACGAACCCGACGACCATCATCGAGCGCGTCGCACTCGCCACCGGTATTACCAAGTCGATCTCGGTGCCCAACTGCGATTCCAAGTTGGCGCAGAGCCCAGATGGTCGCTACGGCTTTCTCTCTCCCGACGGCTGCGAAGTCGATCCAATCTCGGTGATCGACCTGCAAAACGGAGTGTTCCTACGCAACCTGCCCGGTTTCGGTCCGGTGGGCATCGGCGCCGGCGCAACGGCGGTGGCCTATGTCGACAGCGCCAACTTCAACTCCGCGCTCGCTCCGACCGGCACGCAAACGCCCGACCCGCGGCGCGGACGCTACGATCTCATGCTGCTCGATACTACGCAGCTCTCTTGGCGCATGGTTCCGATCGGCAACTCGCTGCCTCGCTATGCGCTCACACCCGACGGAAACTCGGTCATCATCGACAGCGATGATCTCAACCCCGGTCCACTGCGAATCGTAAACATCGCCTCGGGTATCGAGACCACCGTCAGCGGCGACGACGTCACGCTGAATAACTTCGTGATCACGCCCGATTCGCACGAGATCTATTTGATCGCCGAGCAACTCTACGCGCTCGATATCGCCGGCGCGCGCGTTCAGCCAGTATCATTGCCCTACACGCCGGTGAGCATCAACATCTCGCTCGACGGGAGCAAGCTCTACATCCGCGATACGTCCAATCTGATTCACGAGCTCGATCCGGTTTCCAAGATCACCGGCTGCACCAGCCGACTGCTCTAGGGGGTGTTCCTAATTACTTCCCGTCGGCAAACGGGCTGCGGGCCCGATCTGCTGCGTTGTTCCTCAGTCAGATATCTACGGATA
>PLXG01000444.1 GCA_003153195.1 Myxococcales bacterium
GTGCCAGCCGGCTCAAGTGCGATTTGAGCACAAGGACGCCAGCATAATTTGCGCATAATGGAACAAGAGGTGCGCAAAGCCTGCCGATCGACGGCTCTCCAAAGAATACCGGTTCCACTCGCGCGTGGTAAAGTGACGGCCGATGTCCGGTCGGTTACTCGCAACCTTGTGCGCCATGGGGCTCTTCATCGCGGTGGCCTCCTCGTTCGCGGTGACCGCGGGCCTGAACGAAACTCGCTTGAGCTTGTCCGGTCCGCGAAAAGATTTCGGAACCGGCTTGGTGCCGCGCGGTACGCAAGGGTGGGTGTCGGTGTTTGGCTGCGTTCGCCACGACCTGGCCGTGGTGGTGACGCCCGGCGGCGAAGCGTTTCGGCTGGGCAGCCACTCGATCGATCCCGATGCGGGCGATCGGGTCTTTACACCGGTGACGGCGCACGATGACTGTGATGAGGACAAGCCGCCGCAAAAAACGCTGGCGCTGATCGAGGACGACGACGCGCTCTCGAACTCCCTTGGTCGCGAGCTGCAAGTCGCACCGCCGCCCGTGCCCGCCATGATCGACGGTGTGATCGGCTTTGGCGCTGGCCACCCCAAGATGAGCGTTCGGGCGCGGCTCTTTTTCGCGCAGTCCGGCCCGATCGTCGGCGCGGTTGAGCCCACCATCGTCAAAGGACGCCGGCCGGGACTCTTATGGGTGGGCGCCACCACACTCGCCGCGGGTGTGCACGGTTACATTCTGATCCTGCTCTTGGTGTGGTGGGTTCGCCGACGAATCGCGCGGGCGCGCAATGCAGAGGCGCACGATCCCGACGATCCAGAAAATCAATTCTTCTCCAGCGAGACTATCTAAAGGGCGTGCCGCCCCCCTCTCGGCACAGCCTCGAGGTTCCCCCCTGCTCACGGCGCCGCTAGACGGCGCCGACGCGCCCGAAGGGCGCTTGCGAAGCAAGCGGTGAGCGCAGCGAACCATGTCCGCAGGAAGTGCCGCACGAATGTGCGGCCTCGCTCTGCTCGCTCGAGTTTTTCAGCTGAGGTAGGTTCGGTAGTCGATGTCGGGAAAGATGTTGTCGCGCTTTTCGAGATCGGCGAGCCATTCCTGATCGATCTGCTGCTGCGAGATCTCGCGATCGAGCCGGCGGAAGCGCGCTAGGTGCGACTTCACGCGGTCGCAGGCGTACTTCACCGCGGTAGCCGTCTTCATGATGAAAGCCCAGTCGCTCGATTGCGCCAGGAGGAGCTCGCGCGCCAGCTGGTTGAGCGCGCGGCGGGAAAGATCGTCGGCGCCGTCGCGGTATCGTTCAGCCAGCTCGTGCATGCGGACCTCGGCACGATGCACGTGGCGATAGATCCAGTCGTTCGAGCCGTCCACCCACACCGCCGAGTAGCCGCCGTCGCCCCACGAAGAAGGGGACGGGTCGGCTACCGCGTTGACCGTGTGCTCCTCGAGATACTCGGAGCAGGTGGTCATTTGAATCGACTGCTGATCAAAGGCGATCTTGCGCGCTAGAAAGTCGAGGAACATCGGCCCCTCGAACCACCAATGGCCGTAGAGCTCGGCGTCGTAGGGCGACACTACCAGCGGACGGCGATCCATTTTGGCAGACAAATGCGCGATCTGCTTTTCGCGGTTGAACATGAAGTTGCCCGCGTGCTCGGCCGCGCGACTGCGCGCCGCCTCGGGATCGTAGGGCGCCTTCTGCGAGAGATCGATGCCGCGCCCGGTGACCCGGAAATATTTGAAGCCAGTGTGTACGCGAATTCCGTCGGGGTGGACGTAGGGCCCGATGTAGTCGAGCGGCAGATCGAAGCCGATGTCGCGATAGAAGTCGCGGTAGATTCCGTCGCCGGGATAGCCTTCGTCGGCCGACCAGACCTGCTTCGACGACTCGAGATCGCGCCCGAATGCGGCCACGCCCGAGCGGCAGAAGACCGGCGCGTGAATGCCGAGCGGCGGTTGCGGCCGGGCGTTGACGATGCCGTGCGAGTCGACGAAGAAGTAGCGAATGCCGGCGTCGGCGAGCAGGGTATCCACCCCTTCGGCATAGCCGCACTCGGGCAGCCAGATGCCGCGCGGCCAACGGCCGAAGTGACGCTGATAATGCTCGGCGGCGACGCGAATCTGCGCGCGTCGTGCTGACGGCTCGCGAATGACCGGCAGATATCCGTGGGTGGCGCCGACGGTGATGATCTCGAGTAGCCCGTCGTCTTGCAGCTGACGAAAAGCGCCCACGATGTCGCCGCGGATCTGATCGTAAAGAGATTTCAGGCGCCCGAAACGATCGCAGTAGTAGCGCGCCAGCTTGTTGAAGGTCGGGTCGCCGGCGGTGCGTTTGAGCTCTGAGTCGCCGAGACGCAACATGCGATCGAGGTAGGCGGCGTAGCGTGTCTTCAGCAGATCGTCTGACAACATGGAGACCAGCGGCGGGGACATCGACATCGAGAAGCGAAACCGCACGCCCTCTTTGGCCATGTTGCGAAACACTTCGAGTAGCGGCAGATAGGTGGCGGTGATCGCCTCGTAGAGCCAGTTCTCCTCGAGGTGGTAGCGGTGCTCCGGATGACGGATGAAGGGCAAGTGCGCGTGCAGCACGAGCGCCAAATCGCCACGAACTCGGGCATCGGCCATTAGAGCCCTCCCGACGGATTGCGCGTGGGGCTGGTGCCGGGAGCGCTGTAGCGCCAGGGCGAGGATTCGCGTTCGTTTACCGCGGGCTTCATCGCGCCTTCAGGGAAGTCCGAACGCTCGCGGTGCGCCTGTCCGCGCTGCACGATCACCAGCGGCTCGCGGATCTTTCCGGCGCTCCGGCCCGGGACCACCTCCAGCCATTCGACTGGCGCATGAATCGGTTCCGCCGGCGGGACCCGAATCACCGACGAGTGCGCGATGGGTGCGAAGTATCCTTCTTGCGACAAAAGTCCGACCGCCACGCGCAGATGGATTCCCGAGCGCGGTGCCGGCAGATAGCGACGGCCGTGATTCCAGGTCAGATCGAGATCGCACACCTCGCGATCGCTGTCGGTCGATGCGAACTGACGCAGCACCAATCGCGCCGAGCCGGCTGATGGTCCGAGCTGCGCGCGCGCGCCATCGAGCCCGCCGGGAGTGACCTCCCAATAGACGAACACGGTGAACGGATCGCGATAGAGCACTTCGCATTCGTCGACGCCGTAGGTTTCGGGCAGCTCTTCGAGGTCGAGCATGCCCATCGGCTCGCGCGGCGCCTCGTCGACGTGAGCGGGATGGACGATCGACGACGGCACGCCCAAACCGGGGGTGCTCTTTTCGGCTCTCGACTTCGACTTTTCGGTGATCGCGCTCACTTCGGAAGGTCTCGTACTCACCTCGGAAGGTCTCGTACTCACCTCGGAAGGTCTCGTACTCACCGGGGAGGTTGTGGTGCGTGCCGGAGCAGGCTTGGCCGCCTCAGGCGAGGGCGTTGCGCGGCGCTGCCGAGTGGGCGATTCGCTCACCGTTTGCGCGGCGACCGACGCCGTCCCGCGCGGCATCGCCGTCACCAGACGATCGATCAGCGCTTTTTGTTCCATCTCGCCGGCCCCCTTGATCCCGTTCTCCGCTCCGAGGGTGCGCAGCGCTTCAAGACTGAGTTGACCGAGCTTATCGCGATCCATCTTCTTCTGACTTCTCCTTGGAGACCCGATGCCGAAATTGAAGACTCAGGTACTAGCGCGAATCATGTATCCGTCGTGTTTCGTCGATGTCTTTTCGAATCTGTTCGATGAGCGCCTCGACCGACATGAATCGCTTTTCTGCGCGCAGCTGGCTGTGAAAGCCGAGCCGTAGCCGCTGCCCATAGAGATCTCGATTGAAGTCGAGGAGATGCGCCTCGACCGAGGTGTTGTTCTCACCGAAGGTGGGGTTGTTGCCAACATTAATGGCGGCGATGGTGCGCCCGCTTTGCCCGACCACCTCGGCCCAGCCGGCGTAGACCCCGCGACCGGGAACCAGGTCGGCGTCCGGATGCACGTTGGCGGTGGGAATACCGATGGTTCGCCCGCGCCCGGCGCCGCGCACCACTTCACCCTGCACCTCGAAGTCGCGGCCGAGCAAAAGGCGCGCGCCATCGACCCGCCCTTCGAGCACGAACTCGCGCACTTTGGTGGACGAGCACACCAGTCCGTCGACGCTGAAGGGCGGCACCACCGTGAGCTCGATGCCACGCGCACGGCCGAGCGCCGCCAGCTGGGAGGCGGTTCCGGCGCGCTGATTTCCGAAGGTAAAATCGTGTCCCACGCACAGATGCTTGGCACCGATTCCCGTCGAGAGAACCTGCGTGACGAACTCTTCCGGCGTGAGGCGGGCGAGCGCATGGTCGAACGGCTCTACCACTGTAAGCGCAATTCCTTCGGCGGCTATCAGCTCCAGCTTTCGATCGAGTGAGGTGATGAGCGGGGGCGCAAACGCAGGCGCCAGCACTTTGGCCGGGTGCGGCTGGAAGGTGAGCACTGCCGGCGTTCCGCCGTGCTCGCGGGCGATGCGCAGGGTCTGGTGAAAGATGTGAGCATGGCCGAGATGGACCCCGTCGAAGTTCCCGATCGCAAGCGTCGCGCCGGGCGAAACCGGCCCGGGTTGCACTTTCTTATGACCGAAGACGATGTCCATTTCCCACGGCTCACGGCACAGGGCTTCTGGGCGCTTTCGCCTGCCGTCAAGCGGCTCCTACGTAACGCTGGAACCCTCCACTGTCAAATCGCCACCGATTTTTTGCGCCCTGGCCGCGCGCGCGTTAACCATTAGAAGGTAGGGAGGTCCGATGCGCATGTCCGTTCGCTTGTTCGTTTCGACTTTGGCGCTGGTGTGCGGGGCGTCCGCGCACGCGCAACCCTGTCAGATCGAACGAGGATCAGATGGGCTCGAATTTGGATGTCTGCCGGCGGTCTCGGCGGATGGTCAGACGTTGGCGGTGCCGGAAGTCGCAGCCGACGGAGCGCGCGGGCTGCCCAACCTCGACGTGCGCTTCATGAAGGTGACGGCGGGGCATGCCGGCGAGGTGTTGCATGTGCTGTCGATCGCCGAGATCGCGCGCGCGCAGGGGCAGCTGAGCGATCGGCTGTGGGCGAGCGCGGTGCAAAAGCGGGTGGTCGAGCTCAACCAGCGTTTGAAGACGGGCGGATTTCACAGCCTCACCAAAGTCGGCGTTCCCAAAGCCGAGCGGGAAGCGCCGAATCAAAAAGTTCCGCTCTATGCCGAAGGCGTCGATGTGGTGCATGAAGGCAAAACGCTCGACGTGGTTCGCACCGGCACGGTGATCGATCACTACGAGATCGATTCGCCCAAAGGTTGCGCGCAGCCCGGATATTCCTACGTCGATGAGCTTCGCCTGGGGGATTCGCTGCTGGCGGTGCGGATGGCGCAGCACGGCTCCAAAGAATCGAATTGCAGTCCATCGGCCGGCGGCTGGCACATCGTGCAGCTCAAGACCGATCTGAAGAAGTGAGCCCCGGGCCCATCCTCTTTCTTCTCAGCTTCGCTACGTTTGCGTCTTTTTCCGCTCCCGGACTTTACCTTCGCGACTCGGGCGAGCTGACCACCGCCGCCTACACGCTCGGGGTCGCGCACGAGACCGGTTTCTCACTTTATTGTCTGCTGGGAAAAGCGATCTCGTTTGTACCGCTCGGCGAGATCGCCACCCGGCTCAACTTTCTCTCCGCGCTCACCGGCGCGCTTTCGTCCTGGCTGATCTATCGCGTGGCGGTCGAAGTGGGCGGCGGCGATCGTGCGTCCAAGGTGGGCGGCGTGGTAGCGGCGGCGCTCCTTCCGTGCGGGCTCACCTTCTTTCGCGCGTCGACGGTGGCGGAGGTCTATGCACCGACCAGCTGCGCCATCGCGGCGGCACTCTTCCTGATCGTTCGTTTGGAGAAAAAGCGGCCGGAAGCGGGGCTGCTGCTGGCGCTCCTCGGCGGACTCTCTCTCGGTCTTCACGCACACTTTCGGCTGCTGATCGGGCCGCCCTTGATCCTCTACGCGATCTATCGCCTGCGTCGTCATGACCGTTGGCCGCTTCTTGCGCCCGCGCTGGTGGCGCTCGGCGCCGCCGTCGTCTTCTACCTTCCGATTCGTGCGCTGCACAATCCGGCCGACAACTGGGGCGACCCACGCACGCTCGGCGCGCTCATGGATCATCTGACCGCCGCGCGCATTCGACACGCATTTTCCGCCGAGATGATGTCGACCGATCTGCTCCGGGTCGCGCACGAGCTCAGACGATTTTTGTCTGCCACCGAGGGGCAGCTCGGAATTCTGGCGATCTTGGCCGCGTTCGGCGGCGTGGCTGTTTTGTTTCGCGCCTCATCGCTGCTGTTCGTAAGCACGCTCTTTTTGGTGGTGGGCGATCTGATCTATGCGGTCTGGCTGAACCCGATGGGCATCGCCGACCTTCAGGACGGTGCGCCTACCGCCATCGGAATCGCACTCTTGGCCGGTCTCGGTGTCATGGGACTTTCGCGCTTCGTCGAGCGGGTCGGTGGCGAAGAGTCGGTGAGCGAGGCCAGTCGACCGTTTCGACGCGCCGGTCCGTGGATGGCAGGCGCGCTGGGCGCCGCCTTGGTGGTGCCGGCTGTGCTCACCGATCTCGACGCCAAGCAGGGGCTCGGTTCGCAGGCCAGTCAGTTTACCCTGGCCGCGCTCTTGCCGCCGCCACCGCGATCGCTCCTGCTCATCACGTCGGACGATCTCGCCGCTGGTTCACTCTACGAGCAGGCGGTAGGCGGCGTGCGTCCGGACCTGACGGTCCTTGTCAGACAACAGCTCGCCGAACGTTCACTCTATCGGCGTGAGATCGCGCGTGCCGGCGGCGAAGTGCGCGCGCTCGATCTGTGGAGCGACTCACCGGCTTCGTGGCGACGGCATGAGCCGGAGCTACTCGCCACGCTGGTTCGGCACGAGCTGGTGCGTCGGTCGGTCTATTGGGAGCCGGGCGGCGAACCTCCTCCGGCGGGAACGATCGAACCGGGCGTTCCTCTGTATACGCTGACGCCCGATTCACCATCGATGGCGTCGACGGCGCTCAAATCGGAGCCGCTTCGTCCGATGGTCGATCGGCTGGAGCGGCTGCTTACCGATCGGCCGGGACTCTCGCCGCGAGATCCCATCGCACGCGATCTCGAGTGCGCCAACGTCAATTCGCTCGGACGATTTTATCTGCAACGAAACGATGAGCTCAGTGCGGCCGCGCTGTTCGACACTGCGCGCGTACTGTGTCCACGCGACGCCGCGGCGGCGGTCAATCTGGCGGTGGTGCTGGCGCGACGTGGAGAGTTCGACCGCGCGCTCGAGCTTGTGCAAGTGGCGTTGTCTCTCGATCCGATGCGCTCATTGGCGCGGCTCAATGCCGGACGCTATCGACTCGAGCTCTCTGATCTCGACGGCGCCGAGCGAGAGTTCTCCTTTGCGAAAAGGCATGCCACCTGGTCGGATCCGGGGCCGCTGCTGGGACTGGCGAGGGTAGCGATGAAGCGGGGCGATCGTGCGCTGGCCTTCAAGTGGATCGAGCGCGCGCAGCGGATCGATCCGACCAGCGCGGAAGCACGGGCGATCAAAGGTGAGCTGTCGCGCTGAGATGAAAAGCTGAGATGACTACGGGAAGATGCCGCGCTCGGAGTAGGCCTTCTCGATGCGATCGAGACCGATGGCGTAGGCGGCCGTGCGCATGTCGACTTTGAGCTCTTCGGCGAAGTCTTGCACCTGACCGAAGGTGCGCTTCATCCATTCTTCCAGTCGCTGCTCGACCTCTTCCAGCGGCCAACGTTCGGCGCGCTTGTTCTGCAGCCACTCGAAGTAGGAAACCATGACGCCGCCGGAGTTCACCAAAATGTCCGGCAAGAGGTCGATGCCGCGCTCGGCCAAAATCGCTTCCGCTTCCGGATAGGTCGGACCATTGGCGCCTTCAGCCACCACTTTGCAGCGCAGGTTCTTCGCTTCGGTTTCACCGATCTCGAGTTCGAGCGCGGCGGGAATGAAGAGGTCCGCCTCGGTGGCGAAAAATTCTTCGCGGCCAATCACGCGCGCGTGTTTGTAGCTTTCGACCGATCCGGTTTGCGCCACATGCTCAGCCAGCTTGTGCGCGTTCAATCCTTCCGGATTGGCGATGTAGCCTTTGTAATCTCCGACGGCAACCAGCGTCGATCCCAGCTTGGCCAAAATCTTCGCGGTGTGCGATCCGACGTTACCGAATCCTTGCACCATGAAGCTCGAGCCATTCAAGTTGAAGCGGCGATGCTTGGCCCACTCGGTGATGCAGTGGACGATGCCCTGACCGGTGGCGCTCTCGCGTCCGTAGCTGCCGCCCGAGTTGATGGTCTTGCCGGTGACCACGCGGCGCATCGCGTTTTTGTCCGACGATTCGCGCATGTTCATGAAGGTGTCCATGATCCAGACCATCGTCTGTCCGTTGGTGCCGACGTCTGGGGCGGGAATGTCCGACTCGGGACCGATGTTTCCGCCGAGCGCGTGGGTGTAGCGGCGCGTGATGCGCTCGAGCTCACCCTTGGAATGCAATCGCGGATTGAACTTGATGCCGCCCTTGGCGCCACCGAATGGAATGTCGTGCAGCGCAGACTTCCAGGTCATCGACGCGCCGAGGCCCTTGAGCTCGTCGAGCGTGACGTCCTCGTGATAACGAATGCCGCCTTTGTAGGGGCCGAGGATGTTGTTGTGCTGCACGCGGTAGCCCTTGAACAGACGATAGTTCCCGTCGTCCAGGCGCACCGGAAAATGAACGATCAGCTCATTTTTCGGCTGGCTGAGGATGGTGTAGACCTCGCGCGAAAGGTTGACCGCCTTGGCGGCCTTGTCGAGCTGGCCCTGCACGATCGTATAGAGATTGCCCTTGGGCGGCGCCTCGGTGCTACTCGCGACCGAAGCAGTTGGGGCGGCTTTTGTCTGCTTGGCGACTTCACTTTGTGCCATTCTCGTGTCCCTCTAGCCGTCCATTTAGCGAGCTATGCCTCGATGAGTCAAATGAATTTACACGCTGGAAATACACGTGATCCCGTACAGATCGCCCGCGACGGCAAGGTCCGACAGGCGATTTTAGGTCTGTACGCTTCGGCGGCGACCAATTGGGCCTATGCCCGCAATGCGCTCGAACGCGGGTTGCGTGGTCCCGAAGCGCGCCGGCTGCTCTCGTGGCAGCGCCGCTTCGTCGGCGAGGCGGTCTATAGCCTGGTGCGCTTTCGCCGCCGCCTCGAGTTTGCGGTGGGATCCACCGAGCCGCTCAAATTGTATTTGGCCTGGCTGCGACTCGAGCTCGAGCCGTCCGAAGTGCTCGACGCTGAGCTGCGCGTCAACGGACTCACCGACGAAATGTTTGATTCGCTCGACGTGCGCATCGGGGCGCTCTCGCTGGTCGAGCAACTTTCGATCGGACTTTCGTATCCCGACTGGCTGGTCGAGCATCTGCTGCGCTCGCGATCGCACGCGGAGACGCAGGCGCTGTTATCGGCGATGAACCATCGTGCGCTACTTGCCGCTCGCGTGAACTTACTCAAGGGATCGCGCGAAGATCTCATCGCACGACTGGCGCAGGAAAAGGTTCCGGCGCATGCCGCGCAATACAGCGCCGCCGGAATCATTTTAGAAACGCACGTGAACGCGTACGGACTCGAAGCGTTCAAAGAAGGTCGATTCGAATTGCAAGATGTCGGCTCGCAGCTGATCGCCGAAGTTTGCGCACCACCGCCGCGCGGATTGGTGGTCGATGCTTGTGCCGGAGCTGGCGGAAAGACGCTGGCACTCGGTGCGCTCCTCGAAAATCGCGGCCGCCTGATCGCGTTCGATGTGAGCGAGCGAAAGCTCACCGAGCTGCGTGAACGCGCGCGCCGAGCCGGACTGACCAACGTGTCCGCCTCGCTGATCGACGCGGAAAATCCTGTTCTGCCGGAAAAACTCGTGGGTGCATGCGATCGCGTGCTGTGCGATGCGCCGTGCTCGGGCGTCGGCGTGCTGCGTCGCAATCCGGAAGCGCGCTGGCGGCTTCAGCCGAAAGATCTGGAAGAGCTCCCGCCGCTTCAACTTTCGATCCTGAAGCGGTACGCGCCGCTGGTCGCGCCTGGCGGAAGGCTGATCTACGGAACCTGCACGGTCACGCCGGAAGAAAACGATCAAGTGGTCGATAAATTTCTCGCCGCCGACTCCGCGTTCGAAGAGGTCTCGATCAAAGAAATTCTCGGTAGCGCGCGCGCGCGCGAAATCTCCGACGACGGAATCCGGCTACGCGTCCTGCCGCACACGCATGACACCGNNGGCGGTGATGCGGCGCAAACGCTGAGCAGCTTCAGAAGATCGTCCCGTCGCCGACGCATTGACCGTTTTGACATTCCTCGCCCGCTTGGCAGACAACATCGACATTGTCGCTGGTGCACGGTTGTCGGACTACCGTTTCGGTCCACTGTGCGATGTGGTTGTGGGTAGAGAGATCTTGAAACGGCAGCCAGAAGGCGGGGAAGCTCGGGTCGGTGGTGATCTCGTTCAGATCGAGTCCCACCGCCACCATCCATATCTGAGAAATCTGATCGGTCCTCGCCTTGGTGCTGTTGACCAGTCGAAGACCGTAGTCGCGCCGGCTGGAAAATGTCAGCCAATAGATCGTTTTGCCCTGAAAGTGCACTGAGAATGGCGCGAACTTTGGCCACGAGTTGGCGACGCCGCCGTTGGCCGTCGGCAGATCAACCGGCTGTCCGCCGGTGGCGCGAATCATCATCACATGAGCGTCCACAGCGTCATACGAAATCGACGACGATCGGTTGAACGCCACCCACGCTCCGTCCGGTGAAAAGCTGGGATAGTAATAATTGTCCGAGCCGCTCGTCGAAACCAAGTTGGTCGGCGTACCGAACGTGTTTCCATTGACCGACGCGGTCATGAGCGACGCGCCGACGATCTCGAACGAGTTCAGGCCCGATAGGAATCCCGACTGACTGTGCGCGAACACCACCTGCGTGCCGTCGGCGGACCAGTCGGGCATGGTAGCGCGGGTGAGTCCACCGTTGGTGCTGAGCAGCGCTCCCGTTGCTGCATCATGCAAGACCAGGCTGCTGCCATTCTGCATGAGTAGCTTGGTTCCATCGGGAGAGAACACTTCGAAGTCCGATCCGGATTGGGTGCTTCCGCTGCTGTTCGAGTCGGAGATCACCGCGCGGGTTTGGACGTCGAGCACACGCATGTCCGCGGGAGTCGGGGTGCCCACGCCGACCGCGACCCGTTTGCCGTCCCGCGACAGAGAGTGACAGCCGACGCAGGTCGTTCCGGCGCTGTAGAAGGTCTCCGCTTTTTGCCCGCGCAGGCCGAAGTCGTATCGATTGATGGTACCCGTGTTGGAAGCGGCCCAATAGTAGAGCCCCCCGGCTAAGTCCTCATCGGCGAAGGACAGCGTCTGCACCATCGACTCGCCCACCGGTCCGCCGCCTGTCGACGTAGAACGTAATTTCACGGTGAGAGAAGTCGAGCGAGCGGCGTTCGAGAGCTGCTTCCAGGTGTTCTCGTCGGGCACAAAGCCACATCCGAAGCCGATCTGTGTGCAAGGCAGATAGATCTTGAGATCGACCAGCGGGCCCAAGAAGGAGAGCTCGAACAGATCTTGGCCGGTCGCCGGCTTGAACTGAAACTCGAGAATGTTCAGGTTCGGTGGAATGAGCACATTGCTTGCCGGATAGATCAGCGTCGGCGAGATTGAGTTTTCGGTCTGCCCGCCAAACCTACTCGCGGCGTC
>PLXG01000266.1 GCA_003153195.1 Myxococcales bacterium
GCCGAGGGCGCGACTCTGCAACGAGTAGCAGAGTCTATCAAGGCTGCCCAGGCGCGTGCCTCGGCAAATACCGTACCAACCCCATCATCGCCTGGCAGTGGGGCGTCTTCTTTCGGAGGTGGCCAACATGACAACTAGCCGGAACGCCCACGAGCTTGGCAAGCCCGACGAGGTCCTTCCCGAGGACCTCTTGCTCGCCCGGGATCGCGCGGCCCAACATCGAGCGAAAGCAGCACGGTCAATCGGTCGAAGCCAAAAGCGACGGCGCTTTCTACCTGCGGCGGTTGTTGGATCAGCATTGCTCGTAACCGCCGGTCTCGCGGATCGCTTCGTGCAGGCTTCGCTACCGCGCACAGCTTCGGCGATTTCAGCATCGCCGATCGCGGTAACGACGTCGGCCAACACTCTTGCGCTGGCGCAGGTCACTCGGACGCTCGCTGCTGGCCAGAAGGCGATCGCGGCAATTGCCAGTGCGCAATCCCAGCTCGCCCGTAGCGCCGGACAAGATGGCGGTGGCTCAGTTGCGCTTCCGAGCATCCAGCTCCCGAGCCTTCCTTCCATCCCGTCGATTCCGGCCGTATCCGCCCCGACGGCTGTGACTGCTGCTCCCACGACTCACGCGACGACAGGAGCCTCCGTTGTTGTCCCTTGATCTTTCAAACACGCCGGTCGTGAGCAGCGAACTCGTCGTGACCGATCGAGCGATGGCGACGCGTGTGACGTTCAAGGTCCCGTCGAATTTGCAGAACCCCGGATCGACCGACGAACTCGATTCAGCACTGGCTGCCGCAAAGCGCGTCTTTCACGAGGTCGACGAGACCTGCACGCGCTTCGAGCAGACCAGCCCATTGATGCAGCTCAATCGGTCACCGCAACGATGGCACAAGGTTCCCGCCACGCTCTTTCGGGCAATCGAGGAAGCCAAGCGCGCCTACGACGTCACCCAAGGGCGCTTCGATCCCCGGGTGCTCAGTCGGCTCATCGCGCTCGGCTATGACCGGACACTGCCCTTCGGCCATGAGGAGGTTGAACTCGATGGATCGACACGGCCATCAGAACGCCGTGGCCTTGAGCCGTGGCGTCCACGGCTGCGCTACGGCCCGCACGAGGTGCTGGTTGGAGATGACCCGATCGATCTGGGGGGCATCGGAAAAGGCCTTGCGGTTCGCTGGTCGAGCCAGGCGATCAACACCGCGTTGCCAAACTTCCTCGTGGAGGCCGGGGGCGATTGCTACTGCGCCGGCCTCGCCGAAGACGGTGGTCCGTGGAGGATCGGAGTCGAAGACCCTTCGGACAAGAGTGAACCGATTTGTGTGCTCGGGCTACGCGACCGTGCAGTCGCGACCTCGTCTATTCGGCTCCGCCATTGGGCGCGCAATGGAAAGCGGGTCCATCACCTCATCGATCCGCGAACCGGCGAGCCTGGAGGACAAGGACTCACGCGGTGACGGTCGTCGGAGAGGATCCTGCTGACGCGGAAGTCTGGAGTAAGTCGCTATTTATTAGTGGCCGCAGCGGAATCGGCGCGCTCGCCGAACGGCGGTCGATCCCGGCGTTATGGATCGATGAAGGTGGTTCGCTCGCGACGAGCTCTGCGATGAATCGGTACGTGCAATGGCGACGCAGCTAACGGCGCCGGCCACCGAACGGGCCGCTTCTCTGGCGTCGCGCGCGCTCACGGCTTCGCTAGCGTTCGTGCTCCCACTTAGCGCGGGATTCGCGGTTGTTTGGGCGTTCGCGACCACGATCCACAATAAGAATTTTCCGTGGATTACCGGTCGCGCGCTCGGTATCGCCGGTTACCTCGCACTGTCAGCCCTTGTGGCGCTTGGGTTGTGGATGCGCCATCCCTGGCGTTTTCGGGTGGGAATGTTGCACCCCGAGACCCGACTCCGAGCACACGCGACCCTTGGCGTCGCGACCATCGTGCTCATTCTTGGCCATCTCGTCTTTCTGGCAAGCGACCACTATGCGGGAGTCGGGTGGGTCGGCGCGATCGTTCCCGGCCTCTCCCATTACCGACGTGCGGCGGTGGGGCTCGGAGTCGGAGCATTTGAGCTCCTCCTCGTCATCGCGGCAACCGCACGGTTCGCCGGTCGCCGTGGCACAAAGCATTGGCTCGCAATTCACCGTCTTGCTTCGGTGACATTTGCGTTGACCTGGTTTCATGGCGTACTTGCCGGTACCGACACCTCAGCGCTCCGCCTCCTCTACGTCGTGTCGGGATCGTTGATCGCGCTGCTCTTCGGTACACGCGTGTTCGCCCGATCCGCATCAGGTCAAGGTCACGATGCCGAGTTTGAAGGAGCTTCAAGATGACCCCGTTTCCCATCAGTTCTGCAGAGACATCCATGTTGGAAGAGGCCGAGCATGTTTCGCCCTCTTCACCTTTCGCAGTTCTTGGCGGCCCCGGCGCACGTTTGCTCGCGGGACCAACGCGTGTCGAAGGAGCGGAGAATTTCGCGGACCACGAACGTCGGCTTGGACCGCTCAAGCTTGATTCGTCGAGCCAGGCGGAATTGCGAGAAGCAATCGCGCAGAGTGGATTGCTGGGACGAGGTGGTGGGCAATTTCCGGTTGCCAGAAAACTTGAACTCGCTGCGAGTTCTCCGGGTGCTCCACTCGTCGTAGTCAACGCCTCCGAAGGTGAACCTGCCAGTCGAAAGGATCGCACCCTGCTCGAAATGCGGCCGCATCTTGTGCTCGATGGGGCGATGGTGGCGGCCCGGGCGGTCGACGCAAATGAGATCGTGATCTACCTCCACCGAGCGCGCCCAGACGCCATCACATCGCTTGAACGCGCGATCGCTGAGCGTTCAAGAGACACGGCCACGGTGCGCCTTATCGATGCGCCTGCTCGCTATGTCGCAGGTGAATCAAGTGCCGTTGTCTCCTACCTGGGAGGAACGGGTGCGTTGCCCCGACGTCATTCGATTCCGCTCGCAGCATCCGGTGTTTCAGGACGCCCCACTGTCGTGAACAACGCCGAAACGATCGCGCACCTCGCGCTCATCGCAAGGCGCGGTCCAAAATGGTTCGCTGAAGTCGGTGCTGCAAGTTCACCGGGATCGACACTCGTCACCCTTGCGGGCGAAGTCACGGTTCCTGGCGTCGTTGCCGAAATGGTTGGACCCGTCAAGATCAGACAGCTGCTCTCGACGATTGGAGGCCTCGATCAGGCGCCACGGGCGGTGCTGATCGGTGGGTACGAGGGCGTGTGGCTTGACGGATCAACCGCATGGGGTATCACGCTTGATCGAGGTCCGCTGCAGCGTTGCGGTGCTTCGCTTGGATGCGGCGTTCTCGCAATCTTGGGTGAGACGTCCTGTGGACTTGCCACGACCACGCGCCTTGTTCGTTGGTTGGCAGGTGAGTCGGCAGGACAATGTGGCCCTTGCGTCTTCGGGCTCCCGGCGATCGCCGATCTTCTCGATGCACTCACCGATGGAGTCGCTGTTCGTCGTGATCTATCTCGATTGCATCGGCTTTGTGCCGCGGTGGATGGGCGAGGAGCGTGCGGCCATCCGAGTGGTGTTGTTGGGCTCGTTGAAAGCGCGCTCGAGACTTTCGAACCCGAAGTGCGTGATCATCTCCACGGCCGATCATGTCCTGCCGCGGAGCATGGCTTTCCGATCCCTCACCAACGGAACACGTGATGCAAGCAGATCGAACCTGGCACCTCGAGATCGATGCAGCGATCTGCGACGGTCACGGCATCTGCGCGCNNGCACATTGGCCCGCGCGCGCCGCGCTGTTGCGGCCTGTCCCGAGCGAGCGCTCGTTCTTCGATCGAACAACGCTGACGCATCTCGGCGCGGCGAACCTGCGGGCCGGAGGGCTTCTTGAAGATGAGAGCGACCAGGTGAGACGAACAGGGGAGAATGAGGCAAT
>PLXG01000314.1 GCA_003153195.1 Myxococcales bacterium
CTTCGTGAACCTCGCCGATCTTATGGATACGCCCCGAATAAAAGAGGAAGCGCTCGGTGACGGTTGTCTTTCCGGCGTCGATATGGGCGACAATGCCCAGGTTGCGAACGTTTTCGAGCTTGGATGCCTTGGCCATGGGAAAGTCGGGAGTATATCTCTTGGGTTCTATCGGTGGCTGCAGAATTGGTGTAAGATCACTACCATGAGTACTCGCGTCAAGGTGGCACTAATGTGTGCCATGGTGCTGGGCCTCTTGGTGGCCGAACGATCGGCCTTCGCCCAGGATTTCGAAGCCGCAGAGCGACACTTCGCCGCCGGACAGGATGCGTTCACCAAGAAGCGCTTCCACACCGCCGCTGCTGAGTTTACCGCCGCCTACGATTTCACCAAGGACCCGATTCTGCTCTACAACGTCGGTGAATCTTGGCAAAAAGCCGGCGAGGGTCGCAGGGCGGTCGAGGCCTATGAGGCGTACCTCAAGCTTCAGCCGAACGCGGCCGATCGAACCGAGGTCTCGGGGCGCGCGAAGTTCATCATCGCGCACGACTACAAGATCCCCGATCAGTCGAGTCCCGATGATCACCCCAAAGTCGTCTCACCGATGGTGAGACCGGGTAAAGCTGCAGTTGCCAAGGCTGCCGTGGCCAAACCGGTGGCGCCGGTAGTCGCGCCGCCCAATCCGGCGGTGCTTCCGCCCGAGCTCGAGACGCCCAAGCACGAAGTGCAGATCGGCATCAGCACACCGACCCGACAGACGCCCCTCAAGCTCACCGCATGGATCGGCGTGGCGCTCACCGTCGCGCTGGTCACCACCGGCGGAATCATGGGTCTGGCGGCGCAATCGCGCGCCGATGAGATCACGCGCCGGCGAGAGTTCGTCGACGCCACCGGACAACCGCACCCATATGACGCCAGCGCTTCGTCGGCGGAGGCCAGCTTGAAGAGCGATGGCCGCTTGTACAATGGACTCTCGATCGGATTCTTTTCGGCGGCGGGCGCAGCGGCGGTGGTCACCACCACATTGTTCATCGTCGACGCGATGAGAAATCGACCGAGCAAGCGCGCGCAGATTTCGCCGATCGCCGGTCCGCACGGCGGCGGCCTCGTCGCGGGATGGCACTTCTAATGCGACGCTTGCTCAAAGTCGCTCCCGCCTTTTTGATGTTGCTGGCGGCGTGCTTCTCGCCCAAAACGCCGGCTTGCGCCTATTCGTGCGGCCCGAACGGCGAGTGTCCCTCGGGCTACGCCTGCCAAGCCGACGGCTATTGCCATCAGGGCGGCGAAAATACGCTGTGCGGCTTTTCCGACGCCTCATTGGTGGGCGACGGCGGCGACGATCTGAGTCCCGACGATGCGGCGCCCGACCTCGCGCCCAGTTGCACCGATGGAATCAAGAACGGCGACGAGTCCGACACCGACTGCGGCGGATCGTGCTCGACCAAATGCGACAACGACAAGATGTGCAACGTTGTCGGCGATTGCACCTCGGGATTCTGCGTCAGCGGAATCTGCGTCGACAGCTGCCACAACACCGCCAAGGACAACGGCGAAACCGACACCGACTGTGGCGGCCCCTGCACCACCAAGTGCGTCATCAACCAGATGTGCGGAGGGAACAGCGACTGCGTGAGCACCCTGTGCGTCGGCAGCATTTGCGTCGACACTTGCCACGACAGTACTCGAGACGGCGATGAGACCGGTAGCGACTGCGGCGGATCATGCGCCACCAAGTGCGGCGTCGGCGTCGGCTGCGGCAATCCGTCGGTGAACGCCAACTGCACCTCCGGGTTCTGCAATGTCTCTACCCACATCTGCGTTGCCGACCAGTGTCACGACGGTCGCACCAACGGCACCGAGACCGACGCCGATTGTGGCGGATCATGCACCGCAAAATGCGCCAACGGGCTCGGCTGCGGCAGTCCGTCGGCAAACGCCAACTGCACCTCCAACTTCTGCAACGTCACCACCCACATCTGCGTGGCCGACCAATGTCATGACGGAGTCATGAACGGTGCGGAGACCGACGTCGACTGCGGCGGCGGCACCTGCGCGGTTTGCCCCGACGGCGATCTGTGCGGAAACAGCGACGCGAACTGCCAAACGAGTCACTACTGCGACGCCACCTCGCACAAGTGCGTGTCCGATCACTGCGCCGATCACAAGACCGACGTGGGCGAGAGCGCGAGCGATTGCGGCAGCGTCTGCAGCACCCGCTGCGGCGACGGGCTCGGCTGCGCGGGCAGCGACGGCAACTGTCTCACTGGCCACTACTGCAACGCGATGACCAACCTGTGCGTATCCGATCATTGCGCCGATAAGAAGGCCGACGTCGGCGAGAGCGATGTCGATTGCGGCAGCGCCTGCAGCACCGGTTGCGGCGACACGCTGGCTTGCGCCGGCAGCGACGCCAATTGTCTGACCAGCCATTACTGCGATTTCATTTCGAACAAGTGCGTCTCGAGCCACTGCGCCGATCACAAGACCGACGTGGGCGAGAGCGACACCGACTGCGGCAGCATCTGCGGAACCGGCTGCAACGATGGAAAAGCGTGCGCGGGCAGCGATGCCAACTGCATCGCGGCGCACTTCTGCGACGGCGTGAGCAACTTGTGCGTCTCGAGCGAGTGCGCGGACCACAAGATGGACGGCACCGAGTCGGCCACCGACTGCGGCGGCTCGTGTGGCGGCTGCGCCGATGGCGTCGCATGCGGAGGCAGCGATGCGAACTGCCTGAGCGGCCACTTCTGCGACGGCGTGAGCCACCTCTGCGTTTCGAATGAATGCGCCGACCACAAGATCGATGGCGGCGAGTCCGATCAGGACTGCGGCGGCCTCACCTGCAGCCCGTGCATCGCCGGAAAGATGTGCTCGCTGCCCACCGACTGCGCCAGCGTCTCCTGTACCAGCGGCATCTGCGATTAACCCCCTAAAATTCGTGAACTTTAGCCGGCCGAAGGTGGTAGACTCAGCGGCCGAAGTGCCATGAGCACGACCCGTTTCCCGCGCATGTTTGGCAAGTACGCCCTCCTCAGGCCTTTCGCCCGAGGGGGAATGGGAGAGATCTATCTTGCGGCATCGGGAGATTTAGGCGGCGCCGAGAAGCTCTGCCTGATCAAAAAGGTTCCGCAGGACCGCGACGCCCCCGGACTTCACGCGCGCCTGCTCGACGAGGCCAAGGTCACAGTTCGGCTCAACCACACCAACTTGGTGCAAGTCTTCGACACCGGTCAGGTGGGCACCGAAGTGTACATCGCGATGGAGCTCATCGAAGGGCGCGACCTGCGCGCGGTCTGGAACCGCACCGCGGAGCGTCGCTCGCGCATTCCACTCGATGTCGCGCTCTTGGCAGTCCGCGAGATCGCCCGCGGGCTCGAATATGCGCACAGCTACGGCGGGCTCAACTTGGTGCACCGCGACATCGCGCCCCCCAACGTGCTGCTCTCCTGGCACGGCGAGGTCAAGATCACCGACTTCGGGCTGGCGCGATCAATCCTCAAGAATGAACGAACCGCGCCTGGCATCGTCTACGGTCGCATCTCCTATCTCTCGCCGGAACAGGCGCGCGGCGAGCAGGCCGATGCGCGCACCGACGTCTTCGCTTCGGGCGTGATCCTGTGGGAGCTCCTCACCGGACGACCGATGCGCGAGACCTCCGATGAAGCGGTGAAGAATCTGGAGATGGCGCGCCATCCCAAAATCGATCCGCCGTCGCGCATCATCAAGAGCTTGCCGGCGTCGCTCGATCAGGTGGTGATGAAGGCGCTCGCCACCGAACGCTCCTCGCGTTTCCAGAGCGCGGGAGAATTTCGCCAGGCCATTTCGGAAGAGCTGGCGCGAGTGGCGCCGGGAATCGACACCACCCGACTCACCACCTTTTTGAGAGATCTTTACGGCGACGAGATCGAGCGCGAGGTCCGCGAGCACGCGCGACTGCTGCGCGAAGAGCTGCCGCGGATGAGGCAAAACTCGGAGTCACCTCGATCGCCCAGCTCAGGATCGTCACCGGGCTTCGAGAGCGAAGAGAAGTGGCTGGCGGAAACGGTCGAGCGCCCGCTACACATTACCGGCGTCAAGGAGAGCGTGCGCATCAGGCAGCTCGAAACCGTCCAGAGTCAGCCGCGCGGCTACGGTCCCGGAAACGACATGGGCAGCGACGATGGCGACGAGCGCACTCATGTCGGCCCCGCGCCCTCGGCTTCGCGCGAACGCCTCACCGCGGCACCGGTGCAGGTGGTGATCGAAGAGACCGATCCGGCCGATCTGGCTAAATTTCAGAAGCTGATCGGTCAGCTCATCGATGGGCGCTACAATGTGGTGCGGCTGATCGGGACCGGTGGGATGGGCGCGGTCTACGAGGCCGAGCACATCGACATCGGCAAGCTGGTGGCACTGAAAGTCTTGCATCCACAGTATTCGCGCGAAGCCGATCTGGTGGCGCGCTTTCGGCGCGAGGCCCGCGCGGCGTCCAAGGTGGGACATCCGAACATCGTCGATGTGACCGACTCCGGCACCACCGCCACCGGCGACGTCTATTTCGTGATGGAGCGGCTGGATGGGCTCGACCTCGGTGAGGTGCTGCGCCACGAGCGAAAGATCGCCGTCGATCGCACGGTGCGCATCGGCATTCAGATTTGCCGCGCGCTGTCGGCCGCGCACGCGAGCGGAATCATTCATCGCGATCTCAAGCCGGAAAATGTTTTTCTGGTCGCGCGCGACGGAAATCCCGACTTCGTGAAGGTGCTCGA
>PLXG01000427.1 GCA_003153195.1 Myxococcales bacterium
ATGCTCATGCTCGCACCACGTGCTCGCCGAGCCACTGACCATCGTTGATCGCATTTTCTTCGAAAATGCTCATGCTCGCACCACGTGCTCGCCGAGCCACTGACCATCGTTGATCGCATTTTCTTCGAAAATGCTCACCGATTCACGCGCCTGGACGTTCCATCAATTTGGCGATTAGATCGCGCGAGTAGCTCGTGAGCTTGACGAACACCACCCCCATGCCCTTGTCGGTGGTGCGGGTGACCTCGCCGATTCCCTCGATGGTCTCGAGCTCCTCCATGATGACGCTGAACTTGAGATTGACCTTGGTGCCGACCGGAAGCGGATCTTTCGATTTGATGAACACTCCGCTCGACGAAATGTTGAGCACGTACTCGGTGATCAAATCCTCGACCGAGCCGAACTCGTGATTGATGGTCACGCGATCTGCGCGCGGTTTCCGTCGGCCGGGCGAAGTTTCGCTCACGGTTTGGTCTCTTCCGGCTCGTGATCGTCCGGATTGTGACCCGCGTGAGTGCGGCCATGAATCTCGAACTTCTCCAGATGAAAATGTTTCTTGGCCTCGATAATGATGCGCTTCTGCAATCGCTTCTCGAGCTCTTCAATGTATTGCGACTCAATGGTGATCAGAATGTCGGCGATCTCGGGATGCACGCTCACCACGATGTAATCTTCGCGATGGGTTCCGCCCTCGCGACGAAGCTGGCGCAAAAGCTCGTAGCAGACGGTGGTCTTGGACTTGATGTACCCCTTGCCCTCGCAATACGGACACGACTCGGTGAGCATGCGGCCCAGCGATTCGCGCGTACGTTTGCGCGTCATCTCTACCAATCCCAGCTCGGAGATCTTGGTGACGTTGGCCTTGGCTTTGTCGAGCTTGAGCGCCTCTTCGAACGCGCGCATGACCTTTTCGCGGTTCGCCTCCCGGTCCATGTCGATGAAGTCGACGATGATCATGCCGCCGATGTTGCGCAGACGCAGCTGATCGGCGACCTCTTTGCACGCCTCCAAGTTGGTCTTGGTGATGGTCTCTTCCAGGCTGCGCTTGCCGACGAACTTTCCGGTGTTGACGTCGATGGCGGTGAGCGCTTCGCCCTGATCGATGACCAGCGAGCCGCCCGATCGCATGTTCACTTTTCGCTCGAGGGCGCGATCGATTTCGCTCTCGATGCCGTAACCGTCGAAGATGGGCTCGCGTTCGTCGTACAGCTCGATCTTGCCGCCGAAGTCGGGCATGAACGCGCTCACGAACTTCATCAGCCGCTCGTACTCGCTCTTCGAATCGACGATCAGCTTGTCGACCTCGCTGGTGAACAGATCGCGCACCGAGCGAAGCAAGAGATCGAGATCGTTGTAGAGCGGTGACGGCGCTTTGGCGGTGCCGTTCTTTTTCAGAATTGAGTTCCACAACTTGATGAGGAACTCCATATCCGACTGCAGCTCTTTTTCACTGACTCCGTCGGCGACGGTGCGCACGATGAAGCCGGCGCCTTCCGGACGCATCGAATCGACGATGGTGCGCAGGCGCTTGCGCTCTTTTTCTGAGCTGATGCGCCGCGAGATACCGACATGATCGACCGTCGGCATGAACACCAGGTTGCGACCTGGCAAGGAGACGTACGAGGTGCAGCGCGCGCCTTTGGTGCCGATGGGACCCTTGGCGACTTGCAGAAGAATCTCTTGGCCTTCTTTGACCAGATCTTCGATCTTCGCGTTCGAGCTTTGGCGCTTCTTCGGTTTGCTCTCGCTCTCGTCCGAATCGGAGAAGAGCGCCTTCCAATCTTCCGGCGATCCGCGCACGTCGCCGACGTACAGGAACGCAGCTTTTTCCACGCCGATGTCGACGAAGGCAGCCTGCATTCCGGGCAGGACGCGTTTGACGCGCCCCTTATATATGTTGCCGACGATTCCGCGTTCGCGGCGGCGCTCGATGTAGAGCTCGGAAAGCTGGCCCTTTTCGATTAAGGCAACGCGCGTCTCCGGCCCTTCGGCATTGATGACGAGAAGATCTCCAGCCACTTAATTTTGTTTCCTATGCAAAAAGTTGCGTATCTAAGGTCGCGTGCGACGCCGATGTCAGACTTTCGTAACATCCATCGACGCGAATCGAGATTCCGTACCACGCGAAGTAGCGCAATACAAGCGGTTCTCCGCGCCGTGAAACGCTTGGCACATCGCTTGCTAGCCATTCGCGCAAATCGTTAAGGGCTCGCCCCAAAGTGGGCCCGAAAAATAATTTAGACTTGGGAACCTCGGAGAGAAATGGACCGCTCTCCGGGGTTCACTCGTTTCTGGGGCTCTGATATACGGTGCCCATGCGAGTGATGCTGACCGGCGCGACCGGATTTCTCGGCTACCACGTGGCCAGAGAGCTGGTGTTCGCCGGCCATTCCGTCCACGCGATCGCGCGCGCCAGCTCGACCCGGCCTGCCGATCTGCGCGTAACCTGGTTCGAAGGCGACGTTCGCGATCGCGCCTCGCTCGAGCCCGCCATCGCCGGTTGCGACATCGTGGTTCATTCGGCGGCGCAGATTTCGTTCACCAAGCGAGATGCGGCTGTGCAGCGGGCGATCAATGTCGAGGGCACGCGCAATCTACTTTCGCTTGCGGAAAAAGTGGGCGTGAAGCGCTTCCTTCACACCTCGTCCATTGCGGCGATCGGGCGCGGCGAAAAGGCCACCATCGATGAAGACACCCGCTACGACTGGCCGGTCGGCATGTATTACAACGAGTCGAAGCGCGATTCGGAGCGGCTGGTGCGTTCGTCGGCGCTCGACACGGTGTGCTTGAACCCGGCGGTGGTGTTCGGACCGAATGAAGTTTCCAAGCGGACCCTCAATCTGTTTCGCAATGTAAGACGTCTGCCGCTGAGCATCGTACCGCCGGGCGGTATCACCCTCTGCGATGTTCGCGATGTGGCGCGCGCGCACGTGGCTGCGATCGATCCGGCGCGCGGTCGTCGCGGAGAACGCTATATCCTCGGCGGTCCGCAGCTGAGCTATCGCGAGCTGGTCGGATTGGTGGCGAGTGCGCTCGGTCGACGAAGAGTCATCGCCACCTTGCCGGCGTGGCCGATTCGATTCGGTCGAACAGTTTTGTCGCCGTTCGAGCGGCTGGGCGCGCCGATTCCGATTTCGCTGCTCAATTCGGTGCTGTCGACCAACGCCTATTCGTCAGATAAAGCCATTCGCGAGCTCGGCTACCAGTCGCGTCCGGCCGATCAGATCATCGCCGACTCCGCCGCCTGGTACCGCGCTCAACATCTTCTCTGATCCCTCTCTAGGGTCGTAACTAGCAGTTCTAAGGTGTTTTTTCGAGGTAACCGCGCATTTCGTTTTTGATGCCGAAGCCGCCTCGGACAAATTGCGCGGTTGATCAAAAAAGTAGAGCAACTGCAATTAGTTGCGACCCAGGAGAGTGAGCTTCGAGCTTTTGGTGAGGGAGCTTCGAGCTTTAGCGACGGAGCGTTGCGTAGCCGAGGGCGAAGCTGAGCGCGGCGTTGGCGGTCAGCCACGCGCCGTCTAGAAAATCGGGGACGAAGCGCACGCCGGTGGTGCGGGAGAAAATTTCGAATAGAAGATGTCCGCCAAATCCGATGGCGAGGCCGGCCAAAACGCCGCGCAGCGTTCGCACCGAGTAAAAGAGCGCGACGCATGCGAGCGGAATGAGCGCGCTCGCGAAGATCGGATTGCCATCGCCGAACGCAGCCAAACCGTGCGACGCAAACCCGAGCGAAGGCGCAAAAAATAGTCCGCTCGCGGCGATCAACATCGCCGTCACACCACCGAAACCTAGGGCGAACAGCGCGCGCCGTCGAAGCAAAAGCGCAATCGCGCCAAACGCCAGCGCCGAGAGTCCGAGCTCCTCCGCGCCATACTCGACTTGCGCTTTCTTGAGCGCCGCTCCCGCATCGAGAATTCCGGCGCCGTAACGATTGGCGTCATCCTTGGGCTTTATTTTTGGAGCGTGAGCACTCGCCTTGAGCACTTTCTCGACGGCGTCTGGCGACGTCACGCCTTGCGACACCAACAGCGCGGCGACGCCAGCCACGTGAGGCGCGGCCATCGACGTGCCCATGAACAAGAGGTAGTCGTTCTTGCTGATGTCGCCCGGGACGATGGTGTTTTGCAACACACCGTCGTTCATTCCGTCGCCGTTTTGATCCACGCGCGTGTTCCCACCGGGCGCGGCGATGTCGATCTCTTTGCCCCAGTTCGAATAAAAAGTGGTCGATTCATCGAACTGCGTGGCAGCTACCGCGATGGCGTCGGGGAACGCAGCCGGAAAGCTCACTCGTCCGCGTCCGTCATTGCCGGCGGCGCACACGACTACGACGCCTTTGTCGTGCGCGTATTTGATCGCCTTGCCGAGCACCGACGAAGAGAGCGGACCGCCCAGGCTCATGTTGATCACCTTGGCGCCGTGATCGGCCGCGAAGCGAATACCTTCGGCGATTCCGCCGATCGATCCCGAGCCGCGCGCCGACAAAACTTTGATCGGCATGATCTTGGCCTTGAAGGCGATACCGGCCACGCCCACGCCATTGTTGGTCGATTGCGCGATGGTGCCGGCCACATGCGTGCCGTGCCCATGGTCGTCGGCAGCGTTTTTATTGTTGTCGACGAAGTTGTAGCCAGCGACGATTTCGGTCTCGGCCAAATCGGGAACTCTGGCGACGCCAGTGTCGATGACCGCGACGGTGACGCCCGCACCCTGCGCGAATTTCCACGCCTGCTTCACGTGGATCTGTTCCAGGTGCCACTGATATTTGAATTTCGGATCGTTGGGAAAACCCTGATTCTCTGTCGAGGGATCGTCGGCAAACATCGCCTGCTCGCCTTGCGGGATCGAATAGAGCACGTTGAAATCGGCGGCCTCCACGTCGGGATCGGCGCGCAGTCCAGCCAGCAGCGCTTCGGGATCGTCGCTCTCAACGGTATAGATCTCGTCGGTGTCGAAGAAATCCGAGACCGGGCGAAAAGTCACACCTAAGCGGCGGCCGAGCTCGGCGATGGTCTGATGCGGTTCATCGTCGCGAAAGTCGACCACCAGCTCATGTGGAACGACCTTATCGTCCGCCGAGAGTCGCTCCACCAGCGGCGGCGTCTCATGAACGTTCCGAGTGGCGCAGCCTGACCATCCGGCCGCGAGTGAGATCAATGCCGCCGACGAAAGACGCATCATTCCATAGTATACGTTCGACCGGCCAAATGCGCCGCAATCTCCAATCGCGGCCCCCATTCACAGCGAAAAACCACGCCTCTTTGCACCGTTGGCGTATACTGCCGGCTCCTCGTCTGATGACCGAAGCGCTCAAAAAGGCTTGTGTTGATTGCGGCAAGCAGATTCCGCAGGCCGCGCACGATTGCGTGTTTTGCAGCGCTCGACAGCCGAACGAGCCCGAGCGTCCGAACCTCGATGCCGGCGCGCTCCACTTCTCGTCGACCGATCACACGATGGTCAACCTGAAGCTTTCTGATCTGCACGCAGCGCTACAGGCGGCAGCTGCCGCCGAACTCACCGAGCCGGAATCACCGAAGCCAGAATTGCCGAAGCCAGAATTGCCGAAGCCGGAGTCACCGAAGCCGGAACCGCCGAAGCCGGAACCGCCGAAGCCGGAACCGCCGAAGCCGGAGCCGCCGCGACCGATGGAACCGTCCGACGATTCATCAGTCGACCTGGCGCTCGATACGGCGTCGTTTCCACTTTTGACCGATTCGTCCGAATCTTCCGATCCATCCGGTCGCGTGGTCGGCGATGCCATCGCACTCGAGGGGACACGCCCGTTCGCGCGTGGGACGACCGATCTTGGATTCATCGAAGTGGGACGCCGAGCCATGCTGCTGGCTGGCGTGGTCCTGCTGCTCATCTTTTTCCTGCCGTGGCGTGGAACTTCGTCTTGGCAACTCCTCGGCATGTTGGTTGGCGCTGATTTTGTCCGACAATATTCTTATCTGTCGTCGGGTCTGGTGCTGACGGTGGCAGCGCTGCTTCCGCTTCCGTTCGTCTTTCGCTCCTCGATGGGACTTTCGGCGGCGATGATCCCGCTTTCGCTCGGTCTTCACGGGCTCATGCAAGGGTGGCGCGCACTCGCAGGCGCGGTCGCGCTGGTGGCGCTCATCGCGGTGAACATCTTGCGGACTCGAGGTGAGCGCGCGCAGCTCCTCTGGCTATCCACCGTGGTCACCGTGGCGCTGCTCTATCTGGTGCCGGTGCAAGGAGAGCTGCCGCTTTCCGCCATCCTCGGACGAGCCGGCGGCGGAGCGGTGGGAATGGCCGGCTATCTGTTGCTGCCGCTGTTGTTTCTGGCGCTCTCGTCGAGCTCGTTGCGCATCGGCGGCATTGAAGGAAACTTCGTGATTGGCGGATTGTGTCTCTTTTGGCCGCTTCCGTTGATGCTGGCGTACGGCGCTCACATCGATGACAGTGCTCAAGTCTACTTGGCGATCGCGATCTGCGCGGCCAGCACCACCGCGGCGCTTTCTCTCGCGCAGGTGGTCGTCGCCAGCTCTCCGCCTCGATGACTGAGACGCCCTGGTCCTCCTTTTCTATCGGGACTTCGGTGCTCGGACGTTCGATCGAAGCGCATCGAATCGGTTCACGATCTGCCGGTGACCAGCTGCTCCTATTCGGCGCCATTCATGGAGACGAGCCGGAATCGGCAATTCTGTGTCAGCGCCTCCTCGGCGAAAAAGTCACCTGCCAGACAGTGGTGATCCCAATCCTCAATCCCGATGGGCTGACCGCGAAAACCAAGGACAACGCGCGCGGAGTCGATCTCAATCGAAATTTTTCTGCGCGCTCGTGGAAAGCCGAACATCCACCGGGATATTTTCCCGGGACCGCGCCGCTGTCGGAACCGGAGGCGGCCGCGCTGGCGCACTTGATCCGGGACACCAATCCCAAGGTGCTGATCGCGGTGCATCAACCGTTTCGTTGCGTGAATTGGGACGGTCCGGCCGAGAAGCTGGCGGCGGAGATGGCGGCGATCATCGACTACCCATCGGTGGCATCGGTGGGCTATCCCACTCCCGGGTCATTTGGCGCCTGTTACGGCGTCGACGGTGGAATTCCGGTGATTACGCTCGAGTTGCCACGTTCGCCCGTCGAAGACGACTTCGTTCGCTGCGTGGCGGCGCTGCGCCATGCTGCAAACTACGTTACACTCTGATGACGCATGGCCGCTGCCAAAGATGACCGGCGAGTGAATTGGCAGGAGATCTTCGATCTCCATGTGACCAAGCGGCTGCGCCAGATCTTGCGCCGGCGATTTGCTAGCGAGCTCGGTTTCGTGTCGGCGAGCGGCGAGATTCAGGCGGGCGTCAGGCATGCCGAGCCCTGCGCTGCGCAAGCGTGGCGATCTATTCAAGCGCAGCAGGCACTGGTCAGCCGAAGCGCGCACACCAAATATGTCTGCCCAGCACACGACCGGATCGAGATCGCCGCGCCGATCACGATCTTGGGAAAGCTCATCGGATGCGCCTTCGTCACCGCGTCTACAGAGCCGGCGACGGAGCTCAAGATCGACGAAGAGTTTCTCGCTGAAATCTTGGAGCTGCAAGCCGACGAGGTGATTTCATTTTGGACGGAATCGGCGTTGCGAGATCAGCACGGCGGCGCTCCCGGCGACTTCACTCCGCGCTATTCCTATGACGCTATCGTCGGGCGCTGCCGTCCCATGCAAGATCTCTATCGCATGCTCGACAAGATCATCGAGAGCAACTCCACCGTTCTGGTGCAGGGCGAGAACGGCACCGGCAAGGAGCTGATCGCGCGAGCGATTCACTATAACTCTCCACGTTCGGTGCACCGCTTCGTGGTGCAAAACTGTTCGGCCTTCAACGACAACCTGCTCGATTCGGAGCTGTTTGGTCATCAGAAGGGATCGTTCACCGGCGCCATCGCCGACAAGCAGGGGCTATTCGAAGTGGCCGATCGCGGCACCTTCTTTCTCGACGAAATCGGCGACATGTCGCCGGCGCTGCAGGTCAAGGTACTACGCGTGTTGCAGGAGGGAACTTTTACGCCGGTGGGTGGGACCGAGCCGCGCCAAGTGGACGTACGCATCATTGCCGCCACCAATCGCGATCTGAAGAAGATGGTCGAGCGCGGAGAATTTCGCGAGGACCTCTACTATCGGGTCAACGTGATCAATTTGACTGCGCCCGCGCTTCGCGATCGCCGCGACGACATCCCACTTTTGGTCGAGCACTTCCTCAAGCAAAAGATGAAGGGGAAGACGCGTTATCAGCAGCCCAAGCAACTCGCCTCCGCCTGTCTCGATCGACTGTTGCGATATCAGTGGCCAGGAAACATCCGCGAGCTGGAAAACGAAATCGAACGGCTGGTGGTGCTCTCCGGCGACGACGCGGTCATTCAAGAAGAGATGCTCTCGCCGAGAATTCTCGAGCCGACCGAAAAATCGCTCGAGCTCGATGGTGAAGGCGGCACTAGCGAGGCGCACTCCTTGAACGACGCGGTGGACAGTGTCGAGCGGGACCTCATCTATGAGGTGCTCAAGCGAACCGACTGGAACAAGACCAAAGCGGCGGCGGAGCTGCAGATTAGCCGCCGAAACTTGATTCGGAAGGTGATCAAATACCGGCTCGATTCGCGTCGACAGTCCTCTAAGTCTGTCTGACACCTTCGAATTCCGAAGTTACAGGGAATTTACCTGGCCGAAGCCAGATCTTCATCATCCGCGGCGTATGCTCAAAATCGAAGGCGAGATCACATGCGCGAGATTGCAGACTACACGCTCGGAACCTTGATTGTGCTTGGCCACATGGTGTGGCTGTCGCTCTACAGTCATCGCGATCAAGGATAGCCGAGCAGCGGACGACCGTTTCCGAGCTTTCGTGCGCGCGCGATTCGATCGCGGACGTGGGCGCGGGCCCGTTCGACGGCGTCGGTAAGAGAACGACCGAGCGCTAGCTCGCAGGCGATCTCTGTCGACAGTGCGCAGCCAGTGCCGTGCGGCACTGGCCCGGCGATGCGCTCGTTCGCGAACACTCGTTCGCCGCCTTCTTCCAGCAGTAGATCGCAGGGATCTCCGTCGAGGTGACCGCCCTTGCCCAGCACCGCGCGCCATCCGCGCTCGCGAAGCCGAGTGGCGGCGCTGCGCATTTCGGTCATGGAGTGGACGATGATGTCTGACATAATCGAAATCTCATCCGTGTTGGGCGTCACCACCGATGTCAGACCTTTGAGCNNCTCCGCGATGGCCGCGCCCATCTCCGCGCTGCCGAGCATTCCGATCTTGATGGCGCCGAGCCCTCCGGCCGGAAGATCGGCGAGCACGGTGCGAAGCTGACGCGACACCAGATCGACCGACGTCAAATGCATCGAGTGGCAAGCGCTCGAGTCCTGATCGGTGAGCGCGGTGACGATGCCGAGCGGAAAAAGCCCGCGCGCCAGCACCACCGCAGTATCGGCCAGCAAGCCCGCGCCGCCCGAAGGATCCAGCCCGGCGATGACCAGCACGGCTCCGCTCATGTCTGTAAATATGCTGGGATTAATATAGGTTAGGCTACTAAATTGT
>PLXG01000113.1 GCA_003153195.1 Myxococcales bacterium
TACGGATGGGCCTGAGCACGCCGTCTATGTGGGTCACTCAGCTCGTGAACTACTGGATTGGGAAGCCCTTCGGGTTCCAAGAGTAGAGCGGTGTTAACTATCTAATATTACTTGTATCATGACTACTTGACCCGCACTTATCCACGGATTATCCTCAAAGTACCCGTATTAATGCGGGAGAAGAGTGGAAATCATGCGGCTTGATGCAACGCTTTCCGATATCCAGGGCGAACAACTCGAAGATCTCGCGAGCGAGCTCTCGATGCCGAAGAGCCAAGTTGTGGGTGAAGCGATCGCACTTCTGAAGACGGCGGTCATGGAAATCAAACGGGGCCGAAAGGTTGCGATCATCGATTCGGCGTCAGACCACCCGGTCACCACGCTGACGAGTCCCGCGTTCTCGCAGCTCGAGTGGGCGCGAGAGCGCCTTCAAGTGTCGGCTGCCGAGATGAAACACATGGCCGAGCTCAACGAGAGAGCGCCAGCTCCTTCCGCGAGCCTTCGCAGGGCGATGGTCGCCCACAAAAAGAAGTGAGCGAAGCGCCTTCCTTTCCGCGCCTCGACCGCATCCGTGCGGATGACGGCCGCGGCGGTTTTCGCTCCTCCTCTGCCGCACTCGATCTTTTCTTCTCGAAACACGCGTTCGACAACGATACGCGCGGCATCGGTCGGACGTACGTGCTACGGGGCGACCCGGGAGACAAATCCAGCCCGATGGTGCTCGGATTTTTTACGGTCAGCATGGCCACCGCGACCAGCGACGATCTCTCCCAGGTGGAAGTTCACAAACTCCCGCGCTATCCGATGCCCGTGGCGCTCATCGGACGCCTCGCGACGGACGAGCGCGTTCGTGGAAAACGCCACGGAGAGCGGCTTCTCATCGAAGCGCTCCGTCTCATTCTAAGTGCCGCGGACTCCATCGGCTGCCTCGGCATTATCGTCGACGCGAAAGACGAACGCGCGGCTGGGTTTTACGAGAAGTACGGGTTTACCGTTCTCGCTGGCCAGGCGGCGTTCCCGCGCAGAATGTACATGCCAATCGAAACGGCGCGGGCGAGCGTCGTATAGCGTCTGTGTTTCGCGCGCCCGAACCGATCTAACCGCGATATCACGAGCGAAGTGGAAAATCATGACGAGCTCTGTCGACGAGCGCGTGGACAGACTGTCGGAGTAACTCGGCTTCCGTTGGCACCAGCATGCGACCAATCCGCTCGACCGAATCCGCGACCTTCAGTTCTACGCAGCGCCGACCGATTTCTTCGCCCTCCGTCCCTAGGTCTGAAACGATGCGGATGCTTTTGATGTCTGAGACGGCAAAACGTCGAGTTTTTCGAAATAGAATCGCATTTTCATATACGACCAGAGTTCGATCCTTGGTTGTAATCCGCTCGAACCCAAGGAGGTTCAAGGTCAGCACCCAGCCTGAAAAAAGGATGCCGAGCGGCCAGAAAAACCAAACCCACCCAACGTCGTCGTAGAAACCGGCCGATCGCAGCTGACGAACGCCGGCGGGAATCCAGAAACTGAGAAATAGTACGCAGAATATCGTAAACGCCCACGCACGCTGCTGCGCGATCACAATCGTTTCATTAGAAAGTCTGACCCGATTCTTGCTCATGGGCGAATACTATCTTCGAGAACACCGATTGGACGAAGCCGCTTCGCGGCAGCTGCGACGGTGAGTGCAGGACTGTAGAGGTGGAATTGCGATCGTGACCTACGCGTGAATTGGTAGGCGGAAGATCTTGGCTTCCCGGCGTCGTAACGCCGCCACCACCGGAGGAAGCCAATGGATCGAAATCAGTACATTACAAAACAGCTCGATGGATGACGACGACGATGAAGGTGCGGGGCCTTTCGCCACTCACGGAGCGCAGGTACTCGCGTTGTGCGCGCGCGTTTCTCGAGCAAAGCGAGAAATCGCTCGGCAGCGTCTCGAGTAAAGACGTCGAAGATTATTTACTGGAGTTGGTGGCGAAGGAGCGCGATCCGGTGACGCGCAATGTGCACCTGGCGGCGATCCGGTGCCTGCTTCGCTCGACGTTGCAATGGGACCCAGCGGCAATGGTTTTGCGCGCGAAAGTGCCCCACAAGGTTCTCGAAATTTTGAGCGGCAGCGAAGTTGCGCGCGTGCTCGAAGCGACGACCTCGCCCAAGTATCGCGCCATCTTCATGCTCGCCTATGGCGCCGGGTTGCGCATCGGCGAGATCACCGCGCTCACCACGGGCGACATTGACTCGAAGCGCATGCTCATTCGCGTCCCCGAGGGAAAGACCGGTCAGCGGTATGTGATGCTCAGTCCGCGACTGCTGGTTCAGTTGCGCACCTATTACAAAGCATATCGGCCCCGGGTCCGGAGCTGTTTCCCGGATTCAAGAAGCAACGGGCGGGTACGCGACTGACCCGAGCGTCGATTTGTAAGGTGCTGGCGAAGGCGGTTCGCAAGGCGGGCATTGTAAAGCGCGTGTCACCGCACACGCTCCGGCACTGCTTCGCCACGCATCTGCTCGACAGCGGCGCGGACATTCGGACGGTACAGGTTCTGCTGGGTCATGCGAGCCTTCGGTCGACGGCGCACAATCTGCACCTGAGCACCGCGCAGTTGGCAAAGGTGCCAAGTCCACTCGATTTGCACGGCACCGATCGCGGACGGCTGATCGGCTGAGTCGTCCAGGTGGCCTGTGTCCGACATTTGTCGGGCGCAGCTGAAAATCGGCCCCAGCCGCTCGAAGTCGCCGAGCTGTTCAGGCGGCACTTCGAGAAGTACCGGCTTAGTATCGCCCGGGGTCCGAGCGGCTGCGCGTCGCACGCGACGTCATGCGCTGTCGCACCGAGGCGCTCGGCGGACACCTCGACGTGTGCTCGTCGTGCGGGTTTCAGCGGCCGGCGTACAATTCGTGTCGCAATCGCCACTGCCCCAAGTGTCAGGCGCTCCGGCAGGCACGCTGGGTGGAAAAGCGGATGCAGCGCATTTTACCGACGCACTATTTCCACGTCGTCTTTACGTTGCCGTCGGAGTTGCATGATCTGGTGCGCTGTAACCGCCGGCTTCTCTTCGACCTGCTCATCAAAAGCGTGGCCGCATCGCTCGAGGCGCTCGCCCAAGATGCACGCTTCTTCTCCGCTGCCGTACGTCTCGGCCTCACCTGCGTGCTGCACACCTGGACTCGCGAGCTTGCCTTTCATCCGCACGTCCACTGCATCGTCACCGGTGGCGGCTTGTCGCTCGACGGCCATCGCTGGGTCTCATCGCCGCTCGATTTTCTTTTTCCCGTGCACGTCCTTGGCGCACTCTTTCGCGGCAAATTTCTCGCCGGCATCAAAGAGCTGCAAACGCGCGGCATCCTCGTCGATAATCTCACCGGGCGCGCCGCTCGCAAACGACGCGAGCGACTCTATTCGCAAAGCTGGATCGTCTACGCCAAGCGTCCCTTTGGTGGTCCCGAGCAGGTCTACCGCTATCTCGGCCGCTATACCCACCNNCCCACCGCGTCGCCATCAGCAACGCACGCCTCGTTTCCCTCGACGACAAACGCGTCGTCTTCAGCACTCGCTCAGCCGCCATCGCAACGCTCGAGCCGGTCGAATTTATCCGCCGTTTCCTCCAGCATGTTCTACCCACTCGCTTCGTCAAGATTCGCCACTTCGGTTTGCTCGCACCCGTTCACGTCCACGGTCGCCTCGAGCACGCTCGCGCCCTGCTCGGTGGCGCAGCTGTCCTGCCCATCGCCGATAGGAAATCCGATGAAACTCCCGATGAGCCGCTCGCCTTTTCGGCGCTACTGTTGTTACTCACCGGCATCGACCTGCGCCGCTGCCCGATCTGCCAAACGCAAACCATGCGCCGATCTCCGCTCGCTCGTGGCCGGGCGCCGCCTTGGTGATCACCCTGCCCACAAACCATCGATTCCGCTCCGGCGCGCCAGCGCTTCAGCGATAGCTTTGCCTCGTGCTCGCGATTGGCTCTCCTCTCCGCTGCCGATCTGGATTTGGCGCCCAGGATCTTCGACGTCAGCTCTCTGCCGCTCACCGCAGCGTCTACGCTTGGTCTCGCAGCCTCATCTCGACTCGCTCGGCTTCCTGATTTGCCCATAGGCCAAGCTCTGCCCGCTGCCGCGAAGGCTTCGTCCAACACCGTTTCCGCGAATGCGCGCTTCGCGCGACTCTCGTAAACGGCTATCTATTCTCATTACCTATCTAGATTGGATGAAGTGGCTGCCCTCGATCGCAAACGAGGTAACGGATTACCGTTCCTCGACGTTCAAAAGAACGTAAACGTGCTCGAGGCACAATCGAAGGAGAGCAGCCATGGAACATCTTGCCATCGATCTGGGTTCACGGAAGTCACAAATTTGCTTACGTCGAGCAGACCAGACAGTTCTCGACGAGCGGAAGGTCGAGACGGATCACTTGGAGGCGTACTTTCGTCGACTGGCGCCGAGTCGGGTGATTCTAGAAACGAGCGCAGAGAGCTTTCGCATCGCCGACCAGGCGCGGGCAGCAGGTCACGAGGTTCGTGTGGTGCCAGCGACGCTGGTGCGGACGCTGGGCGTAGGCTCGCGGCGGACGAAGAACGATCGCAAGGATGCGCAGGTCCTCAGCGAGGTGTCTTGTCGCATCGACCTGCCGTCAGTGCATATCCCCTCGAGCGAGTCACGCGAGCGCAAGACGATCTGCGGAATGAGGGAGGCCCAGGTGAGCGCGAGGACGCAGCTCATCAACTGTGTGCGGGGTTGGCTGCGGACACAGAGGCTTCGAGTCAAAGCGGGGGCGGATGGGTTCGCCGATCGCGTTCGACTGCAGCAGACGCTGCAGTGCAAGACCGAGGCGCCAGACTACGTCGAAAGCATGCTCTGCACGATCGAACAACTCGACGAGCAAATCCAAGCGGCCGAGAAGCGCTTGGCGAAACTCGCCAAGGCGGATGGGACCTGTCGGCTACTGATGACGGTTCCGGGAGTCGGTCCGGTCACGGCGATACGCTTCACTGCAGCGATCGACGACATCTCACGCTTCCCGAACGCGCACGCCGTGCAATCGTACCTGGGGCTGGTCCCTGGGGAGTATCAGAGCTCCGAAACCCAGCATCGGCTCAGTATCACGAAAGCGGGGTCGAAACGGCTGAGGTGGGCGCTGGTCCAAGCGGCTTGGTCGGCACGCAACTTTCGACCCGACGACCCAATGGTGGCATGGTCGATCGAGGTGGAGAAACGACGGGGCAAGGCGATTGCGGTTGTTGCGCTCGCTCGCAAGCTCGCCGGGATCCTTTTCGCGATCTGGCGCGATGGAACGAGCTACGACAAACAACGAGGCGCCGCGATTCCGGGGGCTCTGCCGATGTAAATCTGTCGAGTGCTGCGGTATCTATAATCGACGTCCGAGCTGACTTCACGAGTGATGGCTGTCCAGAGGTGGTGATCGCGGTAAGTGCTCTGAGGTCTATACGACCTCGATATCTTGATTGCGGCCCGCCGACGGATTTCAACCTATGCGCCAACGAGCGCGAATACTTGATTGAGACAGTTCGTCGCTCAACCTTCGGTTGCTTGGATGTTGGAAATTCTGACTCTCTGCGACGGGGGAAATTCGCAGAAGGCAAAGAGGGGACAGATCTGCGCTTGACCGAGGGGCCACTTCATACTTGAGCAGTTATGTTGTGCCAGTTTCGCAATTTACGATTTCGTGGTACTCGGCTCGCGTGGACGAGGATCTCGATCGTTCGGTTCGAGCGTGGGCAGCCCATCGTTTTCCGGTCGTGCGTGAAGCCGGGTACTGGGTGATTTCGCCACCGAGTGCCGTCGGCGGTGACATTCGAGTACTACTGCGCACGAACGAGCACGGTCCAATCGAAGTCGTGGCAAGCAACGACAACGGGTGGGTAAATCGTCTCGGATGCGCGCTCGCGAATTTGCCGCAGACCCTGGATTTCGCGCTCGCAGACGTGCAGGCGTGGGAGCGCGCAGGATCACCAAACCAGGGAAACCCATGACAGTTCAAGTCTGACTGACGGAATGGCTCGCCATGGTTCGAATGATTCACCGCCGGCGCGGATCGATCCGCCTCCCTCTCACGTATAAGCGCTCCATGTCCCTCGCCCGAGCCTTCCTCGTTGCAGGGTCGCTTGCGATTGCGTCCACCACAAACGCGACGGAGAGCAGCGACATGAATTTTTGTATCAGCCGCGTGCGCGTCGCAGTCAAAAAGGCTGCCGCGATCGATGAGGAATTTGCGCGCGCGGTCGCGGTGGCAAAAGGGAACGCGGTCAGTGTTGTCATGATGCCGCCGCTGTTTCCCAAAGGAGCACTTCTCTTCGAAGTCCGACCCAGCGAGAGGACAGGAGCTCAGGAGTGGTCCTGTTCGAGCGAAGTCTTGGGCGGTTACCACCGCTTGTGCACCCGGGGTGGAGCGAACCTGAGCTTTGACAGTCGATCTTCAGAGCTGGTGGCAAGGCTGGAGCCGCTCTTTCGTGCGGCGGCCGACGACTGTTTGAAGAGCCGATAAACCCACTCAAACCCTAGCGCTCTTCCAGCGAGGTCTCGACGATCGCGGGCGTCTGCCCGTCGTCGCGGCGCCACAGGATCCGGCACCGGGCGGAGCCGACGCGGGTGAAGAGCTCGCCCTCAAGGCCATCGGTCGAAGGGGTGTCGCGGAGCGCGCGCTCGCACGCACCGAGCCAGTCATAGCGCTCGAAACCATTCGGCACCGACGGGTGTCGGAACCACTCGATCGAGATCGGCGCGCCCAGAATCGGCTGATGCCGTGCACCCTCGATGTGGCGCGACCGCTCCGCACTACGCAGGTACAAATGCATGTCCCGGGCAGCGCGAGAATCCGCGCAAGCGTTGGCAGGACCCCATCGATCTAGCCAACCGGCGCGCTGATCCCACCAAGCGGCGGCAAAGATGCCATGTTGACGTATAGGGATGTTGAAACCGAGATCCATCCTCGTCGCCAGCTAACCGGGGCAGTTCGGACGCGGCTTCTTCCGAGCGGCGCGTTTCGCGCCGCCTTCAGCCCCTGCCTTAGAGCAGCTTCAGCTGCTCTCCCTTCGCATCCGCGGGGGTCCACGGTGTCAGACATTCTGCGTCGTCGTTCTTGATTGAGTTCGCGCGCGGAGAGACTTCAGTGGCGACGAGTGCTTTTTCGGGCGCGGGCGTGAGCAAGTAAGGCGTGGGTGTGCTGAGCCACTCGCCGGCCTTCTCGATTGGGATGACCGCGGGCATTCGATCGTGCGCAGGGGCGACCAATCGGTTTGCTTCGGTCGTCAGGATCGTGAACGACAGTTGCCCTTCGTCGCGTTCCTCGAACAGTCCTGCGAGAAGAAAAATGGATTTATTGGGCGTGTGAAACCAGATCGGATGTTTGGCCTTCTTGGCACCGGTCCATTCATAGAATCCGTCGA
>PLXG01000282.1 GCA_003153195.1 Myxococcales bacterium
CATTTCGGAGTCAAGTACACCTTCTGCGCTGCTTCCGTAGCAGAGTAATCAACTGCAGGTCACGATACCCACTTCCTTTTGATACCTGCACGGATAACCGTTGGTTTTGGAACGATGGTTCTCGATTCGTGGTTTTCCGTCCTTCANNTCAGTAGTGAAATTCCTGCCGTCTCAAAAACGACCATTTGTTTAACCGCGCGCGATTCTCCGAGGGACCTATCCAGCCCTGCCTGCCAGCCAGTAACGAAACCCAATGTTAGTTTCAAAGTAAAGAAAGCCGAAGCCCAGTTGAGTTGTATGTTGGGTTTAAGCAGGGGTCTTGCCTTTCTCCACCTTCCCTAAATCCCATCAAATCCAATCACGAAATGCCAGCCGTTTTGCGATTGGCCAGAGCCTCGGTAATCCCAAGCAGCTCTTGAACGAGGCGTTCCGCTCCATGAGCCTCGAGGGCTTCCTTTGCAAGAACGAGAGCAAAACGCGTTACGAGTGCACGCGCGTGGAGTCCACTCGGCAGCGCGAAGGCATGACCAGCACGCGCCTCATCGAGGTGGGTAAGGGCCGGGAAGGCGCCGCTTCCGAAACCTACTCCGCCGTGACTTCAGTCACGATCACGAAGCCCCGGCGGCCACTTGAAATTCCCCCACCCGTGGCCGGGTCAAAATCCCCCGGGCGGCAAGGTAGCCGGGAGGATTACACGGTTTGCTTTTCGCGTGCAAGTCTTGCGGCCGCCTCCTTCAGCCGGTAACTCTTTCCCTCGAAGCGGAGCATGTTGCCTCGGTGCATGAGCCGGTCGAGGATCGTCGCCGCGCAGACGGTGTCGCCGAGGAGCTTTCCCCAGTCGTCGGCGATGCGGTTGGTGGTGACGAGCGTACTCTTCTTTCGCTTGTAGCGATTGAGGATGATCTCCTGAAGCTCGTCGGGCGCATCGACGGGTAGCTTCCTGAGGAAGAGGTCGTCGAGTATGAGCAGGTCACATTCGGTGAAGAGGCGCATGAGTTTTGCGCGAGCGCCGAGCTGAGTCGCCTGGTGGAGTTCGGGGAAGATCTCGTGCGCCTCGCGGTAGACGACGCGATGACCGGCAAGTATCGCGGCGTGTGCGACGCTCATGGCGACGTGGCTTTTGCCCGTGCCGGGCGAGCCGATGAGAAGCGCGTCCTCGCCGTGACGAAGGAAGCGAAGAGCAATGAGCTCCAGGCATTCTTTTTTCGGGACCTTCGGGTTGAAGGGCCAGTCGAAGTCGACGAGCGCCTTTCTCTCTGGCAGACCCGAGAGCATGAAGGCGCGCTCGATTTGCCGGGACCTTCTTCGGTCGAGCTCGTCCTGGAGCAGCGACGAGAAGGCGTCGAGGAAAGAGAACTCTCCTTGGGTCGCTTGAAGCGAGCGCGCATCGAGCGTGGCTCTCATTCCGGAGAGCCTGAGTTGCCTCAGCGCTCTTTCAATTTCGGTCATGGACATGGGCATGGTGACTCCTTGTTTTTTGGTTGCCTTTAGTTTTTGAGGCTCTCTTCAGCGGCGTGTTGCCGGAAGAATTCTTCGTATTCGGCCATCGGACGGATGAGCGCGTGCGCTTCGGTGAGCAGCATGAGTTGCTTTGTGTTTTGCGCTTTGGCGAGTCTATCGACGATTTCACGGACTTGTCGCGAGGATCGCACTCCTTTTTCCAAGGCGAGCTTCGATGCCGTTTCGATGAGCGGAGCCGAGTAGTGGCGCGTAAGCGAGACGATACCTCGCATCTTGCGGTGACCGACCCTGCCGTTGCCGTCGAAAATCACCTCGCACAGTTTCTTCGTGTTGGGACCTACTCGCCCGGCCGTTTCCAGAAGCTGCCTCGTCATACGCGAGGGATTCTTGATCCGATCTTCCTCGAGCATCTTCACCTCGCCCGGCCGCTCAGCCTTCGCGTGCCGGCGAACGATGTCGAGAGTCCTGGGGTCGATTATCTCAATCTCCGAATCAAAGATCCGTACCACTGCCCCAGAGTGAAGCGGTAATGGGAGAGCGGCGTAGTAGGCGTTTCCGATCTGGACCAGTCCGTCGTCCTGGACGGTCCGCATCTCTTGCTTGAAATACCTAAAGCCCAACATAGGGAGCGTTTTCAAATGCGGTTTCTCGTCGATAAACATTGCTTGTACCTGACGCTTGGTCCTGCCGTGAATGCGGGGAGCGGCCCATCGCTCTTCCCAGTGCATCAGCCATTCGTTCTGCTCCTCGATCGTCTCAAATCGGCGACCCTTGAGCGCAGTTCCCTGCGTGTGGCCTATTGCGTTCTCCACCGTGCCCTTGCGATTGGGATCGCGCACCCGCGCCGGATCCGCGACGACCCCGTAGTGCGCAAGCATCGCGCCGTAGACGACGTTGAGTTCGGGCTCGTAGATATCGGGCGAGATGACGCCCTCTTTCAGATTGTCGAGCACGACATACTGCGGACAGCCGCCGAAGTAGCGGAAGGCTTCTTCGTGGAGCTTCGCCCACGTCTGCTGCGACGAATTCCAAACCACCTTGCGGAACGAACGGCGCGAGTACCGCAGCGTCATCACGAAGAGGCGGGGACTTCGGTATTTGCCGGTTACCGGGTGCAGCGTTGGTGCGCCCGTGCCGTAGTCGACTTGAGATTCCTCGCCAGGCAGAAAATCCAGCCGGTCGAAGCGCTCAGGTTCCCGGCGCTTCAGACACCGCACGAATCGCTTCACGCTGTTGTAGCGGTGTGAGAATGCGTAGCGCTCGACCATGTCCTGGTAGATCGAAACGGCGTTCCTGCCTTTGTCCACCTCGCCCACGATCCACTCGCGGAACGGCTCGCACGCTGAATGCGCTTCTTTGGGAATGCGACACCCATCCCGCGACGCGCCGCCATCCGGTGGCCGGGGTGGAGGACTTTCGCCCGTAACCGTCTCGGAGCCGGTGGCCGGGGTGGGGGAATTTGAATCGTCCGCCCGCAGACCGAGCTCCCGCGCGTATTTGCGGATCGTCTTACGATCCACTCCCGTTTTGCGATTGATCTCGCGGTCGGAAATCCCGTTCTGAAGTAGCGTTATGATTG
>PLXG01000373.1 GCA_003153195.1 Myxococcales bacterium
TGGTCAGTGGGAGCGGCTCCAACAGGCACTGCGACTGGTGAGTAAAACCCCACAGAAGCTCTAGAAATGTCGTCGGTTTCAGTTGGAGTTCTCGATAATAACGAACGATCCCCGGGAAGGACGTTTCAACTGCTTCGAAGTCGAGCTCAGTAATGAAGCCGCGCATGATGCTCCTTGGTAGAGCAAGCTGAATGCCAGTGGTGGCCTTCACTACAATAGCTACGGTAGATCGTCTAGTATTTTGTTTTTAGTAATTGGGACCACATTCCCAAAGTCTCTTGAGTTGGCGCTTACGACCGTCTATTTTCCACGCCCGTTCGATGCAACCATCCATTCAAACTATGAATGATCCGATCTGGATTTTTCGCGAAGCCACCCGCTGCTCGAACGAGGAGATCATGCCCTCGCCCGAAGTGACGCAGGCGGCGCGTGCAGTTTCCGAAGCATCGAAAGCGATGCCGATTCAATTGGTGCGCGACGAGATCGAAGCGATGCTGCTCGGCCGCGGCGTGCATCTGGCGCTCCAGTGGATGCACGAAGTGGGGACGCTCGGAATCTGGCTGCCCGAGCTCGAGGCGACCGTAAATTTTTCGCAAGAGGCCGGGCGCAAGCACAAGGATGTTTGGGAACACACCAAACAAGTGGTGCGGCAATCGGTGCCGCGGCCGATCGTGCGCTGGGCGGCGCTTTTGCACGACATTGGAAAAGTTCCGACGCGAACCTTCACTCCCGATGGTGGCGTACATTTTCATCGCCACTCGGAAGTGGGCGCGCGCATGTTCGAAGCGGTGTCACGTCGCTTTCAATTCGACAAGCCCATCAAAAAAGAGCTGCGCTTTCTGATCCTTCATCATCTACGTCCGAATCAATATGATGAGACTTGGACCGACGCCGCAGTGCGCCGTTTCGATCGTGAGCTGCAGGAGCACCTGGTGGACCTGCTCGATCTTTCGCGCGCGGACATCACGTCGGCGCGTCCAGGAAAACGACAGGCCGCGCTCAAAGGAATTTCCGAGCTGGCGACGCGCATTCAAACCTTGCGCGAGCTCGATGCCGAAGTGCCGCCGCTTCCCACCGGAATCGGCAACACCATCATGGAGCATTTCGCCATGCCGCCTTCGCGACAGATCGGCGATCTGAAACGGGCGCTCGAAAGAGCGGTCGAAGATGGATCCCTCGAAGCGCGACGTGAGCCTGCGTACTATCTTGACTATGTTGGAAAACTTCTCGGCCGGGCACCGTAGACCCCTCTGCTAGCCAGTAGCCAGGGTCAATCGTCGACACCTTGGACTCAAGTCATTGATTCTACATATGATGTAAGGTGGCACCGACCGTGCAAAACTCGCTCGCATGCTACGTTCTTCTGTCCTCGTCCTGAGTTCTTTTCTGGCCATCGGCTGCAACCATGAAACTGGAGCGCCTAAACCGGGCTTGCCTAATTCACCGACCACACTCAATCCCACCACTGGAACGACTACCACCGGTACCAACAAACCTGGAACGCCGACCAACGGCACCAGCTCGTCGCCGTCGGGAACCACCTACGCCGGCCTGTTTCAGATCGATACCCAGCTCGATGTGCTGCAGAGCTCGCTGGTTCCGAGCAGCGTTCAGTCGGCGACGACTTGGCTGTCGGAGTTTTCCGAAGACCCGGGCTTGGCGCTCGCGGACCTTGCCAAGCAGGGCGGCATTCTGCCGGACTCGACCGGAACTTGGGGCTCGGCGATTCTCGGCGCGCTCATCGACAGCCAGATTCCCAAGGGTGCACTCTCGGGATTGAGCAGCGTCGGCCAGGAGATCACCGGGCTGCCGGGCGCGATCGATCTGGTCGGCAAGTTCACCGTTCACACGCCGGCCTCGAATGGCGCCATCACCGTCGAGTTGCAGCTCACCGACTCGAAGTTTCAAAGCATCGGCAACTCGGTAAGTGTGCCGATTCCAGTCGCGTCGCTCGCGGCCGCGCACATTTCCATGAATGGCACTTTCACCGCGGCGGGCGATGGTCAGGCGGACGCGCAGGTTTCGCTCGACGGCTCGCCGACACTGACCTTGCCGCTTCGCGATCTGATCATCGAGGCCGCCGTACAACTCATTCTTCAGCCGCTTACTGGACAGACCGATTTCGTGACCGCGCTGCAGCAGATCGCCAACTGCGCTGCGCTTCCCACCGACGATCCGATTGGCCTCGGTCTGTCCGCTGCGCAGATGTGTGACAACGTGATCGCCCACTGGACCAACGTCATGCTCAGTCAGCTCAGGGCCGATCTGCTGCTCACGCTGACCTTCGACAACGGAACGTTTCACCTGAAGGACATGACCAGCGATAAGCCCACCATCGATCAAATCTCCGACGGAGTGGTGGGGGAGTGGAAGTGGAGCGTGGCCGGCCCCGGCGGTGCGAGCGGACCGACGGTGGATTTGACGCCTACCTTTGCCGGCAACCGAATCGGCAGCGCTCTGTAACGCGCGCGTCAGACGAGTTAGCGGCGGCGGCCGAGTAGTCGCAGCAGGTACAGAAACAGGTTTAGGAAATCCAGGTACAAGATCAGCGCGCCGTGAATAGCCTCTTTGTGATCCTCGTCGGTGCCGGCGTTTCCGATCACGTTGAGCGCGCGAATCTTTTGCGTATCGTAGGCGGCCAGCCCGGTGAAGATGAATACGCCCATGAACGTGGTCAGCCAGTAGATCATGGTGCTGTGCAGGAAGATATTCACGATCGACGCGAGAATGAGGCCGAACAGGCCCATGGTCATGAAGCTGCCTACGCCTGACAGATCGCGCTTGGTGATCGATCCGTAGACGCTCATCGCGCCGAAGGTTCCGGCGGTCACTAGGAAGGTCGAACCGATCGAGCTTTGCGTGTACAGACGGAAAATGAACGACAAGGTGAGGCCGTTGACGATCGAGTAAGCAACGAAGAGCAGACCCGCGCCCACCGCGCTCATACTGCGCACCGCGCTCGCTAAGCGCCACACCATCAACAGCTCGACGATGATCAGTCCCCAAAACACCATCGGATTTTTGTAGATCATGCCCGACAGCGTCTCCGAGCCGGCGACCGCGTAGGCGGCGACCGCGGTGGCGGTGAGACCGCCGCTCATGAACAGATAGACCTTGCGCATGAACGCGGACTGCTCGTCCGCGACGGCCTGTGCCGAAGGTCGCGACTGCACGAATTGTGGCTGCATGGGCCTCCCCCGAAAATGGGTGAAGGGAATTGTACCACGCAGTTTTTGATGTGCTAAGTAATCATAATCAAACGTAATTACTGAATAGAGACGGTCGCTACCGAGTCGATCTCCAACTCGGGAACCAGCTCCTGATAGGACAGGACCGGTAGGCGGGGAAGGTCGACCTCCAGCAGCTTTCGCACATGCCGGCGCAGATCGACGGAAGTGACGATCACCGCGCGTTCGTTGGAGTCGAGCCCGCGTTTTACGCCGCGCAACAGCGCATCGCACAGCTCGGGTTCGAGCGCGAGCTGGACCGCGCCGTCCGCGTCCGATCGCAGCGCGCCGCGAATCGCCTCTTCCGCGGTGCCGTCGAATAAGATCGCTTCCAGCCGCGACGTCAGATGTTCTCGCGCAGAATCGCCGCGCGCGTGTTGAAAGCTGATCTGTCGCTTGAGCGCCGCACGCACCCGCTCGGTGAGGATGGCGGCGTCGACGCCGGCGAGATCTTTTTCGCGGGCTAGCGCTTCCAGCACGTCGCGCAGATTTCGGATGGTGACTCCCTCTGAGACCAGGCGTCGCAAAACTTCGGTCAGCACGCGCGCCTCCAAGCGAGCGGAAATGGTCGCGCGCACCAGCGCCGGTGCTTCGCGACGGAGCGTGTCGATCAACCGCTCCGTTTCTTCGACCCCCACCAGCTCGCCGGCAATTTTTCGTAACGCCGATTCGATCTGCGTTGCTGCAAAAGAAACGGGATCGAGGAGCGCAATGTTCGCCGCCGCCAATCGCGCTTTTGCGGAGACCGGCACCCACGTCGCGGGCGCACCGGTTTCGGGATGTCGCGCGGGCTGAAGATCGATCACCGACTCCAGTCCTTCGAGCGTCGAGGGTGGAAGGCGATCGATGGCGCAGGCGGCCAATATTCTCCCGTCGGGAAGTTGACCCGACAGAAGCGGCGTTCCGCGCAAACGCAATTGATAGCCACGCACCGGCAAACCTTTTGCGGAAGAGATCGTGAAGCTCGCTGACGAGAGTCCGAGCGACGACAGCACCTCCGCCATCGATTGGCGGAGCCTCGATTCGAGATCGGGAATGAGCGTCGAAAGATTGGGCTCGATGAGCAGCTCGAGAGGTTCCTTTCGCGACGGTTCTTGGTGGGACGCCTGACCGCGGACTCGCCACCACAGCGCCGACAACGCCAATCCCACCAGCGCAAAGGGCCAAAGTGGAAGC
>PLXG01000432.1 GCA_003153195.1 Myxococcales bacterium
CGTTTCGCTCAGGGTATGACTGGCTAAAATGAACAGCAGCGGCCAACCGATCACCATCGAAAAGCCGAGCACCTGCACCCAAATCGCCGCGCCGATCTCGTACAAAATTCCTGCGGTCAGCGCCGCGGTTCCGACATCCAGGATCGCATTGGCGAGGGTGGCGCGCAGCGAATATCTGGCGGTGCCCACCGGCTTGCGCACCGCGAGATAGGCCAAAAACAGCGGATAGCCGGGCATTCGCGAAAAGGTCGGTGGCTTATCGGAGCTGAACGCGAACCGGCCTTCGCGAATGAGCTGCTGCGAGAGCAGATGATATTGCGCTCCGTCGACGGGGACCACATGGTACTCGACCACCAACTCGATGCGAAGCGCGAGGGCCAGCATCACCAGCAGGCCAATCCGAAACGCCCGCCGCCGCGCAAATTTTTGGGGTTCCACTTCCAGCTTGGGTGCATCTTACTCTGGAGAATGCGATACATGAGAAAGGAATCGATGCGTCGATTGACCCTTTTCGCTGCGGCCTTCGTGTCGCTTAGTCTCGTCGATGGGGCGGACGACGCGATGGCGCATCCGGAATTCAAGCCGCAGGTGATCAATCGCTACGTGAAGTTCGATCTCGTTGCGCCAAACGAAATTCGTCTGGCCTACACGATCATGTTCGGTGCCGCGCCCGCGCTGGCGGCCCGCAAGCTCGCCGATGAAAACGGCGACGGCCGTTTGGACGACCGCGAGATCAAGCTGCTCGGCGCTCGATATGCCGAACAGATCGGCCACGCGCTCGCCCTCGATCTCGACGGCGCGCGATGGACGCCCATCTTTGATTCACCGCAGGTGGGCCTCGCCGGCAGCACGGTCGCGCCCGATCCCTTCTCGATCGATCTGACCGCGCGCATTCATCTGGTGCCGGCGCCCGCGCACGCCTTCCATTTCGACGATGTAACCAGTCTTCCCACTTCCGATCTCGGCGAAGACGAAATTCGAATCACCGAAGGTCCTGAAACTCGACTGCTGACCGCCGACCGCGGGGCACCGCCGGCCACGCAGAGGATCGATCATTTCGTTTTCAGCGGCGCCAAGTTCAGCGCGCTCGAAGATCGCTCGATCAGCTTTTCGTTCGAAGGCGCAGCAGCCAAGCCAACGCCGGTGGCGCCAGTGCCGAAAAACGCTTCGATGAAATGGATTTTACTCGGTGGATTGGGAATGATGGTCACGCTCGGCTGGCTGCTGCTACGGCGAAACTCGAATCACAGCTGATACGGATAGTCGACCGTCAGCGGCGAACCCTTGAACGGCGGGAAGCTGGCGCTCTTGACCGCGCGCGAAATGCATTCGCCGGTCGGTGTTCCCGCCAGCGATCCCTTGACCGTGGCCGACGACACCCGTCCGGTCTTGCCGATGGTCAACGAAACCATCGCCATGCCACTCACCTTGAATTGATCTTTGCACGCGAGCACGCGCGGCTTAACCTTGCTCAAACCTCCGAGCACGGCGCCACGATCGAGCTGCTCGGGCAGGTTATCTTCCGATTGTGCGCTCGAGCCACCACCCCCACCGGAGCTACCTTTGCTGAGAAGCTCGTCGAGCTCGTCACCTTTTTTGCCCGGCTTCTTGCTAACCGCCGTCGGTGCAGGTGCAGCCGCCGGGGGAAGTGCCGCAGCAGGAGGGGCGTCGGTCTTCGCCGCTTTGGCCAGCGCCTTGCGCTCGGCTTTGGTCGGCTTGTGCGGTCCGCCAGCGGCAGCCGCAGCAGCCACTTTGGTTGCCTCGGAGGTCGCGGCGGCAGGAGTGCCCGGTGCCGGCACAGCACCCGCACCCGGTGGCACGGTCCCCGCCGGAGCTGGAATCGTTCCCGGTGCAGCGCCCGGCGCTGCCGTAGCCGCGGGATTCGGTGGAGAAGTCGGCGACGGCTCTGCCGCGGCTTGAACCGAACGGCTGGGCGGAAGCGCGGGCGCCGGCGGCGGCTCTTTGTGGCTCGCCAGCATCACGATCACAACGCCTACGCCTGCCACTGCCAAAACACCGAGACCAAGGACGCCCCAAAGCCACTTCGGCATTCCCGACTGCGGTGCCGGCAAAAGAATCGGCGCCGCCATCGGAGAGAAGACCGGCGGCGCACTTTGATACGAAGGTCCACCTTCGTTCGACGAATCGCCCTTGGGCGACTGTGCCAAGGTAGAAGCGGCCATCGCGCGAATGTCGATAAGCCCCGACCCTTCGGTCTTGGCGTTTGCAAAGCCAGCCTTCGGCTCGGCAGTCGAGGACTTCGGTGCGTTTCCGCCGGCGAGAGCCTGCAGGTTGTTGAGTGAGAACAAAACCGAGTTCTCATTTCGTTGACCGGTCATCGACTTGACTTCGCCGCCGGCCTCGCCGTTACCTCCGCCAGACGACACACCTGCGCCGGGCGTGACCCGCGCCGGATGCTTGTGTTGGGTCGAAGCGAGGGTGGTCGCCTCACCGTTTCCGCCGAACATGTCATCGTGAGCCGCATTGCTGGCGTAGGACGCTGGCGTGCGAGTCTGCGCCGCACCGAAGAGGTCGTCGCCCGCCGCGCTCGCACGATCCGAGGGAGCCTGCGCAAACAGATCGGCAACATTAGCGTCGGACAGTCGCGTCTGATCGCCCCCCGACTCTTCCGCCGGAGCCGAGGTCCTGGAGGTGCCGCCGTGATTCTGCTGGAGATCGCGAAACTCGTCGATCGATCCGAGGCGCAACCAGTCGCTGAAACCTTCGCGCCAGGTGTAGCTCTCGATGTCGATCTGGCCGGCGGCGAACTTCGCACGCACTTCGTCGGCACGAAGGGGTCCTACTTGCTCGCGATCGATCACCAAATGCCAAACCGGATCGTTCGGACCGAAACCGTCTGACGTTCCGACCGGCTCAGCTGCCATCGCTTCGTCAGAGACCGCTGCATGGCTCGCGCTCACATTGACGGGTGACTCGGCTTCGTTCGAATTTCCGCGCACCACGATGATGTGGGTGCACTTCTTGCACCGAATCTTGAATACTTTTCCGCGAACTTTGTCGTCCGCGATCGAGTATTTCGTGGCGCAGTTGTCGCAAACGATTTTCATCTTCCCCTCGATCTCAATACTGGCCAAATGCCGACCGAATACCCGGTCCTCAAGAATGAAGGATTATAGGCGATCTCGCTTTGTTCGCAAGCGAATCAAGCGCTTACCGAATAGTCCCTTACATTTCCTTACTTCTCGCTGCTGTCACTGGCAACCCCGCACCGCCAAGAACGCGCAACCGAGCCCAAAAGCCAGGGCCAGCGCGGCGACGATCAAAACGGGGGCACGAAACATTCAAACGCTCGACTAGCGAAAAGGGTTTTTGATCATGATCGTTTCCGCGCGCGCAGGACCGACGGAAATGAGTCCTATATCCACGCCCACCAGCGCTTCGATGCGCCGAACGTAACGTTGCGCCGCAGTCGGAAGCGATTCGAAATCGCGCGCCGAGGTGGTGTCGGCGTCCCAGCCTTCGAGCTCTTCGTAGATCGGCTGGGCGCCTTCGATCTCATTGATGTCGCACGGCAGCTCCGACATCTCGCGACCGTTCACCTTGTAACCGACGCAGATCTTCACGCGCTTCATCTTGGAGAGCACGTCGAGCTTGGTGAGTGCGATGCCCGACATTCCGTTCCAGCGCGCCGCCAACCGAAGCGCGGCCACGTCGAGCCAGCCGCAGCGACGCGGCCGACCGGTGGTCGAGCCGTATTCATGTCCGACCTTTCGCAATTGCTCGCCGAGCGCAGCGTCGCTGACGGTAGCGTTCTCGCCGCCGAGCTCGGTGGGAAAAGGTCCGCCACCGACGCGCGTGGTGTAGGCCTTGGCGATTCCGATCACCGCGTCGATGCTGGTCGGCCCAATGCCACAGCTGGTGCAGGCGCCGGCCGCAATGGTCGACGATGAGGTCACGAACGGATAGGTGCCGTGGTCGATGTCGAGCAACGCGCCCTGCGCACCTTCGAAAAGGACGTGACGACCGCGCGTCATCTCTTGATGAACGTAGGAAGAGGTGTCGGTAAAGTAGCGTTTGATCTTTTGTCCGTAGGCGAGTGACTCCTCTAACTCTTGCTCGAGCGGCGTGAATGTGCCGCCGCGCTCGGCGATGTATTGCGCCAGCTCTTCGCGACTGCGGAGCAAAAGCTCTTTTAGTCTTTCGGGGTGAATGAGATCGATCATGCGCACGCCGCGCCGCGCCATCTTGGCCTCATAGGCCGGCCCGATGCCGCGCTTGGTTGTGCCGATGGCGTTCTTGCCGAGCTCGCGCAACCGATCGACCTCGCGATGCTCCGGCAAGATCACGTGCGCCGCCGTCGAGATCACCAGATCTTTGTCGTCTTGAAGCAGACCGCGCGATTTGAGCTCGGCGATCTCTTCGAGCAGGGTCTTCGGATCGATGACCATGCCGCCGGCGAGCACACAGCGTTTGCCGCGCCCGCGCAGTACGCCCGACGGAATCAGGTGAGTAATGAGCTTTTGATCGCCAACCACCAACGTATGTCCGGCGTTGGCGCCGCCGCCGAAGCGCACCACCACATCGGCGAACTCCGTGTAGAGATCGACGACTTTGCCTTTGCCTTCATCGCCCCACTGCGCGCCTACGATGATGACGTTGGCCATTATCGGAAGTCGACGGTTGACGGTCGACGGTCGACGGTCATAGCAGCACTACTTGAGCGGACTTCACGCCGGGGACGCCACGGATTGCGGTTAGCGCATCGGCGTCGAGGACTGCGTCGACGCTCCAGAGCTGGAGAGCTTCGCGGGTGCCTTTTTCGAGACCTACCTGCATGCGCGAGACGTTGATGCCGCGTCCACCGAGAATGGTGCCGACTGCGCCGATCACGCCCGGTTTGTCGTCGTTGCGCAGGAGGAGAATGCGGCCTTCCGGCTGCACTTCGAGATAGAACTTGTCGATCTGTACAATGCGCGGCTCGTAACCTTCGGCCACTTGAAAAACCACGCCCTTGATGGTGCGCGTGCCCTCTTTGGTGGTGGCGCGCAGCTCGATCGACGAGGTGAAGTTGCGTCCCTGCGAACGCACGATCTCGGCCAGCGTGATGCCGCGTTCGGCGGCGAGCAGCCGCGCGTTCACTTCATTCACCGGTACGTCGAGGTGCGGACGGAGCAGACCCGCCAGCGCCGCCGAGGCGATCGCTTTGCCGCCCACTTCGGCAATTTCGCCGACGGTTTCGACTTCGATCTTCTCCACACCGACGGCGAGTTGCCCGAGCAGCAGTCCGAGCTTGGAGGCCAGGTCGAGATAGGGCTGCACCCGCGTCTGATTTTCGCGCGCGAGCGGCGGCAAGTTCACCGCGTTCTTCACTTCGCCTTTCAATAGGTAGGCGACGATCTGCTCGGCCACTTCCACCGCGACCTTTTCCTGCGCCTCTTCAGTGGAGGCGCCAAGGTGCGGCGTGCAGATCACTTTGGGATGCGTGACCAGCGGATGATTGGCCGGAGTGGGCTCCTCGACGAACACGTCGAAGGCGGCGCCGGCCACCTTGCCCGAGTTGAGCGCCTCGACGATGGCAGCTTCGTCCACAATGCCGCCACGCGCGGCGTTCACGATAAGAACGCTCTTTTTCATCTTGGCGAAGGCGGCGGTGCCTACTAACCCACGGGTGTCGTCGGTGAGCGGCGTGTGAATGGTAATCATGTCGGCGCGGCGATAAAGATCGTCGAGCGAGACCAGCTCCACGCCGATGCGCTCCGCCGCTTCTTTGGAGAGGAACGGATCGTAGCCGATGACCTTCATGCGCAGACCCTGAGCGCGGTCAGCCACGATGCGACCGATGTTGCCGAGGCCGACGATGCCGAGCGTCTTTTCGAAAAGCTCGGTGCCGGAGAAGCTCTTTTTGTCCCACTTGCCCGACTTCATCGATGCGGTGGCCTGCGGAATGTGGCGCGCCAGCGAGCACAAAAGGAAGAGCGCATGCTCGGCCGTGGTCACCGAGTTGCCCGACGGGGTGTTCATCACGATTACACCCTTAGGCGAAGCAGCTTTGACGTCGATGTTGTCGACGCCAATTCCGGCGCGTCCGACGATGCGCAGGTCGGTGGCCGCCTCCAGTACTTCGGCGGTGACCTTGGTCGCCGATCGAACCGCCAGCGCCGAGACCCCTTTCAGCGCCTCCTTCAAATCATTGCCCTTTAGGCCGGTTTTCACCTCAACGGTGATCTCGGGATGGGCGGAGAGCACCTCTACGGCGCGTGAGGACAGGTCGTCAGCGATGAGCACACGATGCTTTTTCATGGTGTGATCACTTTAGACGAAAAGGCGTCCAGTCTTCAAGCGCGTCGTGTCAGAGGACATTTGACGTCGGAGACCATTCAGCGTACTTCATAAGGATGAGATTTGTGACGTGCCTTCGGTCTGATTTTATTGGATTGCTCGGCGCGTCGGTCTTGATCATGACCGCGTGCGGCGGAACTTCCGGCGGTACGACGGTGATGGACTTGGGCTCGGCCGCGCAGGACTCGAACTTCGTCAGCACCGATGGGCCGGGGTTGTCGATGAATGGCGATGAAGCTGTCATCACCATGACCCCGTTCGACGTCGCGTCCGGCGATGAAGTTTTCAAATGTCAGACATTTGCCAATCCCTTCGGCGCCGACATCGACGTAAAAGAGTTCGAGTCGCACATGACCTCCGGATCGCACCATCTGCTGCTCCTCTTCGAAGACAATGCGGTTGACGGCTCGCTCCAAGATTGCAGCGGTCTCACCTTTGGTCCGATGCCCTATGGAACTCAGCGTCCCGATGGGGACGTCACCTTCCCCGATGGAATCGCGACGGTGATCAAGGCAACGCAGGGATTCAAGGTGGTGGCGCACTACATCAATGCCACGATGGATCCAACGCCGATTCACGCGACGGTTCAGGTCAAGATGCACAAGGCCGATCCGAGCACCATCACGCAACACGCCGGTGTCTTCTTTCTGAACAACGTGTCGGGCCTCTTGCCGCCGGCCGGCGGCATTCCAGCGGGCGAGACCAAGACCATCACCGCCAGCTACACCACCAAGATTCCGATCAACGTGCTCTACGCCACCGCGCACATGCATTCGCGATCGACCAACATGACCGCGACCTACAATGACACCAACATGCTCTACACCACCGACTCCTGGTCGGCCGCGCCGATGCAAGCGTACACGCCGCCGATCGCGCTCCCGGTGGGAACCAAGATTACCTGGTCGTGCACCATCGCCAACAACACGCAAGATACGATCACCTTTGGTGAGTCGGCGATGACCAACGAGATGTGTATTTTCAACGGACAGTACTATCCCGTCCCAGACAACGCCGCCCCCACAATCTCTGTTCAGAAGTAGCGAACGCATTAGCCGGGCGCCTTTTGGCGTACGGCTTCGCTTGGTCGGTTTGGTACTGATTGCTACGACGAAAGGGAAGCGTGTTTTGTTTTTTTCGGCTGAGACGGAATGATGTCTGACAGCCGGTTGTTGCTCTGATTCCTCGGTGGTGGTTACGATCACCTCTTTGGTGGTTGGGATCGCCTCGGTGCTGGTTGCGATCATCTCTTTGGTGAGATCGATCACTTCTTTGTTGGTCGAAACCGGCTCGGGGCTGGTTGCGATCATCTCTTTGGTGAGATCGATCACTTCTTTGTTGGTCGAAACCGACTCGGGGCTGGTGCGATCGCTTGGCCTTCGGCCTTGCTGCCTTGCCTGGCTGCTGGCGGGAGCTACTTGGCGTTGGGGCCGGCTTCTAGGACGGCTTCGGCGGCGGCGGTGCCGGCTCCGCGGGTGACCTTGACGCCTAGATCGTTGAGCGCCATTTCGATGGCGGTGACCGAGGTCAGGATGTCGAAGGTGTCGAAGTAACCGAGATGGGCGACGCGGAAGATCTTTCCTTTCACTGCGTCTTGGCCGCCGGTGATGGAGACGCCGTACTTGTCGCGCAGCTGTTTGACCAGCTTGCCTGTGTCGAGGCCGCCCGGTCCGTTGACCGCTGTTACCGTCGGAGACGGCGCGTCAGGGGCGAACAGCGTGCAGCCTAAGGCGAGTGCGGCGGCGCGGGTGGCCTTGGCCAGTTTGGCGTGGCGGGCGAAGCACTCTTGCAGACCCTCTTCTTTGATCATGCGCAATGCTTCGACCAGGCCGACGGTCAGCGTGACCGCGGGCGTCCAGGCGGTTTCGCCGCCGGCTTGCGCTTTGCGCTCGCGCTTGAGGTCGGAGTAGAAGCGCGGCAGATCGGCCGACTCGGTGCGCGCCCACGCTTTGTCTGACAGAGCGATGTACGCTTGGCCGGGCGGCAGCATCAGCGCTTTTTGCGAGCCGGTGATGAGCACGTCGAATCCGGCTTGGTCCATCGGCAGATCGAACGCGCCCAGTGCAGACACCGCGTCGACCACGTTGATCACGCGCTCGCGGCTGGCGGTGAGCTTGGCTATCGCTTCCACCGGATGTCTGACACCGGTCGACGATTCGTTGGCCTGCGAAAAGACCGCGGTGATCTTGTCGTCGGCATCGAGCGCCTTTTTGACTAGCTCGGGGTCGACCGCTTTGCCCCACTCCACCGTGAGCTCGACGAACTCGATCCCGTACGCCTTACAGATGTTGCGCCAGCGCTCGCCGAACTTTCCACCGACGACGCACAGCGCCTTGTCGCCCTTCTTCATGGTGTTGACCACGGCGGCTTCCATCGCCAGCGTGCCCGAGCCGGCCAGCATCAGCACCGGCTGCTTGGTTTGAAACAGCCACTTCAGTCCTTCAGCGGCTTCGTTGAAACTGGTGGTGAACGCGGGCATGCGGTGGTGCACGATCGGGCGCGCCATCGCCAGCATGATTCGTTCGGGAACGGGAGTGGGACCGGGCGTAAGGAGGTACTGCTTGAGCATGTGAAGCCTCCGAGAAGGAGATCTATATTAGACCAGTCACGGCCGCGATTCAATCGCGAGGCACGGTCAGTTTGGCGATCAGGCGATGGAGATCCGATCGAGTCTCCGCGAGTGCATCGGCAAGGAGATCCACCTTTCGCTCGAGTCGATCGAATCGGCGTTCCAACTGGTCGAAACGCCGGTCGAACTGGTCGAACACAACGCCGACAATGGATTGCATCTCCAACATTAATTGTTTTCGCAGCGCATCGGCGAGCTCCTCTCGAAGCTCGGATATATCATGATCCATCTGGAGCAGTTATCGGAAACGAGCGCGAAAAGTTGCTTCCGTTTCGCAGAGAAATTACTTCGCGAAGACAATTGATTTACTAGGGCGTGTCCTCAAAGTCCGG
>PLXG01000292.1 GCA_003153195.1 Myxococcales bacterium
GAGCAGTGCTTCTAGCGCGCCTGGATCGGACGACTTGGCGAGCGCCAGTGCGGCTTCGGTTGCCACTGGTTCGCTTGGTTGAGACAGCGCGTGCTTCAGCTGTCCGAGATCTTCACCCTGTGCCGCGTACGCGAAGCCGCTCCACATGAGCGACAGGGCCATCCAGAACTTATTTAGTGTCATCGTCAGAGAAGGTCACCTTGCCGGAGTAGTGATGTCCCTCGCCGCGAAGAATGAACTGAGTGGAGGCGATGATCCGCCGGCGACTTTGAATCGTCACCAGATATTTGCGGTTGGGCTCGATGTCTTCCTTGTCGAACTCGACCGTGTTGAAGAGCACGCGATCGCCTTGGCGCATGAAGTTCTCGGTCGACACCTTCTGCGTGTGCGAGCCACCGGTGATGTCGTAGATGACCAGGTCGACCTGCACATCCATCACCGGCTGCGCAAAGAACGCGGCGTACTGCACGGTCAGCTTGCCGCTCTTTTTGTCGTACCAGAAGGTGTCTTTGGACAAGCCCTTGAGCTGTGAGACGTAGGCCGGCACCGAAGTCCAGTGGGTCGGTAGCGACTTTTCGCTGATGATGATCTTGCCCTTCAGCAGATCTTCGGGCTGGGTCCCTTTGGCGAAGGCCGTCGGCGACAACAGAAGCAGAGCGAGCAAGAATGCCTTCGTCATGATGCCTCCAGAGCCGAGGACTTTACAGCATTCGCTCGATTTTTTCGAGCGCTGTGGGCGCGGCCTGACCTTTTTCCCGAGCGACCTTGGTCACCGCGCGGGCGGTCGCTCGATAGAGAGCATCGGCGATCGGACGTTTCTTGAGTGCGCCGAGATGTCGCGCCACGGTCTCGACGTCGCCCCGCGCGATGGGACCGGTCAGCGCTGTCGGAAGCCCGTGATGCTCGAGGTTTTCCGCCACCGATCGCAAAAGACTCGCCAGCGCCGAGACAGCGCGCGTTTTTTCTAAGCCGAGCGAGACCAGTAGATCGGCGGCTACATCGACGATGCCGACCAGGTGGCTGGACGCCATCACGGCGGCGGCGTGATAGAGAGGTTGGGCGGCGGGATCGAGCTCGAGGACTTGGCCGCCCAGCTTTTCCGCCAGTGAGCGGGCGATCTTCTGACCCACCTCGTCGCCACCGACGGCAAACACGGTGCCGCGCAAGTCGGCCGCCGAAGCCGCCAACGATCGCAATGGATGCAGGAGCGCTACTCCGCGCGGCCGGCGAGACAGATGTGTGAACGGTGCATCGGCAGAGAGTCCACCGGCAGGATGAATGAGCGCGGGCGCCGGTGAAGTGATCAGAATTTGTTCGGCCACATCGGTGAGAGCGCGATCGGGAACGGCCAAAATCGCGACGTCGCACGCCGGAGGTGCCCCGCCCTGCCTGCGCCACCATCGCGCCGGCGACTCACCCGCCCTCTCGAGCGCGCTCGCAAACGTGCGCGCCACCGGACCGTCGCCGACAACGAGCAGCTTCATCGGTACAGCCCTTTTTGATCGATGTACTCGAGCACCAATTTGGGAACCACCGCGGTCAGCGACGAGGATTTGTGGGCCGCGATCGCCGCACGAATTTCGGTCGAGCTGACGCGAGCGAGCTCGATGCCCTGAACGGCGCCCGGCACCGCACCTGGCGACGCTTCAAATCCGGCGCGCCCGATCACGAACATCGAAACGAGTTTCTGAAGCTCGTCGTATCGGTGCCACGACGGCAGCTCGTGAAGCAGGTCGGCGCCGACCACCAGTGATAGACGCGCGCGCGGCACTTTCTTTTCGATCGCCTCGACCGTGTTGAGCGTGTAGCTCTCGCCGCCGAGCTCCTCTTCGATGCGCGAGACCAAGACCCGCCCACCGAACATCTCGACCGCGCGCTCGCACATGGCCACTCGATCGGCGTAGGGCGCGAGCGGCTTTTCGAAGGCGTGTTTGAAGGTCGGCACCATCCACAACTGATCGAATCCGCCGCACGAGAGCGCGTAGGTGCAGACCAATTGGTGCGCTATGTGGGGCGGATTGAAGCTGCCACCGAAGAGAGCGATGTGCACGCAAGAGATCTATCACGAATTTTGCCGGCTCGCCGCCGCCGTGCGACGCTAGCAGGACGTTGAAAAAGGCGAAAATCCTGGACGGAGTATGATGGCCGTGTCCTGCTAGTCGATCTAGCGAGGTATCGACGTTCGCAGGCGGTCATTTTAAAGGAGTCTACGTGAAGCGCTTACGCTCGAACCGGAATCACGAGGCGATCCCGGTACAATTTACGGGCAGCTTTCTGCACGGGCGCGCGCTTTACGACGAGGTGATCGTCGAGGGAGTTCTCAAAGCCAAGCGCTCGGTGTGGATCGCCACCGCCAACATCAAAGAGCTTTACGTCGAGCGGTCGGGGCTCGGCCGTGGAAAAAAAGTGGGCTCGATCATGGGCGCCTTCGACGAGCTGGCCAAACGCGGTGTCGAGATGCGCATCCTGCACGCGGTTTTGCCGTCGACGCGGTTTCGCGCCGCTTACGATCGCCGCCCCGCCCTGATCAAAGGCGGGCTCAAGATGAAACACTGCCCGCGCGTGCATATGAAGGCGGTGGTCATCGATGGCAGTCGCCTGTATTTGGGCTCGGCAAATTTCACCGGCGCCGGCCTCGGGCTCAAAGGCGACGACAAGCGCAATTTCGAGCTCGGCTTCATGACCGAAGATTTCGATCTACTCGATCGCGTACAGGCGATATTTCAAGATCTCTGGGACGGAGAGCCGTGCCGCGGCTGCGCGCTCAAGGAGATCTGTCCCGATCCGGGCGGCTACAAGTAACGTCCTCCCAGCTCAAAGGCAGGTTTAGAAGCTCATTCGAATCGCGCGCGTTTCCATCCCTCCCTCAGCAGCCAGCTTCTCGCATCCGGCGTCAGACGCGGCGGCCCGGTGGCCTTTTCATTCCACCCGAGCTGGTCAGCCAACTCGACGACAATCTCCGAATACAGCCGCGATTCACATCCCCGACACTTTGGTGCACTGACACTCCTAAATATCGATTCGAGTTGTCTAACGACATCCCTGACAGAAATAGGGATGCCCTGGAAGAAGACGAATCCAATGTCAGAGCGAGCAAAGTTCATATTCGAATGGGAGCGACGGTGGAATGCGGCGGAGGGAGGCCGCGTGATGCGATGAAAGAGCGAACGAAGTTTATTTTGGAGATCTCGCTGCGCTTCGGCCCTTTTTCTCGGTTCGGAGCGGTGCGCTTCCAACGGCCCGCCGGACGCGCATGAGATCGGATCCAGATCGGATTTCGGTAGGGTCGAAACGGAAGCTGGGCGGAGTGAGCGAAGCGAAACTTACTGAATCGGGACCGGCTTGAGTGCGGTCTGCTTGTTCTTGATCGAAATCTTGAAGCGCACCAGACGACAGTTGTATTTCCTTTTCAGGCCCGCTTCGTTTTGGCGAATCTTCGCCGAGAAGTCGGCCAGCGTGAGGCCATTGACGTTCTCACCGTTCTGCTTGCGCGCAGCCAGGTACTCGCCGAACAGACGCTGGAGGTATGCGCCCTCCGGCTCTTTGCCGAGCGCTTCGCTCTCTTGCGCGGCCGGCGCGGCTGCGCCACTGTCTTCTACCGAGAGCTCGCCCTGCCAACGTTGTGCGGCACCGCCAGCCGACACCAGCTCGTCGTCGGTCGGGTCCGGACGTCCGAGCAGTCGCGCCAACATGACGTTCACGCCGTTCGCCAGACCTTCGAAGTCGGGCGTCGCCGACTGAAACACGTAATCCTGATTTCCGTTGATCACTTCGGCTACGCCGCGCTCGATCGCGTCGAGCGGTTGAATGAACCTCAGCGAAGTGAGCGTCACGCCACCGATCACCGCCAACAGGCCGATCGCGCCGAGCACCAAAATCCAAATCGGCAGTCCCGCGGTGAGCGCCTGCGCCTGCGTGAGCGACGCCAGCACCACATAACCGGACGCGCTCTTGGTCAAGTTGCCGGGCAGCGGTCCCACCTGCACCAAAAAGTCCTCGCCGCCGAGCTTGACGGTGAACGGCGCCGCCTTCTTGCCGGCGAGCGCCTCATCGGCGAGCTTGGTTTTGTCGTCGAAGATCTGCACCGCCAGCGCTTTCTCTTCAGCGCTCTCGCCTCCCTCTTTCTTGAAGCTCGAGGCCTCGATCTTATGATCCAGGAAGTAGGCGACTTCGGTGCCGATGCGCTCGCGATCGGCCACTGCATCCGACGCGGACGCCGATGATCCGATGATCAGCGCGCCCAAAATCTGTCCGGTCTTGCCGCGAATCGGTGCCGCGGCGACGCGATACATGTGACCGTCGAAGTTCCAGGTGTCTTTGAATGCGCTGCCGCCGAGCGCGCGACCGACCAGCGGATATTTGCTTTTCCAATCTTCGTCGACGAGGACGTTGGGATTGAGATCGCGAACGATCACGTGACCGTTGGCACCCACCACCGCCACGAGGTCGGCCTTGCGTCCCGCCTCCGCCAATCGCTTGTTGGCATCAGTGACCGCGTCGTAGGCCGCCGAACGAGTCGCCTCCTCACCGGTTTTGTCGAAGATCTGCGCGAACGTCTCTTCACTCGCGAAGCGCGCGGTCTCGTTGGTGACGTCGATTCCGCGCAGCAGCTCGAGCTTCGGGAACGCTGACTGGGCGCGACCGACCAGGGCCTCGACACCGTGGGTAGCGTGCGAAACCAGCGCCCCATTGATCGATTGGAAGACAACGGCAGTAGCTACGATAACCAAAACGGACATTGCCAGCGGGATTCGTGCACGAAACATGTCAGTCGCTCCTCAGGGCGCTCGCTACGTACCTTCCGGGGGCGAACTATCTCATCATATGAGTCACCAAGTCTAAGAAAGTTCCACCTGCCGTCGAGTGAGGGGCGAGTGGCGGGCCCGTAGCGGGCAAGCTACGGACCGGGACCGCCGGATGGCGAGAAATGGCGAATCACTGCATCAGGTGAACACCTGCACAAAGGGTCGCGAGTGATAGGCGGTAGAACCTTGGCGGCGCGGCCTCCAGCGGCGCGGGGATGTGGGAAATCCCACAAATTATCCCCAGGCTCGCGTGAAAATTAGCGACGATTTACCTACATCCCCCGATATCGAATCTAAGCAGCTGATTACCATATACATTCCGCCGATTCCCGGGTCGCGATTTGAAATTGGTTCTCGACGGAGAGGCGATCTGACGCACCTCGTCGGAGACAGGTTGTGGACAACCTAATGCGGAGCAGAAACGGAGCACTTGGAAACGTAAGCTGCCTCAAATTTCTGCGCGAGCTGAAGTGCCAGCGCGTCGGAAAAAATCGGGACCGCGGAACAGACATGGAGCGCCACCCCATAGGCCAGCGCGCGGTCGTACGGACTGCACCCCTGCCCCTCCGCGCCCGGCTCATCGGCCACGAACAGCGTGCGATCTTCGGCCACGTACCGCGAGGTAGTGGTCGAGCCAGGCACGACCGACAGGCCCGGCCACAGCTCCGGTTTGACCAGCACCGACTGCGGCACGATCGCCAGGTTGAGTGGCGGCGGCTGAAACCGCGCGGCCACCTCTTTGGCCGAGGTGAGCTCGCTTTGGGCCAACGACGCACGCACCTGTTCCAGTAGATCGAGATATTCTTTCTTCACCTTGGCGCCATCGAGCGGCCGAACCGATTGCAGCCGCAGCCCTTCCCCGACGAAGGTTTGATTGTAGGTAAAGGTCACTCCCTCGAGCGGGTGCGGCGCCGGCCAAGCGCGCGTGCCGTGAAACTCTTCCTTCGGTTGTTTGAGCACATGCAGAACCGCCGCCCCACCGCCGCCGATGAGTGCGAGCGCGAGCGGCACCGCCCACAGAAGCCGGCGCGTCTTCTTGGGCCACACCGCCATTGTCACCGAGGGTGGCTCGCCGCCGATCTGATGCTCTTCGAGAAATTTCCGGAACGCCCGCGCATCGGCGAATCGATCTTTGGGATCTTTTTCGAGCGCGATGCGAATCGCCTCTTCCAGATCTTTCGGAATCTCGACGCCGTGCGACGAGACCGGCGGCGGCCGGCGCGAAAGATGCTGCTCCATGATCGAGAAGGCATCGTTGGCGTCGAACGGCGTCTTGCCGGTGAGCGACTCATACATGGTGATGCCGAGCGAATAGAGATCGCAGCGCCCATCGACCGGTTTGCCGCGCACCTGCTCGGGCGACATGTAGCGGACCGTGCCCATGGTCTGCCCGGTGGTCGTCAGTCGCGAGTCGTAAGAGCCAGTGATTTTGGCAATGCCGAAGTCGGTGACCTTCACCGTGCCGTCGGAACGCAGGATGATGTTCGATGGTTTGATGTCGCGATGAACCACATTTTGCGCGTGCGCGTACTCGAGCGCTTTCAAGACTTCGATGGCGACGCGCGTGGTCTCCGCCGGCGACACGCGCTTCACCTCGTTGATGCACTTCTCGAGCGTGATGCCCTCGACGTGCTGCATGATCAGGCACAGCCGTCCCTGCGCCATGGTCAGGTTGTTGAGGTGCACGATGTTGGGATGCTCGAGCCGCGCCAGCACGCGCGCCTCCTCGACGAAGCGCGCCTTCAACTCTTCGTGAACCGCGAGCTCCGGCGGTAGCACTTTGATCGCCACCAGCTGCTCGGTAACCGCGTGCGTACCGGCGTAGACCACGCTCATTCCGCCGAGCCCGATGACCGCGGTCAGGCGGAAATCGAGCACCCGCGCGCCGATGAGTCGTCCGGGATCGTCGAGCAGCTTCGGTTTGTCGGAATCAGCAGCGTCCATGGGCACCCAATTGGAGCGCGGAATTCGAAATCGACCAAAAATTTGCGGCGGCCGCGCGGGAAAGATATCCTACATGTATGGAAGCCAACCACCCATCATCCGCCCGCAGTCTGTCGGGCATCAAAAGGGAGCCGCGGTCATGAAGCTCGACGCTCGACGGGAACGACGAAGGCCGATCAACATCCTGCTCAACAAATACGTCGACGGAGTGCCCTACCTCTGTCGCGGGGTGAACCTGTCCCGCGGCGGCATTCTGCTCTACAAACTGCTCGAGCCTGAAAACGAGAGTGGCGAAGTCACGCTCGAGTTTCAGCTGCCCGACTCCGAGCACGTCATCAAGGTGAGCGGCATGATGCTGCAAGAGCACCGATGGGCGCGCGCGCACGGCGTTCGCTTTCAGCAGATGGACAGCGCCGACCGCGAGGCGATCGATGCGTTTCTGAGCGGGAGGGAAATACGCGAGACCGCGTCCCTTGACGCCACCGCGTCCCTTGACGCCACCGCATCCCGACGTCCGGTCGAAGGCTGATCTCAATCGGTCTTCAGTATACTCCGCCCTCCGCTTCTTGACAGCTCCAGATCACGTCGGTAGAGTTTGCGGCACTGCGGGAGGGGAAAGCCCTTTGGACGAGAATAAGAAGCCAGGACAACGAGATATCAGCGATCTGAAAGCGCGCCTTGGACTCAAAAAAGGCGCAGCCGCACCGGCTGGTGGTGCACCTTCCGTAGGCAGCGGCACGGGCCCACAGCCGATCGCACCTTCGTCGGGTGGCACCGGTCCGCACGAGACAGTGTCCGCTCCGTTTGCGAGCGGAGCGGCGGCGCAACCGACGGCAAACGATCCCAGGCGCGATCCGTTTGGTCAGCAGCAAGCGGCCAATCTGGCCGCGTTCTACGGAATCAATCAGGCCATGCCCGGCACCGCCGACGCGGCGTCGGACACCAATCTGAGCCAGAACAAAGGCGGCACACGCGCGCTCATTATCGTCGGTGCGGCAGTGCTCGGCCTGATCATCGGTCAGTCCTTCGGACGAATTTTCTCCGAGCGACTCGAGTTCAACGCGTCGATCGATCAAGCGGAGAAGCTGAACACCGAAGTGCAGCGCATCGAGAAGCACGTCTCGGAGATCATCGCGGCGGTAACTACCTCGACGCAAAAGAGTCACGGCGGCGTCGACACCGACTTGGCGGCGACGCTCGGCGGCCTGGTGCCGAAGGACAAGCCGGACACACTGCTGCTCTTCCACTCCAACTACGCGCACATGGATCCGGTCGCGGTCGATCGACTCTTCACCTATTTCAACGATGCGACGGTGCTGTTCCGCGAAATCGAGTCACACAAGAACGCGACCTTAGCAGACAAAGAGACCATCAACAGCGCCGCCAAGTCGATCGAAGAGAAGAACAAGAAGAAGTACGCCATCATTCTTGATCTGTCGAAGCCGGTCGGACTTTCGCAGCTGGTCGAGCTCGGCGACGTGGTGTGCAACACGCCGGGACAGAAGGATTGCAACGCGGCCGAGCTCAAGGGATTCCAGTATCGCGTCGCTTCGAGCGGCAATTGGAGCGAGCGGCCGGCGAAGGGCAAACCGGAGCAGGTGGTCTACCCGCTTCAGCCGACGCCGTTCTTCGAGAGCATCTTGTCGGGCAATCCCGACGTGCTCGTGCTGCGCGACTACGGTCGCCGTATGCAGTCGATCGGCAAGCTGGCGAGCGAGATCGACGCCGTGCAGAAGCAAGTGGTTGCCGATATGAAGAAGTCCGCCGAACGCCCCCGCCTCTTCGCTTTTTAGCTGACCACAAAATCGCTGCGGTGCCCTGTGCGCGTCCCGTCTCCCGTCGGTGCTCGGGCTCTGTGCTGAAGTCTCGCGCTGGTGTTGCCGTGGCGATGAGGCTTGCTCGAAGAGACATTGAAAGCGACTGCCTTGCCTACGCCGCCCTGCGCGCCGAAGGGAACCCTCGGGACGCGCGGTCACCGCAGCGATTTTTGCTCAGCTAGCTTCGCTCCACCAGGTTTGAGGAAATTTGAGCTGGCTTGTGCGTGAGCTTGGTCACTTTTTGAGACGCGCTCGTTAAGATCGTATACGACGTCGGTCAGGTCATAGACGACGTCGTTGAGGTCTTAGACGACGTCGTNNTCTTAGACGACCTCGTTGAGGTCTTGGACGATGTTGTTAAGGTGGGGAATGAGGTTATCTCGCTCGTGGACGAGCTCGGCTGAAGCGTGAATGAGATTGGCTAGAGTGCAGACGCGGTCGCTAGATTTCTATCCCAAAACCGCAAAGCGGAAAGGCCGACAAGTCGGCCCGAGCGCAAGGCGCGAACGGGCGAGGATGAGGGAGTGGGCTCTAGCCCATGACCGATTCCGAGGTCGTTCGCAACGCAGCGATCGGGTCGAATCGTCGGCCTATTTCTTGTTGCCCTGGTTAGTGCGGAGGGCCTTGCGACCGACTACCTGATCAACGATATCCGCGTTCGCGTCGCCCTGCACCTTGTCGGGCGTGGTCACCGCGTCGATGACTGCGCTGGCACCCTGCTTCTTCGCGCCCTTGCCTTCACGCGATTTCTCCAGACGCGCGAGCACGCTGGTCTGCGCGACCAAGAGACAGAAGTTTCCGTATATGCCCGACTAATCGCTTGCCGACAACGTGTAGTCGCCGGCCGGCGGCCACTCGAGATGGTCGAGCTCTTGCTCGTCGCTGGTCTTCTTCTTTGCGGTCACTCGCTTGGCCGGCCCATAGCGCTTCTGAATGATCTCGGCGAAGCCGTCGAAGTTCTTGCCTTTGAACGCCGGATGCTCGGCGTTGAAGGCGATGTACATCTTGTAGAGTTGATCGTTCCAGAAGAAGAGGAAGCGGCGCTGATCGGGCTCCGACATGAGGATCATCGACTCGTTGTTCTTGTGCACGAACTCGCGGTCGATGATGGAGACGTCCCAGCCGCCCTGAATGCCGTCGAACTTGACCAGCGACGCACGGAACTTCTCCACCTCTTCGCTCTCTTCCTTGCGCAGCTGATCTTGGCGGTAGAGATCCTGCTCCTTGGCGATCAGATCGACGTAGCGGGCGTGAACGTCCGCCTCCACCATCTTGGTGACGTCTTCGGGCGTCATGCCCCACTTGAACTTGCTCATGAGCTCGCTCACCGCGTGCAGCGACGGCGCCTGCCCTTTGGCGGCCTTGGCGGCTCCGCCCTTCTTCGGTGCAGCATTCGCCGAAGTGGCCATTGTGAGCACGGCCGCGGCGGCAATCAAAATGCGCATAGATCCTCCTTGGCGGAAAAGATAACACAGGTCGCGCATCAAGGCCCGACGGTCTGCGCGGTACTTTGATCGCGTGAGAGTGAGACGCTGGCGCCGGTGAGCGCGTCGGAATCGATGGCGATGTCGAGCTCGCGTCCCGACACCGAGCCGTGGCAGCCGCCGCAGACCGAGTTGAAGAACGGCTGTGGCACGCCGCGCGAAACGTGCTCGCCTGGACCGACCTGATCTTCTTCGGTCATAGCGAACAGGGGCTTTCCACTTTCGTCGTCCAGCTCGAGAAAGAGCGGCGTGAGCGCGGGCACGCGAATTTGAACGCTGCCGTCGGAGGCGAGCGGCGCCGAGCCGAGGCGCTGCCGCTGGTCGTACACCTTCTCGCTGCCGGTCTGGGCCGCGCGGGCCGCCGTTGCGTCGGTGGCTGGCTGGGCCGCATAGACGGACACCGTCTTGGCAGAGCGCAAGTCATCGACCGCCCGACCGGTGCGTAGGTTGGCGCCGAGCAGCGTCGCCAGCATGGGCAGATCGGGATAGTGGATCCAGGCGTGCGCCGGATCGCTCGGGTCGGAATGTCCGCCAAAGATGAGCTGCGCCACGTTGGAGAACAGCGGGCGCTGCTCGCGCGGATAGACCAATAGCGCTTCGGTTACTGACGCGCTGCCCGTCGAAAAATTGGCTACCGGTGTACGTTTCACACCAGTCGGATCGGGATCGACCACGACCAGATCGTAGCGAACGGCGCTGGCGGTATCCAAGTTGGTCACTTCCGGCGCATACGAAACTAAAATTCTTCCGTCGGGGAGCGGAAACGGCGCGCGATAGGCACCGCGGGTTGCGCCGGTACCCGTCGCCGCACCATCGACGATGACCATCGACTTCAAGAATTGCGTGTCCGATCGATCGGCTTCAAAGGGCCCTATCGATCGATTGAAGAGCGCCAGCGTTCCGCCCGCACCCTGCGCGTTTTCGTTCGACAGAATGATGGCGAAGTTTTGATCGGCGGCTTGTCGAATCTCGGTGGCTTGCTGAAATCCCACCGACGGATGCATCGAGCCGTCGGCGCCGGGCGAGGTCGCGCGCTGCGCGAGCAGTGGATGATAATCGGTGAGATCCCAATTGATGCGCCGTCCCGATAGTTGATAAAAATCGGGCGTCGCTTTTTCGGTGGTCATGCTGAGCTGCCCCGAGGCCATGATCGCCGGCGACATCTCCGAACCCGAGAGCGCGGTCATTCGTTCGGGCGCGCCGCCGGGCAAAACGCGCCAAAGATCAGTTTCGGGCAGAAGATATTTGGGCGAAAGCGTGCCCGAGCGCGTCGAGGCAAACACGATGGTGCCATCGGGCGCGTACATCGGATCGAGATCGTGCACGCTGGCCGAAGGCTTGTGCGTGTCGACGGCAGCGCAGACATGGGTATTGAGCGCGACTTCGTACAGCGTGAGGCTGTCAGACATGCCGGTGCGCAGGGCAAAGATCACCTTGGACCCGTCGTAGCTCACCTCGGGTCCACGCACGTCGCGCGTGGTAGCGCTGCCGGGACATTGATCGAGCAGCGTCTGCGGCGTGGTGGCACTGGCCGGGTCGATTGCTCCCAAGTTGTCAGACAATGCGACTTGACTCATCACCAAATCGGCACCGGGTCGATAGCTGGAAAACTCGATCAGCTTGTCGGCGTCGGGCGTTTGCCGTACCACTGCAATCAGTGGAAGCGTGGTGCCGCTCGCCATCGAAAAGCCGCTGCGCACGCCCGACAAGAGCGCCAACCGCTCCAGGCGATGCCACTCCACCACCGTGCAAAATGGCGTCGACATCGCAGTCCACGGTTGCGGGCAGAGCGTCGGATCCAGTCCTGGCGGATCGGCAGGCGACTGGAGCGGCGGCCCGCCGCGATGAATCAAGCCGACGCCGCCCTCGGTGCGCGCGATGATCGGCTTCTTCACCAATCGACTCTGTCTGACATCAGGCAGCTCGGGCACCAAGAACTGTCTGGCCACGCGATAGCTTCCCTCGAGCGCAAAGGCCGATAGATAGCCGCCTTGCGAGCCGACGCGCAGCTTGAAGTCGTTGGCCGCGCCGGGCGAATGACAGGCTTCGAGCGCGCAGCCACGTTTCAGAAGCACCGGCATCACACTGGCGGTGAAGAATTTCTGTCCGTCGGAAAGTCCGGTCAAGGTCGGCGAGACGCCCGCCTCTTCCGCCCACGCTTGCAGCTTCACCCACGACGGATCGCTCTTGTCGGCGAAGAAGACGCCGCCGGTGTGCGTCAGCCCGCCTGCCGAGGGTGCCAGCGGCCTAAGCAGAATCGGCGAGGTGTCGGGCGGATTGGCGATGAACGCCTGCGCTTCGAGAAAGTTGAACTGCGACGCTTGCGGCGAATCGGCGCAGACCAGGAAGAAATCGCTCTGCACCGCCGAGTGGCAGTTCGAATAGGCGCAGCTCTGCGTCAACATCGGCTCGACGTTGGTTTTGAAGTCGGCGAACGCGGCCGAAGTCGTATCGACCTGCATGGCGGCGGTGAGCACGTCCGCGCGCGTGCTGCCGGCGTCCGCCAGTGTCCGACAACTGCCGGTGCCGATCTGCTTCGGACGCGTGGCCACCGAGCCGTCTTCGGTGGCGCCGTTCGACAGCCAGCGCAAAAGCTCGAAGTAGGCGTTCGAGGTGGCGGGAATGCCTTTTCCAGCGTGGACGATCTCGGATGTTTCGTACGCCGGATCGGTGACGGACGGATCGCCCTTGTATGGAATGGGTGGCACATCCGCGCCCGCGGCCTTGAGCAGGAGGAGCGGCACTGGATAGGGCCCAAAGGTTCTGAGCACGTCTTTGCGTTTGCTGATCGCTTGGTAGCTCGAGAGATCGAGGTTGCCGAGCGCGTTGCCCGAGCCATCGTCCTTGTGACAGGCGCCCTGATTGAAGACGCAGTTATTGGTGAGGATCGGTTGGATCACCCGCTCGTAATATTTGGCCCCGGCGGGCGGACCGCTGTCGCATGCGGCCAGCGTGGCGACCGTCAGCAGCGTCGTCCAACAGATGACTGACCTAGCGAAGGACATTCACGCCGGGAATGGATTCGAAGTCGTTGTCCAACGTGAGCAGCGTGGTGCCCAAATGGCGAGCATGGGCAAGCACGAAACCATCGGCCATGGCCAACTTGAATTCGAGGGACAGATCGGCGGCGAGAAGCGCAATGTCCCGAGTGAGATCCACCACGCGGTACGCGCTGAGTGCACCGATGGCCTCGAGCGCCTCTTGTTCCGACACGCTCTTTTTGATCTTTCGATAGATCTCGAACAGCACCATGGTGGGAATCTCAACCGTCTGCTTGTGGATGTGTCGTTCGCAAGCGCCTTGAAGACGCCCGCCGGTAAGCAGCTCGATCCAAACCGAACTATCGACCACCATTTCTACACCGAGCGATCTTTTTTATCGCGCAGATGCGCCGCGTTCAGCTTACCCGCCAATTTGTCGCGCAGCTGCCGCAGCGGCTTCACCGGCACTAAGTAGGCGATTCCATCCTTGGCGATCACGTCGACCAAAGTTCCGGGCTTGAATCCAAGGGATTTCCGAACCTCTTCGGGAATCACCACTTGGTACTTCTCGGAAACTTTGACGCTCATGCCTGTATGTTAAACGGGGCTACGATCGATGTCAACGTCGTTGAACTAGACGCTGCCGAGCCGGAGGATTTTAATGCAGCTGTTTTTTCGCGCCTGAGGCGAGCGAACGCACGAAGGGATCGCTGTCGGACAGCGCGCTCACGAGTGCGTTCTGGGCCAAGGTTGCGTTCGATCCATCCATTATATACTGGCCAATCTCTCCCAGCGCCCATACCACCGCCCTGCGCACCTGCGGCGACGGATCGCCAATGGCCAGCGCCAGCTGCGGAATGGCGCGCTCGTCGCGCAGAGTGGCCAGTGTCTGAATCGCTTCCATCCGTGCCTGCGCGTCGGCATCGGTGACCAGCGGAGTGAGCATGGCCACCGTCGCCGCGTGCTTCAGTCCCGCCGGAGGACGAATCTGGCGCAGCGCCACCGCCGCTTGCGCGCGCACACCTGCCAGTGGAGACGAAAGCGCGGTGGTCAGCGCCGAAACCGCCGCCGGATCGCCGATCGCCCCGATGGCGCGCAACGCGGAACGGCCCGAATCCTCGTCGAGCGGATGAGCCAGATAGGCGATCAACGCCGGCAAGGTCGCCGCGTCGCGCATGGCGGTGAGGATATCGGCGGCGTTGCGCGTGGCCAGCGGATCTTGCGAAGTTTGCAATCGCGCGATCATCTCTTTGAGCACCGTGCGGCGCTCCGGTCGTTTAGACAGCCACCAGCCGGCGACATCGCGCACTCGTGACGACGGATTGTCGATGAGCGCGTGCACGGGGTTATAGCAGGAGTAGCAGGTCAGCTCTTCGGCGCGCTCCACTTCAGCGATGATGGCGTCGGCGGAACCCGAGCTCACCGCCGCTTCGATGGCGCCGGTCGATCCGCCGTGGCCCGCGCGCGCGATGCCGCCTGCGCCAAGCAGGCCGGCGAACGAAACGAGAAAGGCGATGAGCGCGATTCGACGCATTACATGCCTCCCTTGTAGACGCTCTCACGCGAATAGTACTGCGCGCCGTTGTCGGCCCACATTTGAAACAGGAACATCTCGTCGGGCGTGAGCTCGTAGTCGGTTCCGTTTTTGCCGTTGAAGCCCGCTACGTCGGCCGGATGCGGCGGCTTGCCGTCGCTCGAAAACGCGCGATCGGTCAGGTCGAGCATCGGATAGCGCGCCATCGGCTTCAGCATTTGAATGAGCTGCGAATTGGCGGCCACGCCCGGGGTCACGTAGCTCGAGATGGTACCGGTGACTGGAACGATCATGACCTGCATCGCGTCGAGCTTGTCGCCGAGCGCCATCGCCACACCGACCAGCGATACATAGGACGCGTCGAAGTTGTTGTACATGGTCTCGGCATCTAAAATCGGCTCTTTTTGCGAGCGCAGATCAAAGACGAAGGTTTGCGACATGGTGGGATCCATCGCATCGACGACTTTGTAGCTCGGGTTCACCACCATCCCTTGATAGGTCGCGCCTGCGTCGCCGTCGTGACAGACCGCGCACTTGGCATCGAGGATGGGCTGCATCGCCTCTTCCCACGGGATGCCCATGACCTTGGCGGCGCTGAAATCATTCGAGTGGCGATTCGCCCGCGGAGTGTCGAGGTTGGCGGCCGAGAGCGCCTGCAGGGCCGACGAGCCGGGCGCGATCGCCAACGTCTTAGTACGATCTTCGTGACAGCCGCCGCACACGCGCGCTTCGCCGGCGCGACCCTGTATCCACAGCGGCTCGGTGGCCACCGGTCCGCCTGCTCCCGGCGCTGCGATGGCCAGGCCGTACTTGTCGATCAGTTGCAAACGCACCGGCACGTTGGCCGGAACCAGCGCTTTGAACGAACCATCCCCTTGCACATCGATCTCGCCGAGACGCGCCTGTCCGTCGAACTCGGTGAGTCCGAACATGTCGGCGAAGCCCTCTTCCGACGAGAATCCCTCGGTGATGCGCACCTTTTTGACCGCGCCCGACGGAATCACGAACATAGTGGAGTCGTATACATCGATGGCGGAGATGAGCGTCGAGTCGGTGGTGCCCATGGCCGAAAACGAGCTCGACAAAACCGGCGGCTCGGTGCGCGCCGTAACTGGCGTCGGATTGGTCTCCCAGGTGCCGATGCCGTTTACGATGGGGAAGAGGGTCTTCTTTTTGGCGTCGTAGACATAGATGCCGAAGTCGGGCGGCGCCTGCGACGTTCCGCTCTCTTCCGACTCGACCGGTCCGTCGCACCAGCTGACGAGAAATTGCTGCGAGCTCGCTCCGCCGACGGGAACCACGTCGTAGTAGCGCCCCACGCCGGCGAACGACGGAGTGCGATCGCCCGGAATGAGCGGCGTCAGATCAACCACCGACGAGCGCGCCTCCGACTGCGTGCTCACATCGGGTCCGCCCAGATCGATCTGCACCAGCTTGCCGGCCTGAAAGGTGCGATCGCGCGAGGTGCCGATGGCGATGAGCTTGCCCGGCTCGACTTCCCGCGCGCGCAGATACGAGTTGGTGATGCCTTTGCCTTCGCGCCCGAATCCTTCGCGCACGCCGGAGAGATCTTGATTCATGACGATGAGGTCGCCTTCGTTCACGTCGCCGAGATGGCGCCACTCGGTGAGCAGAATACGTCCGTCGGCGAGCATGGTCGGCGAGACGCGATGAGACACGTTGCGCGGCCCGAGCACGCGATTCGATCCGTCGAGGTTGATGGCGGCGACTTGCGCGGTGGTGGCGCGCTCGTACTCGTCGCGGAATTGCGGCACACCCTCCTCCACGTTCTCGTTGGTCATGAAGAAGATGCGGCCGCCGGGCAGATAAATGGGATAGACCTCGTCGTTTCCGCCCATGGTGATCTGACAGGGACCTTGACTGACTTTGTTGTTCACGGCGTCGCACGGATTCGATCCATCGACGTTGACGCGGAAGAGATGGAAGTGATCGTCAGCGCCGGCGAGTCGCGCCGAGAACACCAGCTCGCGCGCGTCGAACGAAAGGTCGAGCGAGTTGATATCGGCGGCCTTATCGAAGTTGGTGAGATTTTTCTTACTGCCCGATGCGCTCGGCGGTGTGAGCGAAAACAGGTTCGCGCCGCCCGCACCGTTTTGGTAGTCGAACACGTTGCCGGTATCGGCGGGCGCGCGCTGCACGTAGACGATCGCCGAGAGTCCGCCGGTGGTGGGCGCCTGCCCGCTCGATCCTTCGGAATGCCCACATCCCGCGCTCAGTAGCGCGCCGGCAGCTATGTAGGTAAATGTGCGAACTGACATGGGATTGCCCTCTCGTAAGAGCATCAAGCAAGGGATGAGCCGTTTCCGCTCACGTCCTTTCGGCCGGTTAGATCGGCGGAATCGCGGTCAACCGAGGACGAACTCCCCCAGCGCGGGGGAAAACTCCCCCACCCGTGTCCGAAAGCACATGAATCTCGCTCTCTTCGCTGTCGGGCGGAAGCGGTAACGCCGATGGGGCAAGCGAACGGCCGAGGCGCGACGGCACACTGGCGACCGAAGTGGAAACGGTGCGGATGTTCGAAGGCTCGGCGTCGATCTCCTCCGGCTCTTCGGCAGCCGCCATGCGATCGGGCGAAGTTCCGACCGGCGCACGATAGCGCGCGCGCTCGCCCGGGCCGGAGTAGTCGACCCAATAGGCGCTCTTGATTCCCGGTCGTACGTCGAGATGAACGAAATCCGAGTTGGGATAGTAGCCGACGCCGACACGCTCGAACGCACCGCGCACATAGTCGCGCAAGGTTTCGTTGGCTACGCCGTCGACGCGAAAATCGCAGGCGAAGCCACTCTTGTGCGGACTTTTAGGGTTTCCCTTTTCGCGCGCAATCTTCGGTGCGCGATAACCAGCGACGACGGTGAGGCGACGATTGAAATGGCGGCCAGTGCGGTAGATGAGCTCGGCCAAGCGCGGCGACATCGCGTGCACGTGGCCAGTGTGGTGACAGCGAAGGAAATGGGAGAGCTGGCGCATGAACGCCGAGCTGAAGTGTCCGTTCGCATCCGGACGCAGATGAAATGCTTCGTGGGTGTTGAGCGCAAACATCTCTACTGTCGGCAGCGGTGACGCAGCGGTGGCCCGAATCGCTGGCATCCGTGCGGGCGCGCGAACTTTCGAGGCCCGTGCGTGACTTGCAAAGCCGAGCACGACCGCGACCAACGCGAATCGCAGCTCAACCGGCAAGACGCGCTTTCCGTCGGTGGTCACAGGCTGAGTATATCAGTTTTTGTTTTTGATTTTCCAATTCTTGCGAGTGAATTCGACGTTTCCGTCTTCGTCGACAACGGGTGGGCAACTTCGGCCGGCCTCACTCTGTGCTACATGTAGCTCGATGCGAGTCTTCGACGAGCGTTCGGGCGAGTGCCTGATTTTCACCTTCAAAGAGGGTCTTCTGTCGGCAGTGGCGCACGACCTCCAATTGCGAGTGGGACGTTTTCGCGTCGAGGTGGCGGAAGAGTCCGCATCGGTGACGGCCGAGTTCGATCCCAGCTCGCTTTCAGTGGTGTGCGCCATGAAACAGGGTCGCCCGGCACCGGGCGCGCTTTCGCCGTCAGACGTGCGCACCATCGAGAAAAATATCCGAGACGAGGTGCTCGAGAGTCGAAAGCACGCGTCGATTCGTTTCGTCAGCACGCGCGCGACCAGCGAGCGCGTCGAGGGACGACTGTCACTCCACGGACGAGATCGGGAAATCGCGTTGGCGGTGGAAAGCAGCGACGCCGCCAAACGCTGTGAGGTGACGCTCCACCAACCCGACTTCGGCATCCGCCCTTACTCCGCGATGCTGGGTGCGCTCAAGGTAAACCCCGACGTCAAAATCGTCATTACGCTGGCTTGGTCGTCACCATGAAGATCTTGTCGGCCCACGCCACCGCCTCCTGATAGGCCTGCCAGACTGCCTCGGGATCCATGCGCCGCTCTTTGCAGATCGAAAGCGCGTGCTCGAAATCGCCGCGCTCGTACGCCAGCACCAGGTCGAGCATTCCGCGCAGCCGGTTGGGACTCCCGAGCAGCGCCATCTTCACCTCGTCGGACACGGGGAAGTCGGGCAATAGCTCGGACATCTTCTTGTCGAGCAGCGCGTCGATGAGCGAGAACATTCCGATCACGAACAGATCGAACGCCGCCGCGTCCATCTTGGCGAGAGGCGCGAGCAGCTCGCAAAAGCGTGCGCGTAGCATCGCGGTCACCACCAGCTCGGGCGGCTTGTCCTGCGCCAGCGTGCTCACACTCACCAGCGACGCCCAAGTGCGAAGCTGCCGTTCACCGAGGAGCACCAACGCGTGGCGGATCGAGGTGATGCGATCCTTCCACATGAAGTAGGCCGAGTTCAAAAAGCGCAGCAGGTTGACCGAGAGTGAAACCTCTTGCTTGATGATCAGCTCGAGGTCGTCCAAGTTGAGCGATGCTCGACTTACCTCGCGCAAGAATCGCAGCTGGTTGAGCTTGAACGCAGGCAGGTTCTTCGACTGCACCATCTCCGGACGACAGAAGAAGTAGCCCTGAAAATAGTTGTAGCCGAGCTTGAGCGCCTCTTCGTATTCGGCGGGAGTCTCGATCTTTTCGGCCAATAGGCGCACGGTGCCCGAGGCGTAGCGATCGACCACGCGCTTGCGCTCGTCGCCCACGGTGGCCAAGAAGTCGACCTTGATGATGTCTGCCAAATCGGCCAATCGTTCGAGCGCCGGCCGGGCGATGAAGTCGTCGAGCGCGATGGTGTAGCCGTTGTCCTTGAACCAGCGACAGGCCGCCACCACCTCGTCGTCGGCTTCGATGGTCTCGAGCAGCTCGACCACCGTTCGCTCCGGAGGGAGGTTGGAGATGATGCGATCCACCAGCACATTGCGGCTGACGTTGATGAACGCCATCTTGCCGCCGAGCAGCTTTTCCAGGCCGAAGGTGTGCAAGCTGTCGGCTATGACATCGGAGGCGGCCTGATCGGCGCTGGCGCCGTCGAAGACGTTTTTCGGTCCCGATCGAAAAAGCAATTCGTAGCCGAAGACCTTACGGCCGCGATTGAAGATCGGTTGCCGCGCGACGAACTTCATGGAGCGAAACACCACATGGGCCCCTTTGAGAGTACCCTGTCTCGGTCAAATTATCGCGCCATTTGAGACGGATTTTTCTGCTAAATCGGAGGTCAAGTCAGGTGAACTTCGGTTAAGGGGTGATGTATGTCTACGGCGCATGTGGTGATTGTAGGGGGTGGTTTCGCCGCCGTGCTATTGTTCGCGCGCGCATGGGAAAAGTTGCACTCATTACTGGCATCACCGGGCAGGACGGCTCGTATCTGGCCGAGCTGCTGCTCGAAAAAGGCTACGAGCTGCACGGCATCATTCGACGCGTCGCGCTGGAAGATCCTTCGCACCGCTTAAGTCGCATCGCGCACATCCGCGATCGCATCAAGCTCCATTCGGCGACGCTCGAGAGCTACGCCAGCTTGTGCGAGGTGATTCGCAAGATTCAGCCGGACGAGCTCTACCATCTGGCCGGCCAAAGCTTCGTGGCCGAGTCTTTCGACGACTCGTTCTCCACGCTGAACATCAACATCAATGGCACCCATTACTTACTGGCGTCGGCGCGCGCGGTGGCGCCGCAGTGCCGAATCTATTTCGCCGGCACGAGCGAGATGTTCGGCAAGGTGATGGAAGTACCCCAGCGCGAGACCACACCGTTTCGACCGCGCTCGCCATACGGGATTTCCAAAGTCGCGAGCTACGAGCTGGCGCGAAATTATCGCGAAGCCTACGGCATGTTCGTCGCCACGGGATTTCTCTTCAACCATGAATCGCCCCGCCGCGGACACGAGTTCGTCACGCGCAAGATCACCCACGGAGTGGCGCGCATCAAACGTGGACTGCAAAAAGACCTCTCGCTCGGCAATCTGGAATCGAAGCGCGACTGGGGCCACGCCAAAGACTACGTGCGCGCCATGCAGCTCATGTTGCAGCTCGACGCGCCGGATGATTTCGTGGTGGCCACCGGCCAGACGCACTCGGTGCGCGAGTTTTGCGAGCGCGCGTTTCGCCACGCCGGCCTCGACTATCACGACTATGTGCGCACCGATCCGCAGTTCGTGCGACCCACCGAGGTCGAGCTTCTGGTGGGTGACGCGAGCAAGGCGCGGGCAGCGCTCGGCTGGAGACCGACCTACTCGTTCGAGCAGCTGGTCGACGAAATGGTCGATGAGGACCTGAAGAATTTGTCGTAGCCGGTCCTTGACAGCCTCGCTTTCGGAGCGACCACCTTCTTATAGAGTTCACTAAGAGGAGTTGCTAGATGCAGGCGAGCGCCGACACCCTGAAATCGGAAGTGCGATCCTATTGGAACGCGCAACCCTGTGGCACCCAGTTCACCAGTCTTCCGTGGGGATCCCGTGAATTTTTTGCCGATGTCGAGCGCGGGCGATACGCGAGCCATCCCTTCCTGCCTGAGGTGGCTGAGTTCAAGGCGTTCGCCGGAAAGCGGCTGCTCGAGGTGGGCTGCGGCCTCGGCACCGACCTGATTCAGTTTGCACGTGCCTGCGCGTCGGTCACTGGCGTCGACCTGACGCCACAGTCGATTGAGCTGGTGAAGACCCGCTTTGCGCTGGAAGGACTTCCGGTCGACGCGCGCGTCTCCGACGCAGAAAACCTTCCCTTCGCCGACGAGAGCTTCGACGTGGTCTATTCGTTCGGCGTCCTCCATCACACCCCCGATACCGAGCGCGCGATCCGCGAGGTCCATCGGGTGCTCAAGCCAGGCGGGCGCATCATCATCATGCTCTACCACTTGAACTCGATGCGGATGTGGCTCGGTACGCCGCTACATCGGTTCAAGCAGCTGCTCGAAACCGGCGACTTTCGCAAGGGCGCTGAAGACTGGATTCGCGTCTATGACGGCGCGCAAAATCCGCTGGGAAAGGCCTACACGCAGCGCGACATGGAACGGATGTTCGCGGCGTTTCACGATCGCAAATATTCAGTTCACCACCCCATTCGCGAAAGCTTGCCGCCGATCGTCTCCGCGGTCAGCCAGCGACTGCTCGCCCCCTGGTGCGGCTTCTTTCTGGTGATCAAAGCGCGGAAGTAGCGCTCCATCCATAGACGCCGAGAAGTGTTTCGAAGCCGTCGTCGATCGCCCTCTCCGGCGCCAGCGCGGGCGGCGACTCCGCGAGAGACGCGGCCATTGCCGAGGCGAACGCGGCCGCATCACCGGTGGGAAACGTGCGTACCGCCGGCGGACGAACCGCCGCATCGGACGCGACCACGCGGCAACCGACCGACAACGCTTCGCGTACGTTTACCGAGTCTCCATCGGCGTAAGTCGGTCGCACCAGCAGATCGGAATCTCGAAGCAGCGTGTGCACCTCGGCGCGCGAGAGCTCGCCCAGCGCCCGCACCCGCGCTGCCAGTCCTCGCGTCGACAGTGCGTCGGCGACCGCGCGATCCGCCCCACCGGTGCCAAAGAGGTACAGCTCGGTGGCAGGCAGATCGGCCGCCAGCGTCGCGAATCCATCGACCAGCAGGTCGGCACCATAGAGCGCTTCCGGCGCCACCATCGCGCAGAGGCGGATCGACTTGGGCCGATCGACTTCGGTTGAGGCGCTGGAAGAACCAGGCGCGGCCGATCGCTCGGCGATGAACGGAGAGGCGACGGAGATCTTCTCTGCCGGCACGCCGATCGATGCTAAGGCGTCTCGATTTTTTGCGCTCACGCACACCAGCTCGTCGACGCGCGCGAGCAACGCCAACAGCGCGCCGCGTCCGAGCGGCGAGAGCCTGCGCAAGAACTCCGGCAGAATTCCAGAATGCAGCGTGACGATGAAGCGCGACTTCGGCGCAAGCGCACGCGCGAAAGCGATGAGCGCATGACAGGCCCAGTTGTGGCCGCAGACGTGAACGTGCACCACCGATTTGGCGAGCGACGCCGACAGCAGCGCCTTGACGAGTCGCAATTTGCCGCGCGCAGGATCGACCACCCTCACGTCGATGCCATGGTGAACCGCCGCACTGGCTAGGCTCTCCACCGACGAGGCGATTCCCCCGGCCGGCGGCGGGAGCGGACCTATTAATAGAAGAGCGGGATGGCGCACTCTCGAGGTCTTAAGCACCTCGCGCGCGCTCGGAAGAGACTATTTGAGCGCGGCGTCGATGGCGTCGCGCAACTCTTTCGAATCGGGCGCGACCTTGCTCGGGAATGATTTCAGAACCTGTCCATCCTTACCGACCAGATATTTGTGAAAGTTCCACTTCGGCTCGCCTTCCTTGACGGTGAGGAACTTATAGACCGGCGACTGCTCCGCGCCCTTGGTGGCGACCTTTTCGAACATGGGAAACTTCACGCCGTAATTCTTCTGGCAGAAGTGCTGAATGTCGGCGGCGCTGCCCGGCTCCTGCTTACCGAAATCATTGGAAGGAAATCCGAGAATGACCAATCCCTTCGGCGAATACTCTTCGTACAGCTTTTCCAGGCCGGCGTATTGCGGCGTGAATCCACATTCCGACGCGGTGTTCACCACCAGGGCGACCTTGCCCTTGTAGGTAGACAGAGGCTGCGCCTTTCCGGCGAGCGTGTTGGCGGTCAGGTCGTAGAGCGACATGGTGGTCTCCTTGGCATCAAGAGCGGCAGGAAGCGCGGTCAGTAGCATGAGGGCGATGGTTTGTTGAATGCGCATGCGGTACGGGTAGCACGTTCGTCAGCGACGCAACAGATCGCGCGCACGTGAAAATTATGAACACATTCTGTGGTCTTAGCATCTACAGTTGGGATCGATTGACCTCAGCGACCAGGCTGTCTCTTGGGGTCGACGCACCCCGTCGAAAAAGCATACGCGACTGATTTCAATGAGTTGGCGTGGCATGCGCCGTGCTCTTCGTCGGTGCAATGAAAAGCTCGGCACTCCTCTTGGTGATGTTGGTTGGCTGCCAGGATCCTTATGACCCAGCCTTCACCGGAACGACCACCACGCCCGGTGGCGGATCGTCGACGGGAAGCGGAAGTGGCTCGGGATCGAGGAGCGATTCGCCCTTGCCGTCGAACAACTGTCCGAGCGGCGAGCATCCGGTGGGCGCTGCCGGAAGCCAGTGCGTGGCCAACGAAGTCATCTGCGGCTCGGGCGAGTTCGACACCTGCAACGCCGGTGAACAGTGCTCGGGCGGACGCTGCATCGCCTCGCCTGGAATGTGCGCGACCAACCTCGATTGTCCGGTCGGTTACACCTGCGGCAGCGGAATCTGTGTTGCGACCTGCGACAACGGAAGCGGCGGATGCAGCGTCGATTCCGATTGCGGCAAAAACGAGCTGTGCGTTTCGTGTCAATGCGTCTCGGCCAGCCAGTGCCAAACCGCGACGCCGAATTTGGCGAGCGGCACTTGGAAAGCACAAGAAACGCTTCACTTGAACCAAGCTCTGGGATCGTTCGGACAGACCGCGGTTTCGATTCTGAAAAAAGCGCGCGATGCCATCAATGGTTGCCCGTCGGGTTCGGACGCCACCTGCTTTCTCTTCATCGCGGTGGTCCCCTTCATTCCCGATTGGGCGCAGACGTTGATCGTCGCGGTCGGAAACTTCGGCGATCTGATCGACGACGACAATTTCCAAATCGCCGCCACCATGACCTTCGCGCCGACCGGACAGCCGTCGAGCTATACCGTGACTGAGCACTGGACCCTACTCACCTTCAACTACCAGGGCAACACGGTCATGGAAGCGCCCGAGAAAGTTCCGCAGATCGGCAAAGCCATCAACATCACCTACGGCGCCTCGGCGGTGTGTGGCGTGCTCTACATCGACAAGCACGACATCGATGGCGCGCTCTCAGGAATTCTGAACTGGGTGATCAATTCCACCGTCGAGATTTCGACCTGCGACAATCCCGACGCCAACGTCTGTTATCACAATTTATCTGACGCGATCTCCAAGGGCATCGATTGCTCGCAGGTCGGCGACTCGCTTACGCAATCGCTCTGCTCCACCTTCACGTCGGGCATCGGGCCGATCATCACCGCCGCGCTTAACACCTTCTTGGCCAACTACGCGCTGCTCACGCTCAAAGGCACCGCCACCGTTTCCGCCAGCACGATTCTGTCGAACGGATTGTGGGACGGCACGCTCGGCGATTTGGGCGGGGTCTTCAACGACTTCACCGGAACCTGGAACGCGACGAAATAGCGCGCTTCGGGGTGTTCGTCGACTTAACTGGGAAGTAGATCGTTCGCCGTTGTTCCTGGCGGGTCGCGACGTCGGTGCCCGTTCGAAGCGCCAGCGTCCCGAAGCATCACCCAAAAAGTGTGCAAGCACTGACATCCCTGACACTTCAGTGCCCCAAACTGTCAGCGATGTAGCAGGTCAGTACCACGGTCGAAGCGCAGCGAAGAATGGCGCGGCGCAAACCAAAACAGCTCGAACTCGAGCTACCAAAGTGGGGCGGGAAGCGCAAAGGAGCCGGGCGCAAACTGAAGAATCCGAGCGCAGATCGCAAGGGTCCGGGCGTGCCACACCTCAAGCGTCCACATTTGAACGGACGTTGGCCACTGCACGTGACGTTGCGAACGCG
>PLXG01000271.1 GCA_003153195.1 Myxococcales bacterium
AGTTCGTGGGCGCGCGCACTCGCGCAGGTCGCTGCCTGGTCGATGGTCGCGGGCGTCATCACCAAACTCCTCGGCGGTCACGGCCAGTCCATTCATGATCTCATTTTGGCGGGCGCCATCACACCGATGGTGAAGGTCGCAGCCCAATACATCGTTCTCGCGCTCGCGACATTGGCTGTTCCGACCATCGCGTCGATGGTCTTCTCTGGAGCGGCCGGTGGGGTCGCCGGCGGGATGATGGGCGCGCTCGCCACCGGATACATGGGCGCAAAGGCCCTCGGCGCTCTCGGCGGCGGGCTCGCGAAAGGGGCCGCGAAGAACGGCAAACAGCTCGGCAGCATCGCGTCTGGACTTGCGAAGTCGATGCGGTCGGGAGGGGGCCAAGCGCCCGCGACAAGTTCATCTGCAAGTTCGTCGAGCGGGCGAATGGGCAAGATCGAACCTGCTCCGAGCGGCGAACGCACCCAAGCGAGCGGCGGGAGGCCCGCATCGAGTCCACCGACCCGAGGGTCGCCCTCAGATGCTCGCGACGTTGTGGCATCCGAAAATGATCATCGGCGTTCGCAAAAACCCGAAGCCGAGCCCCGGGCGACAGCGGAAGCGGAGACCTGGAGTCCCGTGGATTCCCGCGACATCTTGTCAGATACCCCGCGTTCGAGCGCTTCGGATCGAAGCGCGGATTTCGGGTCGTCCGCCACCAGCGTTGACGCCCCGGCCGCCGCGGGCCACCAGGTCGAACCATCGCGCACGACCGAGCGCACCACCGCGACCGAACCGCGCGCCACTGCCGTGCGCGTTGGCTCAGCCGCTCCCAGTTCGAATCCCGCCGCGAGCGCGGCGAACACCCCCATGCCGAAGGAGGCACAATCATGAGTAACAATTCGAGCATCGCAAGTCGCGAAGGCGAAGGCAATTTCAGAAGTCAGTCACTGCGGAGCGCATTGAGTGCAGCCATCCTCTTCGGGTTTGGAGCGCTCGGATGTTTTCTGCCGGCCGTGATCGTGGCGCTGTACCGCGCGGAAATATCGAGTGCCCACACGACGCTTCTCATACAGGTGCTCTGGACGATTCTATTCTCTGGCACGGTCGCCGGAAGCGCCGGCTGCATCGGCGGGGTTCTGACGTCGGCATACATGGCGCGTGCTGCACTCGTACCGACGAGACGCAGCGGAGCCCCTACCGCGGTCTCCGCCGGAGTGAGTGCTTGGAGCGACAACACTCAGCGCGACAAAGTGCAGTTCTGCCCGATCTTGCCGACTTCGGTGACCTCTCGGGCGCCGCAGCCGTCTACGCCGCACCGTTCGATTCTTGAGCGGAATCTCGTTCAGGTCGGCAGTCCGTCTTCTTCCGGAAAAGTCCGGTTCGCGTTCGACGAAGACAAGACGCAGATTTTCACGCGCCGTGGCCCGAACGAGCCGTGGGATTCGCAGCGCGCCACGATCGTCATGGACGACGGCGAGATGCATGCGCTCTTGAGGAACGCGTAGGTGTTCTCACGAAGGAAAACCGGATCCCCATCCGATGCCCCCCACATCGAGGTGTGGGGGCATCTGGTCGAGACCAACGTCTTTCTAAGGCGAACGTCGATCGTCTGCATCGCATTTGGATTCTGCGGACTCGCTCTTGCGGCGTATGGCGTGGACATCGCGCTGCATCGCCCGCTCGCGTTCCACGTGAGCGACGAGGGCCAGGCTTCCTTCGTCGGCCGCCTCCGTGATGCGGTCGCCCCGACGGACGCGGAGGTGAGATTCGTCGCCAAGGACTTTGTGAAGCACTACATGGCGCTCTCCAGTCTCACGATCGAGAGCGACCTTTCGGACGCCTGGAATCTGATGACCGAATCACTCCGGGCCGAGCATGAGCGAATGCTCGCCGACTTCGCCAAAGAGCGCGGCGAAGATTTTGTCTCGAATCTTCGCAAGCAAGGAATCCAGACGGTTCTTCTCTTCGACGACAAGCGCACGGAGATTCTGACTCAGGGCGGCAAGCAATTGACGGTTCACCTGCACGGAAGCGCACGCGTATGGCCGCTCAACCGAGTCGGAGAAGACGCGGCGTACGAAGAGCGAACGTTCGACGCGCACTTGCTTCTCGTTCGGTGCGCACGGACTGAGCTCACACCGAACGGCCTACTGGTTGCCCAGATCTCGCGTCGATTCACCGTCCCTGACGCCAAAGAGCTCTCACCCCTCGCCAGCCCCAAGGAGAAGTGATCATGCGTGCACTCCTCATCGTTTCGCTCTTTGTCTCAACGGTCGTCCATGCTCGACCGAGACATCGCTCTGTCGCTCGTCCGGTGGTGCCGAAGGCCGGGCCACCACCGGCAGGCACCTGCGTCTATCGCCAGCCGGGCGTGAAGTTTTGCAGCGTCCTTTCTGACGGTCAGGGCGTCTTCGACGTGCACACCGCGTGGCCTGGCTACCTGCACGTGCGTTTCGAAGACCCGGTCGAGAGTTTCGTCGAACCCGATCCAAAGTTTTTCCAATCTGACCGTCGCGGCAGCACGGTGACCATCATTCCGATCGCGAGACGCCTGCCGGCCGGGACATTCCAGGCAACGATCAGTGCGGGGAGTACGACGGTCACGCTGAACATCGTCCCGTCGACGGGCAAAGGAGATGCGCAGGTGTCGATCGTCGACCCGCGCCGCGGCGCCCGGCAGGTAGAGCTTGCAGCGATCGAGACGCAGGCCAAAACGCGCGCGACCGAGATCGCGGATTCGAAGGTCCTCCGCGCGTTCGCAGACGGCGGAATCGCGCTCAAGCCGGCGCGCGGCACGACGATCGCGCGGAACCACGAGCTGATTGTCCTTCGCTCAAAAGAGGTCGTGCAGTTTGGAGACAAGACCTTCCTCACGTTCTCGGTCGAGAACAGGAGTGCCGAGCCATTTGACCCTCGGAAGGTTCGCTTCTTCATTGGGACGAGGGAGCTCCAGGCTGGAGTCGCCTTCGGTCACAC
>PLXG01000032.1 GCA_003153195.1 Myxococcales bacterium
TGGTGACGGATGCGTTGCGTGGCATGGCTGGAATCCGCGTGACGAACATGTCCAACGGTACGATCGTGGAGACCACGCGTGGCCCGGCCGAGGCGTCGGGCTCCTGCCTGAACATCTTCATCGACCACGTGCGATTCGAGCAGACCAATCCGGGCGACCTCGACACCGCCATTCCGGCCCCCGAGCTCGCCGCCGTCGAGTACTACGGAGGCTCGGCCGCCACGCCGCCGGAATTCAATGTCGCGGGGAAGACCTGCTCCACGCTCGTGATCTGGTCGAAGACGGCCATCGCGCGACTCAAGCCGTAGGCGGGCGGCCTCTAGCCGCCGCGAACCGGATGGATCAGGATTGAGGTCCCCGTAACGACCTCCGAGGATCCCATGCGATATCGCCTCTCCGCATCCGTCCTGTGCTGTGTGCTCGCCGTCGCTGCGGCCGGCACGCTTCCGGCCCAGCAGCGTGCGCAGTCGAAGCTCACGCTCGAGCAGTACCTCGACTGGCGCGAGGTGCAGAATCCGCTGCTCTCTCCCGACGGCTCGCAGGTGATCTACACGCGCCGCTGGATCGACANNACAAGATGAACGACAAGTGGGAAACCTCCCTGTTCATCATGAACGCGGACGGTTCCCATCAGCGGTCGCTCGTTCAGGGCTCCGACGTGAAGTGGTCGCCGGACGGCAAGCGCATCGCGTACATCGCCAAGGGTGAGCCGACCGGCCAGCAGATCTTCGTGCGCTGGATGGACGCGGAGGGCGCGGTGACGCAGGTCTCGCGTCTCACGGAAGCGCCGTCCTCGCTCGAGTGGGCGCCCGACGGCAAGTCGATCGCGTTCTCGATGACGGTCCCGTCGAACGACAACTTCAAGATTCCGATGCCCGCGGCGCCGAAGGGCGCGAAATGGACGGAGCCGCCGAAGGTCGTCACGCGCCTGAACTTCCGCTCCGACCGCGTCGGCTACACCGACGACGGCTACAAGCACATCTTCCTGATCTCCGCGGACGGCGGCGCGCCGCGCCAGATCACGAACGGCGACTGGAACCACTCCGCGCCCGCGTTCTCGCCAGACGGGAAATGGATCGCATTCTCGTCGCTGCGCGCGCCGGACGCCGAGCACGTGTTCCGGCAGTCGCAGATCTACGCCGCGAACGTGGAAACGGGTGACATCCGCCAGCTGACGCATCACGCCGGCACGAACTCCGGTCCGGCCTGGTCGCCCGACGGCAAGCGGGTCTACTTCTTTTCCAACAACGGGCTGATGCGCATCACCGTCGCGGATGAAAAGGTCGAGCAGGTGATGCCGCCGGGGAGCGCAAACGAGTACTCGCAATCGAACCCCGAGGGTCTGGCCATTTCTCCAGACGAAAAATCGGCGGTGTTTTCAGTGATGGTTCGAGGTTGCGCACGAGTCGCGGTCGCCAGGCTCGACCAACCGCCGCCGGGAGCCCCTTTCGAGTTGCTCGATCCGAACGAATGTGGTCAGCGCCCGACCTATCGAAACAACACCGAGATCGCCTATGTCGGCTATCCTCTCGACGGCAACCGAGTCCCGCGAATTCGCGCGTTGAGCGGCGGGCCGGCCAAGATCACGAAGATCACGGAAGCGATAAGCTACGGAGTCGCCACCGACGGACGCGATCTGATTGCCCTTTTGGGAACACCGAACAGTCCACGAACCTTTCTGAGAATCCCGGGTGACAACGCTCATCCATCCATCAAGTTGTATGATCCAAACGGGGAATTATTGCAGAACTTGGTCGACCGATCTTTCGCCACCACCGTCGCATCTTTTGACGGTAAGAAAATTCCGGTTCGTGTCTTCGTCCCAGCTTGTCGCCATCGCGCCCGAGCGGGTCCGGCCGTGCTCTATGTTCACGGAAGTCCCGACGGCAACGACGACGTCTCGCCACGATTGTCCCTCGAGATCGCCTACCTGATGAAAATCGGTGTCACCGTGATCGCGGTGAACTATCGAGGCAGCACCGGGTACGGAAATGAGTTCAATTCATTTCACAATCCGACCGAGCAGGCGCGGGACGTGCTGGCGGGATTGGCGCTGGTCGACCAGTTGCCGGAGGTCGATCGCTCGGAGATATTCGCGCTGGCCATTTGCTACGCGTCCCACGACGTGGTCCCGTTGGCGGTCGCAAAAACACCCAGCGCCTTTCGAGGCGTCATCTCTTGGGTCGGTTTGAACATGCCATGGACTAGGTCCGACAAACCCTACTCACATTTTCCGGATGTGCTTTGGATCGCGCCGGGGAGGGATCCGGGCGAATTTTCCGGACCGCCTCCGCTCGCGGGCACACGGACACTCGACCTAGAGGTGCTCGATGACAATCACCTGCTCACCCATGGTGACAGTCGCGTGCGAGCATTGGAAGCGACGCGCCGTTTCATTCGGGAACGCGGGGGAAATCTGTGCGGCGGCGGCGAATGATCAGCGAATGACGCTGCCCAGGTAACGATAATATCGCCAAAGCCATCCGTGTCGAAGGAAGAGGCGCATTCTCTGTTTTGGATGTCCCGTGACGACCCCCAATCCTCTCGCCTTGTAAAAGATCTTGGTGCGCAGTCGATCTAGGACACCGCCCTTCCAATGCCAAACTCCCGCCCAGTGGACGAGGAGCGCGGGGACCTGTTCCACGCGGCCGTCGTAACGGAAAATCTGTCCCCCTCTTCGTATCGCGGTCGGGTCACCCGCCCAGCATTCGAGACGCACCCATTTGTGCGTCTTCGCCAGCAACCAAAGACTCGTACTCCGAAGCGCCGAGGTGACCATCAAATAATTCAAAAACGGCTGTTCGTACGCGCCGAGCTCCATGCTGGGCGCGAGCTCGAGAGCGGCGTCCAAACTGGCGTCGACGAAATCCTTCGAGAGCAGACCTCTCTTCGATGCAATAAATCCCGTGCTGGCCGCGAAGCCGATCTGCTCGGTGCTCAATTTTCCGGTCGCATAGATCGAATCTCTCCAAACTGACTTGATGTGATCGGCTCGGTTGGAGTCGGACATCACAAAGTCGTACTCGGAGAGGAAATCGAACACGAAGTCCACGTTTCCGAGAATCACCGTGTCGACGTCGATGTACAGGAACTCGTCAAACTCGGCCTGCCACAGCGCCAGCTTGCGGTAATGTTGGTGCCGATGTTCGGGGTGAAAACGCCGAGCGATTGCGTCCGACCAGTCGAAGGTGGCTCGGTCGGACCAGACCGAGAACCGATACCGATCCCGCAGGCGCAGAACCTTTTTTGCGTTGTCATCGAAGGGAATCAAACAGAGCGCAATGGTGGGATTGAAACGTCGAAAGCTGTTTAGAAATGCAATCGCGAGATCAAGGACGGCGTCATTCGCGATAAAATAGACGCCCCTTCTCGGCTTCGCGGCCGCGCTTCCATCAACTTCGTTCATCGCTTTCAATCGTCCGCCAGAATTCGGACTTTTTATAGTCGATTCTTCAGACACGGTCTGCCTCTACCATGAACCGCGCGCGGGTATGTGATAGATTCGAGACTACGATGCCGACCGAACCGCTCAGCATCCTCATGACCCCGGCGGGGGCCCGACATCTCGACGCCGACGGCAAGTTGCGCCGGTTTCTTCCGCGCAATACGGGAAGCGTTCTCTGGGTTTTGGCGATGACCGATTTTCGCACGCGCTACCGTGGCCAGCAGCTCGGGCTCACTTGGTCACTGCTTCAACCGATTGCGATGATGGCGATCTTGGCGAAAGTTCTTCAGAGCGTCGCGCGAATCGATGTCCCCCATTTTCCCTTCTATGTCTTGTGCGGAATTATTTATTGGCAGTTTTGTAGTCGGATCTGGTCGGCGGCGACGCGAACGTTCTTTGTGAAAAACGATCTCGCCAAGCGTGCCACGTTTCGTCGCTACCTCATGCCGATCTCGACGGTAGCTTCACATTGCGTGACCGGCGCCATCGAATGTGTACTGGTGTTGGGCGTCGCGATTCTTATGCCGGGCTCGTTACATTTCGGCTGGTCCTGGCTGGTCCTTCCCGTGCTCGTCTCCTTGCTGGTTCTCTTGCTTCTGAGCTTATCGGTGCTGACGGCGACTCTTTGTGTTTTTTTTCGTGACATCGCTTTCATCGTCGAGACGCTGCTGGCCTTTCTCTATTGGCTGACACCGGTGTTTTACCCACCGGAGGCGCTGCCGCGATCGATGCAGATCTTGGTTCAGTTGAGCCCTTTCAGCGCGCTTTTGATAAGCATCCGAACGGTGCTCATGCGCGGCGAGTTTCCCGACGGATCGCTTCTTGCGCTCGACTTCTTGTTCCCCGTGCTCGCGTTCGTCGCGAGCGCCATGGTCTACCGGGCGTATGAATCGCGACTTGCCGATCAACTCTGAGCCGGCCTCAGCCGAAGTTTTGGTCGAAGTACGCGACCTCGGCAAGAGCTTCAACCTCGTGCGCCGACAGCACCACTTCATCCGGACACTTCTGATGATGACGCCCGGCAAGTCGGAGCAGACTCGGTGGCCGGTGCGACATGTCAGCTTCGACCTTCGCAAAGGTGAAGTGCTCGGGGTCATCGGAGAAAATGGCTGTGGCAAGACGACGCTGCTGGCGATGATCGCCGGCGCCACCGTCCCCACTGAAGGTAGCGTGCTCATTCGTGGACGGCTCTCGGCGCTCCTCGGTCTCGGGACCGGCTTCGATCCCGACATGGTCGCGCGCGAAGCGATCGTGGTGGGCGCGGTGATCCTAGGTCTCTCTTGGGGAGAGGCCCGCGCCCGCGTCGAAGAGATCCTCCATTTCGCGCAGCTTGAAGACAGCGGAGAAATGCCCCTTCGGCACTACTCGAACGGCATGCAAGCGCGACTCAGCTTTGCCATCGGGGTCCTTTCCCACCCGAACGTGCTGCTGGTGGACGAAGTCTTGTCCGTCGGCGACAAGACGTTCTCCGACAAAGGCCAGGAACACATCCTGCGCATGAAGGAATCCGGCGCGGGCGTGCTTCTCGTTTCGCACGATCTCCCGCTCATTCGCCGACTCTGCACGCGAGCAATTTGGCTCGATCACGGCGCGATCGCGGCCGCCGGCACAGCCGCGAATGTGATCGAAACCTATGTGGACGCCATCGCCGCTCGCCGTGCCTCAATTTAGTGCCGGCCCGACGGGCGCATGATATAGTTTCAAGAGGTAGCTAGGAGCCTATGTGACAGTGACGAGATGCTTCCTTTGGATGCTGGAAGCGGAGCGATTGCTGTTTCGCCTCGCACTCGTTCAAATGGTGCTGGGCATCCTCTACGCGATGTTTTGCTTTCTTCGTTTTCGTCGGGATGGAGAGAAGGTCCCGACAATTCTCGAGAACGACTGGCCGCACGTGACGGTGCAGCTCCCCATTCGCAACGAGTTCTACGTGGCCGATCGAGTCATTCGCGCGGCGGCGGCGCTGGACTATCCAAACGATCGAATCGAGATCCAGGTGCTCGACGACTCCGATGACGAGACGGTGGCCCTGGTCGACTCGACGGTCGAAGAGCTTCGGGAGAGCGGCGTTCAGATTCGCACGATACGACGTTCGTTGCGGACCGGTTTCAAAGCGGGCCATTTGGCGTTGGGGTTAGAATCCGCGCGCGGCGAGTTTCTCGCCATCTTCGATGCAGATTTCATCCCACCCAGCGACTTTCTCAGGCGCACCATTCCGATCTTCCGCAGCGACGAAACGGTGGGAATGGTGCAAGGACGTTGGGAGTTTCTCAACCAGTCCTCCTCTTTTTTGACGTGGGTGCAGGCGACGATCCTGAATGGGCTGATGTTGATCGACCAACCGATCAAGAGCAGAAGACGGAATCCGTTTCAATTTAACGGGACCGCTGGCGTGTGGCGAAAAACCTGCATCGAAGACGCGGGAGGTTGGCGAGGAGACTCCATGGTGGAGGATCTCGATCTGTCCTACCGCGCCTTTATGAAGCACTGGCGATTCGTCGATCTGCCCGATCTCGCAGTTCCGACCGAGCTCCCCGACACCATGATGGCCTATCGGGCACAGCAGCGACGCTGGACTCGCGGCAACGCGCAGATGCTGCGCGCGCTCGGCCCGAAGGTCCTCATGAGCGATCTCAAGATCGGACACCGCGCCGGGATGATGATGCATCTCGGAGGGCGACTCATCTATCTGCTCCTGGCGGTTCTCACAGTCACGATGCCCCTTATCACCTTTGGTTGGATTCATCCGCTCGTCAACTACCCCCTGGCGCAAGATGGCGCGCTGCTGGCGGCGGTCATGGCCGCCCTGCTGCTCTTTTACGTGCCAGCACAACTGATGGTCAAAGAGTCGTTCGTGAGGGCGGTCTGTTCGGTGCCAATGGTGGTGTCAGTCAACATCGGGCTGTCGCTGTGCTGCGCCACCGCTTTTCTTTCCGGACTTTTTAGCAGGCGCTCCGTCTTCGTGCGCACCCCCAAGGTCGGAGCTCACGGTGGTGGCTCGACGGGACCGCGATATCACGCGCCATTCGACCCGCTCTGCCTAGTTGAGACGATCGTTGGGACGGCTTATGTCTTCTTCACTCGACTCGCGGTCATGCGAGGGCGAGAATATTTTGTCCTCTCTCTCTTCTTCGCCTTCTTCGCCTTCTCTTTTCTTTGGGTCGGTCTCACTTCGCTTTTTGGATCCTTCGAGACAGTGTCCGGGCGCGCCGATGATCGGCGTAAAGCCGGCGAGCTCACCCGACGGCTCTTGGCTTATGGGCGAAGGCCGAAAGTGGTGCAGGGACACGACTGGGTCGTGAATCGACTGGGAACCGAGTTCCACCGCTTGCGTCGAAACGGTACCCGCGCGTCCCTGTTCATTGTCGAGATTCCCTTCGACCGGGCGCAAATCGATTTACTGCTGGTACTTCTGCACGGGTCGCTCAGACCTTACGATCTGGCCGTCGGCATTGACGGTTCGAAGCTGGCACTGCTGCTCCTCGACACGGAGGCCGCGGAAGACCAGAATCTGCTGACGCGCGTTGCGAAGCTTCTTCCATCACAAGGATGGACACGTGCAATCGGAGCGGCGCACGGGCCACTCGACCCAGAAGACACCCCGGAGCGCATGTCAGCGCGCGCCGCGAGCAGGCTCATTCACGTGGAATCGGGATGCCAGTCGACGCTATCGCCTCCGGTTTGGACTGCCGACTCGCCCAAATCTACCGACTGAAGCCGAGCGCCGACGATTGTACGCCACCACGGGATCGGTTGGCAGAGGGCTCGCGAATTCTTTTGCGGAGCGCTTTGCGGAGCGCTCATTTCCACCGCGTTCAGTATCCCGGCCGCAAACACTTCGAACTGAAGCAGTCCATTTCCCCGGTCACGGTCGGCACGACGGGCATATTCGATGCGGACGTGGTGAGGTCCTGGAAGAACCTCGACGCGCTTTTCGGACGAGGACGAATCTGATTCCCACGTGTCGATCACCAATGTTTCATCCAAGAAGAGGCGACGACGACCGTCGGATCGCAAATACAGATCGAGCGTACGCCGCTCGCGGGTTTGCAGACAGCTGTCGAAGGATGCGGAGAAATCGCCGCGGCCCGTTTGGTCGAGATGCAGCTGGCGATAGCGCACGTCGCGAGCCGAGCCGCTCAGATCCGCAGTCGAAAACTGCTTCCCAATCCACCGGTCCGGACGCGGAAGAACAAATAGGCACACGATTGCCCAAACGCCGGCGAGGACGGGCAAGAGGAGCACGCTCTTTTCTTCCCGGAGGCTCGCACGCTGCCGAAGTGTTCCAGCCGACAGCGTGAGATCGATGGCGAGATAGACCATGAGCGCGTTGCGCAGGTTGATTGTCATCACCGCAGCGAGCTCGGCGCGCGGAAGATCGCCGTAGCGAGACAAACAGGGATATGCGACCGCGGTGAGAACGGCGACTGCAAAAAAAGTCCACACCTGTCGCCGCTCAAGAAAAGGAACGAAAGGACAGAGCCAGACCAGATATTGAGGCGAGAACACTTTGTTGGTTACGAGGAACGCCGCGATGAGCGCGGCACAGAGTGCGGCTGGGGTTTCAACCTCGAGCCCTTCGGTGCTCGATCGCGTCCGGCGCAAGACCACGGTGGCGCGGTAAAACACGATGGCGAATGACAAGGCAAGAAAGACTGGGGTCAGTGAGGCGACAGTCTCCGCACCGATCGCATGTACGTTCCAAGAGCTCCGTTCGGTCAGAATCTCCACCGGCAGACCGAACCAGCTTGCCAGCAGAAAAAGGCCGCCGGCGGTACTCTGGATTTCGAGCGGACGAGCGAGGCTGGTCTCGAGAAATGGCAGAATCAGGGTTCCCTTGGTCATCAGCACCAGCGCGAGCGCGAAGACCACCGCAAAGATCGCAATGACCGCGGATGAAAGGAGACCGATCCGACGACGAACGATCACGACGAGGACCAGTGCAACGACGAGACCGCTATAGAGCTTGGTGAGCGCGGCGAAGACGAGCGGAAGGAGGGACAGTCGATAGCGGTGCAGCGTGATCAGCCAGAACCCCAAGGTCGTCAAGAGCGCAGGGAATAGATCAAACCGCCACAGGTAGGTCGGTGCCCCGATGAGGATGAGCAGCGTGTAGGTACCGACGGCACGCCACGCTCGAGCCGAGCCAGCCTTCGCTCGACGAAAGATCGAGAAGATGAGGAGCGCGATGAGCCCGCTGTATCCGGCATTGAGCAGAACGAACACGCGCTCATATCCCGCCTGGTCGTGAACAAATCCTGCACCGAACAAGAACGGCGCAACGAAGGCCACCATCGCGCCGGCCGGATAGGTCGACCAGCTTCCTTTCGCGAGCGCGATCGACGCGACGCTAAAATAGTACGGAACATCTCCTTCGATGGGTGCGAGCGGGCGAAGGGCGCTGCCGACCGCGTACGAAAGCACCGCGTGCCCCAGCACCAAGCCGACCGCAAACAAAATTCCTCCGGCGAACGTCGCCGGATTTCGCCCGGACACGCGTTGCGCTGCTAAAGCGCTCTTCACTTGAATTGATCGAGCCACGCCGAGTGAGGAGCCTCGGCCGCGAGGCGCGACGACCGAGAAGCGAGGGATCGCGGGCGAACGAAGCAGACGAGGCCCGCAGCCGGCGTGGCGAAGGTCAAGGCAAGTGAAGAGCGCTTTAACGTCACCGGCTGCTATTCGAACATGCCGAAGCGCGCATCCAAGCTGACGAGAAGATTTTCGCTGCCGGGCGGACGGTGAATCGCCGCGCCCATACCGAGCGCCGCTTGCCGCTGAATCGTGAACCCGTATCGCTCGAGTCCCTCGGCGGTGATGCTGGGCATCGCCTGTTCCAAAGCGAGCTCGTCGGGAAAAAATTGATGATGGATTCGCGGCGCGCGCATGACCTCGCCCAGCGGAATGCCATCGCTGACCACCCCCACGATCGTTTGCGCCACCATCGTCGGAATGCGCGGTCCTCCCGATCCTCCGACGACCAATTCAGCGTGCCCGCCGGAGCTCACGATGGTGGGGGTCATCGAGCTCACCGGCCTTCGGCCCGGCTTCACGTGATTTCGCGCTCCGTATCCGAGGCTGTACCAATTGGTCGCTTCGGGAGAGAGCGAGAAGTCATCGATGCTGTTGTTCAAAATAAAACCGGCGCCGTCGACGGCAACCTTGGAGCCGAACATCGTATTGAGGCTGTAGGTGTTCGAGACCGCGTTGCCATCGCGATCCATGACGCAGAAATGGGTGGTGTTGGTTCCACCCGCGGCGCTGACTGGAGTGATCTGCTTTAGCTCTTGCTCAAATCGCTCGAGATCGCCCGAGCTCATCTGTTTTTCCGCCAATGCATCGATGCGAGCGCGCTCCGAGTCGTCCAAATCATCTGGATCGCACGCGAGCGCCTGCCGCAGCCCAAAGGCGACTCTAAATGCGCGGGCGACGCGCTCGAAGCGTTCGATCGAGCCGGGCTTGAACTCGAGGGCGCCGTCCGATTCGAGCAGGCCGAGACAGAGTTGCAAAATCAGGCCTCCCGCCGACGGTAAATGCGTGGTGTACACGTCTTTCCCGCCAAAACTGCGACGCAACGGCTTCCGCCACTGGGGACGATAACTCCTCAAGTCCTCTCGATCGAGAACACCACCTTGCGCCGCAACCTCTTGAACGATCCGCTCGGCGATCTCTCCTTCATAGAACGCGCGCGGCCCTTCTTCGGTGAGCGATCTGAGCGTCTTTGCCAAAACCGGCTGACGGAACAGCGTCGCGGGGAGCATCGTTTCACCGTTGCTGGTGAAATATTTTTGTGTCGACGGAAACTGTTTGAGAGCGCCGTGATACAGACGCAAAAACGCGGCCTGACGAATGGTCAACCAGACGCCTCGGTCGGCCAGCTCGATCGCTGGGGCGACGACTTGCTCCCAACTCCAAGTGCCGAACCGCGCGAGCGCATCCGCGAACCCAGCGATGGTACCGGGCACGCCAATCGCCAATCCTCCGACGGTACTTCGGTCCTTATTCTGCGGTCCCAAAAAGGACACCGGGTCTAGTTTGCGCGGAGCAGTTTCGCGATAGTCTAAATAGTGAACTTCGCCATTCGCGCGATGAAGTAGTAAAAACCCGCCCCCACCGAGGTTGCCGGCCTGAGGATAGCTGACCGCAAGAGCGAGACCGGTCGCGACCGCAGCATCGACTGCGTTCCCTCCTCTATAGAGGACTGAGCTTCCGACCGCGGAGGCCATGGGACAATAGGACACCACACATCCGTCCGCGACCCGAATTGGAGGCAATGACGAAAACTGTCGCAAAGTCTGGCTCATAGCTCACTTTCCATCTCACCTATTGTGCCAGATTTCAACTTGTTTGTATTNNTCATAATTTCCCCCTTGTATTTCATCTAAGAGTCCTTTATTGTCGTATTCGCAGTTACAATATTATTTGGAGGGACCCTCAATGCGCGCCTCGATTGCTGCTCTCCTTGACGACCTGCGTACCTCGAAGCCCCGTCAAGCCGGTCTGACAATTATGATCGACAAAGGTCAGATGGGCCCCCATACGATTGCCGACTTCGTGGGGCAGGCCGGAGAATACTGTGATTACGCGAAGATAGCATGGGGAAGCGCGCTCATCACCGGGAACCTCGATGAGAAGCTAGAGGCCTACCGAAAGAATAACATCACCCCCATGCTGGGCGGAACTCTATTTGAGTACGCATACTTACGAAACAAGGTTCCGCAACTGCTCGAGCTTGTGCGCGACCTCAAGGTGCACATCGAAATCTCCGATGGAGTCATCGAGCTGCCGCGCCGCGAAAAGCTGCACTGGATCGAAAAGTTCTCGAAGCACGTCGAAGTCTTCTCGGAAGTCGGCGGCAAAATTGTCCGCCAACATCACAACTGGAAACAGGTGATCCAGGAAGAGCTAGCGGCCGGATCAAAAAAGATTGTCGTCGAAGGACGGGAAATTGGACCGGTCGGTCATGAGGTCCGCTCAGACTTTATCGAGACCGTCCTGGCCGCGACCCCTCTGCACAATCTCATCTTCGAGGCGTTCGAGCGCAAGCAACAGGTCTGGTTGATCAAGAAGTTCGGCCCCAACGTGAATTTGGCGAATATTCCACCGACCGATCTAATGACGCTCGAGTCGTTCCGGCGTGGACTCAAGGAGCACACGCTCCTCCACATCTGGGAGATGACACGGGAGCAAGCACAGGGCGACAAAACCGCCGAAGAGAATCCGCTCAAGGCAGCGCTCTCCCTGGTCGGTTAAGCGCGTAGCTCAGTCTCGATCAACTCGATCGCAGTTTCAATCCCTCGATATTTAGCAAATTCATTGGACATCTCTGTCATGCGAGTGCGATAGCGCGGCTCGGTCATGAGTTCTTCAACCAACTTGGCCACGGCGGACGGCGTCACCTTGGAAATGTCTGACGATCGACCAATGCCGTGATACGTCACCCGCGCCGCATTTCCTGGTTGATCCCAGCGGACCGGAAAGGCCAGCATCGGAACGCCGAAATGAATGCATTCCTGAACGCTGTTCATCCCGGCGTGCGTGATCATGAGCGAGGCGCGTTTCAAGAGATCAAGCTGCGGCGCAAACCTGACCACGATGGCCCGTCCAGCCGTGGCTTCAAACTCATCGACGAATTTGCCGGCGCCGACCACGAGTTGCCATCTCGGATCTTGCCCTACGCCTTGAAGAACCGAATCGAAAAACTTCCGATAAGATTTGCATTCCTCGGGCTTGCTGCCGAGCGTGCACAGGATGATGGGCTTGCCCTCCGCCAGTTGATCCCACGGAAAATCGGGCTGCTTTCGGACCAGATCGAGGCTCGCTCCGACGTATTTGGTTAAAGGCGACCCGTTTGCACGAGGAAAATCAAACGACGGAGGCGCTAAAACGATCTCGGGGAGATCCAGACGAGGAAGTCGGCCCGTCTTTCGTTGTATCCGGTCGAGCGGAAATCCACATCGGGCAGCGAGCTGCTTTACCCACCCAGGTGGGTAGGGGAGACCGATCATCATTTGACCGCGATCGCTGATCTCTGCGGTCGCCAGCACTTTCGTCCAAGCCAGTCCGACCTTCATCCGGGAGATGAAGTTGTCTTCCGGTACGAGAGAAGTGGTAATCGGAGGAACCATTAGGTCGGGGTAAAATGGAAGACTGGTGTTGAGCATGATTGTTGGGACCTTGAACTTGTGAGCATACAAGGCGCAATACGGCATCTCGTAGTCGACGATGCACAGATCGAAGTTCGATGAAAACAGCTCTAAAAAATTACCTGGATCCGCAAGCGCGCGAGTGAAGTCGAGAGCGAATCGGCGCCCATTCAGAAGATTGTGGATGGGAGATAAACCGACGGGCTTGGGAATTCCATCTGGAAATATATTTTTGAGAACCTGTTCAAATTCAAAGCCATGTGCGCGAATCATTTCCTCAGCGTTTTTCGTTCCGGCGAAGATGACTCGGTGACCTCTACTCGCGAGACCCTTTGCGATGCCGACGCTTGGATTCAGATGTCCTAGCTCGGGCGCGACGATGAACAAAATTTTGGCCATTTGCGAAAGCTCCCGGTCAGCGATCTCGGTGCGGCTGAAGTATGAGCGTTTCCCCCATCGTAGTTGTATCGAGAGACAGTGGGAAAGGCTGGGTGTTCGACCATTCAGAGAACTGATCGTCGAAGTGGCTGCTGAGTGGATGGTCGGATTGCCCCAAGGTCTCGACGAAAAGCGGATCGCGCCCAGGAACGAGGTCAGCGTCGGAGAAGAAACTCGAGAGCGCGTTGACCGAGAAATCATAGAGTGAGTAATGGTTCACGCGCACCGTGCTCGAATCCCCACCCATCTTCAGTGTTCGAGTAAACAACGCGCCCAATACAGGCACGTTGCTACCGACCTGGTTTTCGAATCGAGTGGTGAGCAGATTACCGAGGCGCCACTTCGATGAATCAGGTCCCAACTTTTTAGTGAGGATGTCGAGCGCCTCTTTGAGCGAACGATGAAGGATGTCCGCGCAACTTTCGCGCTCCGAAGTGGTGTGATCATCGCACCACCACTCTGTCTTATCGGTCAGTGCCGAAATGAGCTCTCGTGGATGCAGTCCGTACTCGCCTTGAAGCGCGTCTCCTAGCTCGTCACGATACAAGGCGGAGACCAGCCGTCCGCACCAAGCGGCGAAAATCGCGCCGGCGCCGCTGTCGCTCGATTCGATCAAGTTCCAAGACTTCAGCCGATCGAGGGCGTCTTTCTCGACAGGATTGCTGACCGTCGTAGAAAGCAACAGCGGTACCAGATCGCGTGCGAGCAGACTGGTCAGATCCGACTGCATCTTGACCGAGTCTTCGAGCGACAGCTTGGGATTGGCCAAGATGAGCTGACGGATGCGCTCCGCACGATAGGGAGGGACCGACCACTCCTTTGTCAGCAGGAATGGATACGAATCTCCCGCCACTCGATTGTTCGCCGTGACGATGAATCCCTCCTTCGGATCGAATGTTTGAGGAAGATCGTCGATCGAAATAAATCCGGTCCATTCGGAATGTCCGTCCTGGCCCGACACGGGGACTGCTCCATCGCCCGCGGAGCGAATCGGGATTTTCCCGGCACCGAGATAACCGATGTGCTTATCGACGTCGGCATAGATGAAATTCTGCGCCGGGGCCACTAGTTGTGCGAGCGCTCGGCGAAAGTCCTGCCAATTAGCGGCACGATTTAGGTCCAAGAACGATTGGACGGTGGTATCCCCCGCGTCGAGCGCGGTCCAGCGAAGCGCGAGCGGCCCATGGCCATNNGGTCCAGCGAAGCGCGAGTGGCCCACGCCCATTCCAGTCGTCTTTGATCACCGGCCCGTGCCGCGTTTCCTTGACGTCGATCTCGACGGGTTTCGGCATTCCCGCCACACGAATGACCTCATGTCGCATCTCGAAAGGGACAGATGTCTCGCCAACGAGATAGCGGTTCTGATCTCGCGGATCGACCTGCTCGAGAAAGAGATCTTGAGTATCGACCATCATGTTGGTGATGCCCCAGGCGATGCGTTGATTTCGACCAGAAATCACGCATGGGATGCCCGGCAAGGTCATCCCGCTCACATCGAGCCCGGGCGCTTTGATACGGGCCATGTACCAAGTGGACGGATTTTCAATTCCAAGGTGCGGATCGTTGGCCAGGATCGGATAGCCGCTCGTCGAGCGCGCCGGACCAACCACCCAGCTGTTGCTTCCGATTCCTTCGGAAGGCGGAAGGAGTCGGAGCAGCGCAAGGCTATCGGCAGATAAAGGAACACCATCGGTGGGATCCACGCGAGAGGGAGCTCGCGACGGCGCGCGCGCGCGGCCCGCCGAGGCCACGATCACCGGCGCATTTTCTGGATAGGGGGCAAAGAGCTGTTCGGCGCGCTCGGCACCCACCTTTTCGTTGATCGCAGCTCGCAGCAGCTCTGCCCGTTGATTTCCTGAGAGCGAGAGCGCCATTACCTTAGACCAGACCAAGCTATCGACCGGAGTCCAAGGCTCAGGCTTCGCCACACCGTTGACGACGCCGAGCAGCATGAGCTCAGCAGGAAGTGCCTGGCCCGATGACGTCAACCATGCGTTGATGCCCGCCGCGTAAGCGCGAAGAATGGACTGCGTATCGGGACGCAAGGCGGGCTCCGCACTCCTCGCCGCCTTGGACATTCCCAAGGTGCGCATGAATTTGTCGAGGTCGAGCGCGTGGGCACCAAATAGCTCGCTCAATCGGCCGTGACCCAAATGCCGGTGCAGCTCTAACTGGTAGAAACGGTCCTGCGCATGAACAAATCCCAGCCCAAAGAATGCGTCGTCCTGGTTCGAAGCTGTAATGGTCGGAACACCGTGGGAATCGCGAACGACGGTAATTTTGGAAGAAAGGCCCTGTAGCTGAAGGGTGCCGCGCGTCTCGGGAAGACTACTTCGAAATACCCACCAGCCGGCCGCCAGCACCAAGACGATGGCCAGACCGAGAAGAAACAGTCCGATCTTCAGAATACGAAACAGACGTGACGTTTGTCTGGCCTGGTTTGGCTCTGGCGACACTGTGTTGTGGAGCTCTTCGGTTCCAGACACCACTCTGCTCTAGCCGCGCGAAATGCGCCCAAATGTCAGGGTATCACGTGGCTCGAATCCGTTGATAAACAAATTTCCATCAGGTACGCTTAAGATCTGATGATCTTTGTCGTCTGTCTGGATGCCACCATGAGGTCGGCATCACCTGCGCGACGACGGATGTACGAGACACTTCACGGGATGAAGAGATGAGCGAAAAGACGCTAGCGAACTTTCAGTACTCCACGCTCGTCGAGCTGCTGCGTCATCACGCGGAGGTCCATCCCGCCCAGCGTGCGTACACCTTTCTGGAAGACGGCGAGACGCAAGAGTCGAACTTTACCTATGGCGAGCTCGATCGCCGGGCCCGGGCCATCGCAACGCTACTTCAGCAATCTGCCGCAGAGGGAGCGCGGGTTCTCCTTCTCTATCCGCCGGGACCCGAGTACATCGCGGCTTTTTTCGGTTGCCTCTACGCCGGCATGGTCGCAGTGCCGGCCTACCCGCCCGATCCGAGTCGGCTGAATCGCACCCTTCCCCGCCTTCAGGCCATCGTCGCGGACGCACAGGCCCAGATTGCGCTCACCGTAACGCCGATTCTTTCCATGGCGGAGTTCGTGTTTGCACAGGCGCCCGACCTGCGCGCCCTTCACTGGATCGCAACCGATGAGATCCCGGAGGGAAGCGAGGCGGCCTGGCGCACGCCGCAGCTCGATTCGCAGACGCTCGCGTTTCTTCAATACACTTCCGGTTCGACCGGCACGCCGAAGGGCGTGATACTCACGCACGGAAATCTGCTCCACAACGAGCGACTCATCAAGCACGCCTTTGGTCACGACGAAAAGACCATCGTGGTCGGGTGGCTTCCGCTCTATCACGACATGGGACTGATCGGGAACATGCTGCAGCCGCTGTACGTCGGCACGCCCTGTATCTTGATGTCGCCGATCTCGTTTCTGCAGAAACCGCTGCGCTGGCTGCAAGCGATCTCGCGCTACCACGCGACCACCAGCGGCGGTCCAAACTTCGCTTACGATCTGTGCGTCCGCAAAGTGACCGACGAGGAGAAGTCGCAACTCGATCTCAGCACCTGGACACTCGCCTATAGCGGCGCCGAGCCGGTCCGCTCGGAGACGCTCGATCGTTTTTTTACAGCGTTTGAGCCGTGCGGATTCAAGCGCTCATCGTTCTATCCCTGCTATGGATTGGCCGAAGCGACGCTGATCGTTTCGGGCGGCAAGAAAGGAGTGCTGCCGATCATCGACCGAATCGACGGACTCGCCCAAGGAAAGGCGGTTGCGACATCGGAAGGCGGACACCTTCTGGTGAGCGCGGGCCGAACGCTGCTGGAACAGAGGCTGGCGATCGTGCAGCCCGATCGCCGCGTCCAGTGTGCGCCTGGCGAGGTGGGCGAGATTTGGGTCAAGGGCGGCAGCGTCGCCCAAGGATATTGGAATCGGCCAGAAGCCACCGTAGAGACCTTCCAAGCGCGACTCGCCGACGACAACGATGGTCCGTTCCTTCGCACTGGCGATCTGGGGTTCGTCCGCGACGACGGCGAATTGTTCATCACCGGACGGTGGAAAGATCTCATCATCATCCGCGGACGCAACCACTACCCTCAGGACATCGAGCTCACCGTCGAACGCAGCCATCCGGCGCTGAGGCCAGGGTGTGGCGCGGCGATCTCCATCGATGTGGCCGGTGAAGAGCGCGTGGTGATTATTCAGGAGGTCGATCGTCGATACAAAGAGCGCCGGGTGAAGGCGTTACCGGTGACGGAGGGCGAGGTTCGCTCTGCCGATCGGCGACAGACAGAAGTCGAGCCGGGGTTCGATCCGAACAACGAAGGGACCGTAAACCTCGACGAGGTGGTGGTCGGAATCAGGCAAGCAATCGCCGAGCAGCACGAGCTGCAATTACACGCAGTGCTACTTCTCAAGCCGGGCGGCATCCCCAAAACGTCGAGTGGAAAGATTCAGCGACATGCCTGCCAAGGCGGCTTCTTAGCCGGAACCCTGGAAGTCGTGTGCGCCTGGCACGAGGCCAAAGGCACCGAAACGACCGTCGCCCCGGCCAAGGCGTCGGTGCGTGGACGACGTGATTTCCAAACCGCACAAGCCATCGAATCGTGGCTCGTCGAGCGCATCGCCGGTCGCGCGGGAGTGCCGGCGAAGTCACTCGACATCCATCAGCCCATCACCCGTTACGGGCTCGATTCACTCGCCGCCGTCGAGCTGCAGAACGAGATGGAAGTCGAACTCCGAATTTCGCTGCCGATGGTGCTGTTTCTGCAGGGACTCAGCGTCTCCCAACTGGCGGCGCGCGCGCTCAGCCAGTCGACGCTGCCCACCAAATCCGGTGCGACGCTCAAGCGCGCAGAAAAGACCGCCACCGAATATCCGCTTTCGCGCGGGCAAGAAGCATTGTGGTTTCTTCACCAGCTGGCGCCCGAGAGCGTGGCCTACAACGTCGCCAGCGCGGTGCGAATTTCGTCCGAGCTCGACGTGTGGGCGCTCAGAAGGGCGTTCCAGCGGTTGGTCGATCGCCACCCTGCCCTTCGCACCACCTTTTCTGCCGTCGATGGAAAGCCGTTTCAGAAAATCGGAGCGAAGGTCGAAGCCGCCTTCGAAGTCATCGACAGCTTCTCTCACGCAAGTGAGGCCGAGCTACAAGCGGAGCTCATGCGTCGGGTGCATCTGCCCTTCGATCTGCAAAATGGCCCGCTGATGCGGGTCAGCGTGTTTGTCCGAGATGGCAAACACGTGCTTCTTTTGGTTCTGCATCACATCATCACTGATTTCTGGTCGCTCTCGGTGCTGGCGGAAGAGCTCGGACCTCTCTACCAATTCGAATCTGGCGGATCTCCAATCTCTTTTCCGGAGTTTCCGGTCGAGTATTCAGACTATGTCCAGTGGCAAACGAAGTGGCTCGCCGGTGCCGAAGCAGAACAACAATGGCAATATTGGCAGAAGCAACTGAACGGGGCACCTGCGGCGATCGAACTACCAACGGACAGACCGCGCCCTCCCATCCAAACTTATCATGGAGCAGTCAAGAGCTTCCGAATCGACCCCGCATTGACACGTCGATTGAAAGCGTTAGGTGATTCGGCGGGAGCGACGCTCAATATGACGCTTCTCGCCGCCTACCAAGTTCTGCTTCACCGCTACACCGGACAGAGCGATCTGGTCGTCGGATCGCCGACGGCTGGCCGTAACCACGCACAGCTGGCCGGTACGATGGGCTACTTCATCAACCCGGTCGCATTACGGGCGGACTTTTCCGAAGCTCTCTCTTTCCAAGGTATTCTCGAACAGGTCAGACAATCGGTTCTCGAGGCGCTCGAGCACCAGACCTATCCGTTCGTGCTTCTCGTAGAACGATTACGTCCGACGCGGGATCCCAGCCGATCGCCGATGTTCCAAACCATGTTCGTTTTGCAGCGGCCTCCCAATTTGGCGATGCAAGGATTGTCGTCGCTTGCTCTCGGTAATCCGGGAGTGCAGTTCGATCTGCACGGACTGGCCATCGAATCGATGGCGCAACTCAAGCACGTCGCTCAATTCGATCTGACGATGATGGTCGCCGAGATCGACGACGGACTCGGCCTTTCGCTACATTACAATACCGATCTTTTCGACGGAAACACGATCGAGCGACTGGGAGTTCACTACGCGCAGGTGCTGGAGGCAATGGTGCACGCTCCGGCAACACCGGTCGCGGACATCTCGCTTCTCACCGAGTCCGAGCGCGATCAATTGCTGGTACGCTGGAATCAAACAAACAAGAATTTCGCGGGCGCGACGTGTCTGCATCAGCTCTTCGAAGCCCAGGCCGCGCGAACGCCTGAACGCAAAGCATTGGTGAACCACGATGGAAAATCGTTCACCTACCGTGAGTTCGACGAAAGAGCGAATCAGGTCGCGCACTATCTTTCCACAATAGGTGTGTCGAAGGGCTCGCTGGTTGCACTCTGTCTCGATCGCGGAATCGAGATGGTGGAATGGATTGTCGGCGTGCTCAAAGCGGGTGCCGGCTATGTGCCGATCGATCCGACCTATCCCGCGGAACGACGGACGCTGATCGTAAACGACGCAAAGGCGGTCGTGATCGTGACCGCGCAAACGTTCGCAAGTGGATTCGCAGGCACGAAACCAGTGGTATGCGTCGACGAGGTTGAGCAAGAAGTCCGAAGCCAAAGTAGGATTGCTCTCCCTCATGTCGCGGATGAAAAATCGTTCGCCTATGTTATCTATACGTCGGGTTCGACGGGAACACCCAAGGGCGTTGCCATCACACACGCCGCCATCAGCAATTACGTGAACTGGATCTGCGCGGAGTTTCCGCTCGGAGAGCAGGACGCGGTCATGCAGAATACCTCCGTCGCATTCGATGTCTCGATCCGGGAGATCTTCTGGACGCTATCGAGCGGCGCAAAGTTGGTGTTGCCAAAGCCGGGCGGGCAGCAAGATCTCGATTATCTCGTACGAGAAGTTGAGCGACACGGCGTCACGAACATTCGCTTCGTTCCGTCGATGCTGGCGGTCTTCATCGAGCATCACGCGGCTCGCTTGTACGGAAAGCTGAAGCGAGTGTTCTCGGGAGGCGAAGCGATGCCGGCGGAGCTCCCGGAACGATTCTATTCGGTTTCGGACGCCGAACTCGTGAATACGTACGGACCGACGGAGACGGCAGTCAACGCCAGCTTCTGGCGATGTCCGCGCGGAGACGAACGACGAGTAGTGCCAATCGGGCGTCCAATCGCAAACGTAAAATTGTACATCGTGGATCGCAATCTCAATCCGGTTCCAATCGGTGTGGCGGGCGAGCTCCTCGTCGGCGGTGCTGCGATCATGGGCGCAGAGTATTTGGGCTCACCAGAGCTCACAGCGCAAAAATTCATCCCGAACCCCTTTGATTCGGACGGACGAGTCTATCGAACCGGAGATCTGGCTCGGTTTCTACCCGACGGTAACGTCGAATTTATGGGACGCATCGATCGCCAGGTGAAAATCCGCGGCTTCCGCATCGAGCTCGGCGAAATCGAGGCTGCGCTCGAGCGTCACACCGGAATCACGCAAGCAGTCGTCGAGGCGAAGGACGCGGGGACTGGAAACAATCGATTGGTCGGATACGCGGTGACCAAAGGCACTCCACCAACGCCGACAGAGCTCCAGACGCACCTCAAAACAACTCTGCCCGACTATATGGTTCCGACGATGTGGGTATTTCTGGATGCGCTACCGCTCACGCCGAATGGGAAGATAGATCGAAAAGCGCTGCCGACGCCTGACGTCCAAAAAGAAGTATATGAAGAGCCCCGTTCGGAGATCGAACGCCAAGTGGCAGAGATCTGGGCCAAGGTGCTGGGCGTCGAGCGCGTAGGCAGTCGCGACAACTTTTTCGATCTCGGCGGCAACTCGCTCATCGCAGTGCAAGTCGCCTCCCGTTTGCGCACATTGCTCGGCAGCGAGGTTCCGTTGCGTACGCTGTTCGATGCGCCGACGGTTGCGGAGCTTGCCGAACGAGCTCAGCCCTCGCGCCAAATCCTCGCGCCGATTCCTCGCGTCCCACGTGCAGGCGCACTGCCACTGTCGTTCGCGCAAGAGCGTATGTGGCTGCTCGAACAGCTCGATCCGGGACGATCCGACTACAACATGCCGGCCGCGATTCGCCTGTCTGGAGTGGTCGATCAAGCGGCGCTGGAGCAGTCGTTTCGAAAGCTGATCGAGCGCCACGACTCGTTGCGCAGCGCCTTCCGCGGTGATGATGGTCAATCGGAGTGCCACGTCTCAAAGCAGGTCGAGTTCGCCATTGCGAAGCGCGACCTGTCGACGCTGGACGAAGAGTCGCGCTCGACGGAGCTCGAACGAATCATTACAGAAGAAGCGCGCCGGCCGTTCGATCTGGCTCGCGCACCGCTCTTGCGCGTCAATCTGCTCACGATGGCACCAACTGATCACGTGATGGTCATCGTCATGCATCACATCATCTCCGACGGATGGTCGACCGCGGTAATTACGCGTGAGGTGGCGGCTCTGTACGAAGCAGAGCAAGGCGGCAAACCGGTCTCGCTCCCGGCGCTCGAAATCCAGTACGCCGACTACGCAGCATGGGAGAGACAGCAGCTCGCAGGACAATCACTTCAGACATTGCTCTCTTACTGGAAAGAGCAGCTCCGCGGTGCGCCACCGATCTTGGAATTGTCGAGCGATCGACCGCGACCGGCAGTATTTACGGCCCGCGGTGCGCGACGGCAACACGTTCTACCAAAGCCGCTCATCGAATCGCTCGAACGACTCACGAAAGCGGAGAGCGGGACGCTTTACATGACCCTTCTGGCAGCGTTTCAAACGCTGCTCTCTCGATACACCGGCCAAACGGACATTGTGGTGGGTTCACCGGTCGCCAATCGAGCACACCCGCAGACCGAATCGATCCTCGGGATGTTCGTGAACACCATCGCGTTACGAAGCGACCTGAGCGACAACCCGACTTTCCGCGAGCTCCTCAAGCGCGTTCGCACCACCACCCTCGGCGCGTTCGAACATCAAGGCCTGCCTTTCGAGAAGTTGGTCGAGGCGATCAATCCGCCGAGAGATCTGTCCCGGACTCCCATCTTTCAGGTGATATTCGTTCTGCAGAACGCACCAGCAGCGGCGTTGACGCTATCCGGGTTGAAGCTCGTACCGTTGGAAATTGATCCCCAGACGTCGCAATTCGACCTCACCTTCTCAGTCACCCCCCGAGTCGATCACGCGTCGCTGACGGTCGAGTACGACACTGATCTATTCGACGTCTCCACCATCGATCATTTGGCGGAGCACTTCGTCACGCTGCTTGCGGAAATCGTCGCCGATCCGGATCGCCGGGTCAGCGAGCTCCCAATTCTCTCGGAAGCGCAGCGAAATCATGTCCTCGCGCTCTCACGCGAAACCGCAACTTCGGCGATCGAACCACGCCAACTCGTTCATCGACTGATCGAGAAGCGCGCCAGCCGGTCGCCCAACAACGTCGCGGTGGTCAGTGCCGACGCTGCATCGTCTCTTTCGTATTCGGAGCTCAATCGTCGGGCAAATGGGCTCGCGCACAAACTCCTTGAATCCGGACACGGTCCTGGCGCGCGGGTTGCGCTGTTCATCGATCGAACAGTGGACTTCGCCGTCGGCTTGCTCGGAATTCTAAAGGCCGGCTGCGCATACGTCCCAGTCGATCCCAACTACCCTGCCGAACGCATTGCGCTGTTGCTGTCAGATTCGGCGCCCGGCGCGATTGTCACTACACGTCGACAGAAGATGGGCAGCGCGACCAGTGCACTCCCCATCTTGTATGCGGATGAAGTGATCACCGCCGAGCTCGCACCCGATGTTTCTGCAACACTCGATGACGCAGCCTATGTCATCTATACCTCGGGATCGACCGGCAGGCCCAAAGGTGTGGTCGTCTCACACCGATCGCTCGCCAATCACAATCTCGATTTCATTCGACGCACCGAGCTGAGCGAGAAGGATCGCGTTCTACAGTTCGCCTCACCGAGCTTCGATGCCGCGGCCGAGGAGATCTTTCCCACTTGGATCGCAGGCGGTACACTCGTGCTCCGCTCCGACGACGTTCCCTCGACGGACGAGCTGGCGGAGCTGGTCCAGCGCCACCGCGTTAGCCTGCTCGATCTCCCGACGGCATACTGGCATCAACTGGTGGCCGATCTCGTGCCGACCGGAAAGTCGCTCGGCGATTCATTACGCCTGATCGTTCTTGGAGGCGAAAAAGTCTCTTCGGCCGCGGTGGCGAGCTGGCAGCATCTCTTTGGCTCGACGATCCGCTGCTTGAATACGTACGGCCCCACCGAGGCGACCGTCGTCGCCCTCACTTATGAAGTGGTGGGCGACTGGGACTCGTCACGCGAAGTACCGATCGGTCGTCCAATCGCAAACGTGTTTGCCTATGTGCTCGACTTACAACGGAACCCCGTGCCGATCGGAGTTCCCGGAGAGCTCTATCTTGGCGGCGAAGGGGTAGCCGTGGGCTATTTGGCGCAACCTGAGCTGACGCGCGAGCGCTTTTTCGAAGATCCGTTTCACTCCGGCGGTCGAATGTACCGAACCGGAGACCGTGTCCGATTTCTCGACGACGGCAACCTAGAGTACTTGGGTCGATTCGACAACCAGGTGAAGATTCGTGGATTCCGAATCGAGCTCGGCGAAATCGAGTACGCACTGGAGACCGATGAAGAGGTTGGTCAAGCAATCGTCATGGCCCGCGAAGACATGCCGGGCGAAAAGCGTCTAGTGGCCTACGTGGTTCCAGCGAAGCTCTCGGAAATGTCGATCGAGCAGCTGAAAAAACGGATTGGAAAGACGCTGCCCGAGTACATGGTACCAACCGCATTCGTCGTCATGGCGGAGTTTCCTCTCTCTCCAAATGGCAAAGTGGATCGCGGAGCGCTCCCCTCTCCCGTCTGGTCAGCATCAAGAGAAAGGTATGTGGCGCCTCGAACCACCACCGAAACACAAGTTGCGCAGGTTTGGGCTGACGTTCTTGGTGCGCGTCAAGTCGGCGTCGACGACAACTTCTTCGATTTGGGCGGCAATTCGCTCAACGCAGTACGAGTGGTTTCGCGACTACGAATGCTGTTCGGAGGCAGTCAGCTCTCCTTACGCACACTCTTCGAGGCGCCCACTGTCGCCCTCCTTGCAAATCGAATTCATCCCTCGCAGGGACGCGCGCTCGCGCCGATTGCGAGCGTCTCCCGCGATGCAACACTCCCGCTCTCTTACGCACAAACCCGGATGTGGATTCTCGATCAGCTCGATCGTGGAAGGGCCGACTATCACATCGCAGCCGCGGTGCGTCTATCCGGCGCACTCGACGTGACCTTGCTCGAACAGAGCATTCGACAGCTGGTCGAACGCCACGAGTCTCTGCGCGTCGGATTCCACGAGGTCGCGGGCGGACCGGAGAGCAGGCTATTCTCACATATTGACTTCGCCATCGAACAGGCCGACCTCGCTTCGCTCGACGAGAGCGCTCGGGAAATCGCGCTAGCGGCTCTGGCGCAAGAAGAGTCGCTTCAGCCGTTCAATCTCGCGAAACCTCCGCTCCTCCGAGTCAAGGTAGTGCGGACAGCCGCGCTCGAGCACGTGATGCTGATAACGCTACATCACATCATCTCGGACGGCTGGTCGATCGCGGTAATGACGCGAGAGATCGGCGCACTCTACGACGCCGCTCGCGGCGGGAAGTCGGTACCGCTCATTCCACTCGAGATCCAGTACGCCGATTACGCCGCATGGGAACGCAACCATCTGACGGGCGAGACATTGGATTCGCTGGTCGGCTATTGGAAGAAGCAACTCGGCGGCGCGCCTCCAACCTTGGAGTTGCCAAGCGATCGCTCTCGCCCCTCAACTCGCTCGGGTCGCGGTGCGCGTCTCCGACACGCGCTTCCGAAGACGCTTTTCGATTCACTCGAACAGTTCAGTCGCAAAGAGAACACGACGCTGTTCATGACGCTGCTCGGCGCGTTCCAAACCTTGCTCTATCGATATACCGGACAGACCGACATCGTGGTGGGCTCTCCGGTAGCAAACCGCGAACACTCTCAGCTCGAATCGCTCATCGGCATCTTCGTCAACACACTTGCACTGCGTACCGACCTGAGCGGCAATCCCGAGTTTAGAGAAGTTCTTCATCGAGTGCGTGAAGTGACACTGGGCGCGTTCGAGCATCAGCAACTGCCATTCGAGAGGCTCGTCGAGGCTCTCAATCCGCCTCGCGATTTGTCACATACACCGGTGTTCCAGATCATGTTCGTCTTACAGAACGCTCCGGCGCAGGCGCTCAAGTTGCACGGTCTCGAGCTCTCGCCCGTAGAGTTCGATCTAAAAACTTCCCAGTTCGATTTGACCCTCTCAATTGAAGTCGAATCCGATGCGGTCCAGGTTGGCCTCGCCTACGATACCGAGCTATTTGACGCCTCGACCGTCGAGCGCCTGTTTCAACACTTTGCAACTCTTCTCCTGGCGATTGTTACAACTCCGGACCAGCGCATTGATCAACTCCCCATGCTCTCCACGAAGGAACGCCATCATCTACTCGTGGAGCTCAATCAAACCGCGCGCAGCTATCCTGCCACGCAATGCATTCACGAAATATTCGAAGAGCAAGTCCGCCGAACACCGACGGCAATAGCGGTTTCGTTCGAGGGCGAACGACTCACCTATCAGGAGTTGAACCAACGGGCGAATCAATTGGCGCACTACCTCAAGAAGCATGGCGTGGGGACCGACGTGCTCGTCGGGGTGTGCGTGGAGCGTTCGCTCGAGATGGTTATCGCCCTTTACGGAGTGCTCAAGGCAGGCGGCGCGTACGTTCCACTCGACCCCGGGTATCCCAAAGATCGACTGGCGTTCATGATGGAAGACGCGCGCACGCAGGTACTACTCACGCAAGGCAAGCTGGTGGCCTCACTTCCTAGTAACGATGCGCACCTGGTTCGGCTCGACGACGATTGGAGCGAGATCGCGCGGGAGTCACGAGAAAATCCCAAGCGGGACGTTTCGGACGAAAACCTGGCGTACATGATCTACACCTCCGGCTCGACGGGAAAGCCGAAGGGAGCGATGAATACGCATGGCGGAATCCGCAACCGACTTCAGTGGATGCAAGAGGCATTCGGACTGACTGAAGCGGACGTAGTGCTGCAGAAAACGCCCTTCAGCTTCGACGTCTCCGTCTGGGAATTCTTCTGGCCGCTGCTGTACGGCGCACGGTTGGAGGTAGCCAAGCCCGGCGGGCATCAAGACCCCGACTACCTGGTAAATGTCATCGAGAGCGCTGGCGTGACCACGGCACACTTCGTTCCTTCGATGTTACAGGTCTTCGTCAACGTCCCGGGACTGGAGCGCTGCGGCCGATTGAAGTTGGTGATGTGTAGCGGCGAGGCATTGTCGTATGAGCTCACCGAACGGTTTCGTGAGCGACTTCCACGAACCGAGTTGCACAACCTCTACGGTCCGACGGAAGCCGCGGTGGATGTGACCTGGTGGAGATGTGAACAAAACGATCGAAAAGTCGTACCGATCGGAAAGCCGATCGCCAACACCAAGATGCATGTGCTCAGTCCGACGCTCGAACCGGTACCCATTGGAGTTGCGGGTGAGCTATTCATCGGAGGGGTTCAGTTGGCCAGAGGATATCTGAACCGTCCCGAGCTGACCGCGGAGAAGTTCATCCCCGACCCGTTTGGCAAACCAGGCGAGAGGCTCTATCGCACCGGAGATCTCGCGCGATATTGGTCGAACGGCATCATCGAATACCTCGGCCGAATCGACCACCAGGTCAAAATTCGAGGATTCCGAATTGAGCTTGGCGAAATCGAGGCCACACTCGAAAGTTACTCGGGAGTAAAACAGGCGGTCGTCGTCGCGCGCGAAGATACCCCCGGCGACAAGCGCTTGGTAGCTTATGTCGCGGCCCAAAATCCTTCGGAGCTCGCGGTTGAAGAGCTCAAGCGTCATCTCGGCAAGACACTGCCTGAGCACATGGTGCCGGCGGCGTTCGTCGTCCTCGAAGAGTTGCCACTCTCTCCAAACGGGAAAGTAGACCGAAAGCTCCTGCCTCGTCCCGATTGGGCGGCCGCCGCCGAAAGGTACGTTGCACCGAGCACGGCGATCGAAGCTCAAATCGCACAAATCTGGTCGCAGATTCTCAAGATTCCACGGGTTGGCATTGACGATAATTTCTTCGCATTGGGCGGCAATTCGCTATTGGCGTTACAGGTGATTTCCCGCATCCGGACGTCGACCAATCGCGAATTCTCTCTTCGCTCCTTTTTCGAGGGCCCCACTGTCCGAGGAATGGCAACCGCACTCGAGAGAGGACAAGCGCCGTCGAGTGTCATACCTTCACTCGAACCGCGGCCGAGGACCTCTCCCTACGCAGCCCTTTCGATTTATCAGGAGCGTTTGTGGCGCGGCTTCCGCCTCAACGAGGACTCGCCCGCCTTCCACGTCTCCGCGGTTTTCAGATTGAAGGGCGTTATTCGGTTGGAAGCGTTCGGTCACGCGGTCGATCAAATCGTTGCGCGCCATGAGATGCTTCGAACCACGTTCGTAGTCGTCGACGGACAACCGCGACAGAAAATCGCGCCTTCCCTCAAGATCCCGGTGTCCACTATTGATGTCAGCGGAGATGGCGGTGCGGAAAAACGTGCACTCACCGAAGTCGACCGTCTGTTGCAGCAATCATTCGATTTGGAAAAAGGACCGCTGCTGCGACTGTCTTTCATTCGTCTCTCCGCCGAGGAGCATATTGGTGTGCTGGCGATGCATCACATCATTACGGACGGCTGGTCGCGTGATCTCTTCTTCAAAGAGCTCGTGACTCTCTATGCTGCCGAATGTGCCAATCGTCCCGCCGAGCTGGCGCCTCTTTCCATCCAATACGGAGATTACGCGGAATGGCAACGCAGTTGGCTTACAGGAGCCCTTAAGGAAACTCAGATTTCATATTGGAAACGTCATCTACTCGACTGTCCAGCGGAGTTGAAGCTGCCATTCGATCGACCGCGCCCAAGAGTGGAGAACCTTCAAGGTCGCAAACAGTCGCTGCAAGTGCGTGGCGCTCTTTACGAGCGAATCATCGCGCTTGGGAACAGCAACCAGAGCTCACTGTTCATGACACTCCTGGCCGCGTTCAAGATCTTACTTTGCGAGGAAACCGGTCAGCGAGACATTGTTGTCGGAGTACCGATAGCAATCCGAAATCGCGTCGAGCTGGAAAACCTGATCGGCTACTTCGTCAACCATCTTGCTCTGCGTACGAAGATCGACAAGCACTGGACATTCCGGCAGCTCCTCGCGGCCGTCCGTGGTGTCACGATGGGTGCCTATCAGCATCAAGACATTTCTATTCTCGACTCGCTCGGTGGAGACTATAAAATGCCTCTCTACCAGGTCCGATTCAATATGCTCAACCTGCCCGAGCGGAATACGAAAAAAATCGCTGGCGTCGAAATTCAACCCATCTCGACCGACGAGGACCACACCCTATTTGATATGGCCTTCTACGTCTCCGAGACCGATGCTGGCTTCGAAGTGGTCTGTCGGTACAAGACAGAACTCTTCGACGCAAGTACCATCGCCAAAATACTCACCCGCTACGAAGCGCTCCTGCAGTTGGTTATCTCGAGCCCGGATGTTGAGCTCGAGAAACTCTCGGATCGCCTCTAAAGCGCGGAACGCGAAGCGATGGCTAAACTCATAATTCAATAGGCGGCCGCGAATGCCGGACCAAGCTCAATTCTTCAACATGCGAATCGTTTACTCCGTTCCGGGCATGGATCGCGTGGAGGTCAAAAAGGATCTCGTGTACCGAACGGTTTCCGAACGGTCACTCAAGATGGACGTGTACAGTCCGGCGCACTCTGACAATCCTTCGCCGGTGATCTTCCTGATCCACGGTGGCCCAGTGAGCCCAGATTCGAATCTCAAGGACGCGCAGCCGCTCGTTTCCCTTGCACAGCTCCTGGCGGCTTCTGGCTTCTCGGCGGTCGTCTTCAATCATCGACTCTTGAGTCCTTCTCATTTCCGAGAGTCCGCCGGCGATCTCGCCGAAGTGGTCCGGATCGTACGGGAGAGAGCGGATGAATTCCATCTCGACAAAAATCGCGTCGCCTTTTGGGCAAGCTCTGCGGGCGGACCGTTATTGAGCCCGTGGCTTTTGCAGAGGCCTAGTTATTTACGATGCGTAGCAGCCTATTCGGTAATCCTGGATCTCGATGTTCCATTTCCGCCAATCGCGACACCACCGGAAGACCAGCGTCGGGAGTTCTCCGCGATTCGATACATCGGAGAGGGTGTCAGAAAGGTTCCTCCGATTTTCATCGCGAAAACCGAAAACGATCATCCTTGGGTCAATCAGTCAATCGCGCGATTCGTCGCGGAGGCACTTTCTCAAAACATTGCCTTTCAGCTGCTTGCGCGTCCGAACGGTCATCACGGCTTCGAAGTAATGGACGACGACGTTTGGTCGAAAGAGATCCTCGAGCGCACCATCTCCTTCTACAAAACGCATCTCTGATTTAGATCTTGCGAGCAGTTGCGACGATTATTGCGCCGGCGCAACAAATCGGCGAGTCAGCCGGAGCGTTTCCATCCGCCACTTCTCGTCATCTCGTTCAAATATGTGGTCGATATCGAACACGGATACGGCGAGACTGGGATGTGGCGGTGGTCCGTCGTGTCGGTACACCGTTTGGAGGCCAGTCACGAGAGCTCTGGCGACTCCTTCCATTCTAACTCGAATGTTGCTGATTACGTGTCGTGAGGTCCTCGTTGCGGATCGCCGGCTGAAACCTATTTGTAGCTCCTCCCTCCCCTTCCATAGTGTTCCCGGCATGTCGAAGGTTCCGTTGTCGGTAAACAGGGATGCAATTTGGTCGTGCGGTCCGTGGTCGACTAGCCAGGCCCATCGAAATAGAATCTGTTCGATTTCGAATTGTATGCTCTGAGCATTGGTCATCGGGCATTTCCCGGTCCCGTGGTCAGAGCAAAAACCTGCGTCAATCGTCGCTCCGCAAACCGCCATCGCCCATCCGAGCTCTTTTCATAAATGTCCTTAAAATCTTGAACCGATGCGGGCACGGTCGAGCCCAGGCCGGCGCCGACGTGGCGGTAAACGGTCAAGGTCCCAGTGCCACTCGCGCGATCCGAGTTCAGGACCGATATGATGAGATTGGTGGAGACGTGACGCGCCACTCGGTCGGTTGCAGCTCGATCGCGATAACGAGCTTCCAGCTGCGCGCGTCCTCGAATGTCCCAATTCTCATCGAATATGTAGATACCCTCGTCGGTAAACAGATCAGGAATCTCCGAATATTTTCCCTGATCGAGACAGTGTGCCCATTGATAGATCAATGATTGGATCTCAAAATATGTTTCCAATATCCGAGGATCGCGCAGCGACATGAACCACTCCGTTGTGAAAATTCAGACATCCACGCCAGAATCGAGCAAGGTACTAATCATATGGTGAATCGGGGTGGCAACTTGAACCCGAGCACCCGCCCGAACGATTGCACCGCTGAGCCAATCGACTTCAAGCGGTCGCCCCTGTTCAAGGTCAAGCAACATCGACGGACGTGCTTGAGGAGCGTAGCCGCAAACGTCAAGAGCACTTTGGATGATGCTTTTGCCGTCCAACGGAACGCCACACGCCAGTCCGACCTGAATCGCCTCTTCGAGCGCAGCAATCAGAAGCGGACGAACCTTCGCATTCAGGAGTCCCCCCATGGGAACGCGCGCCAGGCAGGCCAGACCGCTGATGGTAGCAATGCGACAAAGCTTCTCCCACTGCGCCGTCAGAATATCAGCGCGACTTTCCGCCCTCAGTCCAACTCGAAGTAGGACTTGACTCACTTCGACCGCTTGCGGATAAGAGGACGCAATTCGGGGTCCGACGACAATCCGCGCGGGGCGACCTACCTTGCGAATCACGCCAGGCGCAACCACGACCGAATTGATTTCCCAGACCACCCCACCAAAGAGGATCTTCTCGTCGACGGTCTCGGCGAGTATGTCGAGGTTTTCAATTCCATTTTGAACAGCGACGATCAGCGTATTCGGACCTAGCAGGTTCTTGAGCTGAGGAGCCGCTTCGCGAATTTGATGACATTTGACGCACGCAAAAATTAGATCAGGGGGAGCTATGACCTCCCCTGCGGACACATATCTAATCGACGGGAAATGGACCTCATTCTCTGTCTCGAAGCGCAGACCGCGCTCGCGGAGTACCCGGCCATGCTCCCCTCTCACCACGAAAGTAACCTGGTGTCCTTCAAGGGCGAACAGCGCGCCCAAATAGCCTCCAACCGCACCAGCACCAACGACGGCTATGCGAATAGGCATCTCCCTGATGATACCCGAGTCGGCGGCGGACGTAACCTGCTTTAAATCCAGGTCGCGTCACAGGATAACGATCGCGATGAGGAGCGACACTTCCTTTCGTCGCGAAGATAGCCTAAGATTTGGCGTCGCCGCGACGCTCTGGTTTGTCCGCGTTCAAGTGGCGGGCGGAACGCCGACACCACGAGACTCATGCGAAATACTCGGGAAGGATAATACGATGTGTGGCTTTGCTGGGTTCGTTGATCGCGAGGCACGACCGTCCGACAAAAACAAGAGACTCGAAGTCGTTCACGCGATGGCGGCGCAGCTGTCAAGACGGGGACCGGACGACGAACAGCGTTTTGACGACGACCGCATGACGTTCGCGTTTCGTCGACTCTCAATCGTCGATGTGGAGCACGGAAGCCAACCGATCTGGAACGAAGACAAGACATTGTTCGTATCGGTGAATGGTGAAATTTACAACCACGTGGCGCTCAGAAGCATGTTGCGCGATCCGCACCAGTTTAGAACGAGCTCCGATTCGGAGATCGCACTTCATTTATATGAAGAGCGAGGCCCGGAGATGCTCTCCCTTTTGAACGGTATCTTTGCGATTGTGATCTGGGATACACGTCGTCGTGAGCTATTTCTGGCGCGCGACCGCTTGGGCGTCAAGCCGCTCTATTATGCGGAGATTGGCTCAAAGTTTTTATTTGGCTCCGAGCTCAAAGCGCTCCTCAGCCACCCCGACTGCCCTCGCAACATGAGCTGGTCCGACACGAACGCCATTCTCCGATCGGAAATCACCTACAAGTCGCTTTCATTTGTCGATGGAATCGAATCGTTACCAGGTGGGCACTTCCTCCTGCTCGGAGAAGATGGCACCTCGCGAGTTCGCAAGTACTGGTCGGTCGAAGACAACTTCCCTGCGGAGGGAGTCCCGCCAAAGACGGAGAATGAATACATTGAAGGGTATCACGATCTCTTCAGTGATGCCGTGCGACTGCAGCTCATGAGCGATGTGCCACTCGGAATATTCCTGAGCGGAGGGTTGGATTCATGCGCCATTGTTGCCGCGGCAGCGAAGCACACACGCAACCTCCATTGTTATACGCTCGTCGAAGATACCGTATTACGAACCGGGGACGCGGCGGCGGCGAGACTTCTATGCGAGAGGTTGGATCTTCCGCTTCATCAAGTTTGGTTTGATCCGTCGCGATATACCGGTGCACAGCGGCTGTCGCTCGAAACATTCGAATATCTCATGTGGATGGTCGAGCGCCCGATCTTCGATCCCGAATTTCTCTTCAAGCATGAGTTACATCGCTTTGCCAAGACGATCACGCCCGATCTAAAAGTCATTTTGCTCGGGCAAGGAAGCGACGAATTCACGGGAGGATACTCTCGGGAATACAAGCAACCCGCGGCCGATTGGGATTCATTTTTGCGAAGATCGCTCTCATACTCCGTGTCTCCCCGTCTTCAGCCGCTCATCGGCGAACGGTACGGTGTGTCCGACACGAAGTTCTTTAAGCACTCGCCGTTTCAACAAATGATGTGCGCCTCTGCATCTTCGCTGCAGGCATTCAACTTGTGGCATGAGGATCGAACCAGCTCTAGCCAAGGCATCGAAGCGCGAGTCCCCTTCCTTGATCACAGGCTGGTTGAATACCTCGCGGCAATTCCGCCACAGCTGCACGCGAAATTATTTTGGGATAAGCGGATTGTGCGAGAGGCGTGCGCTCCGCTCTTGCCTGATGAGCTCCGCTACCGACAGAAAGTCGGCTTCTTCCAATCACCGGAAATGAACGTGCTTTACAGAATGTTCTTCAAGATGGTGATCGATATGTTCGATGAATATTGCGAAAAGTACCTGAGTGGTTCGGATGCGCTCTTCTCTAGAGTTCAACTGACCGAGCTACTCCGAAAGGGCATTGCCGGGGAGAAGCCTCTGCCCGAAGTCGTCCAGGACATCGGAGCCTGCATCTGTATTTCCATCTTCGATCGGTTATGCAGAACGATGCACCTGAACCCGAAAATTTCTTACATGACCCCGCCCTCTCCGCTTGAAGAGCTGAAGACCCTGCCTTCGTTTACCGCGTAACCCTACTGAACCATCGCGGAAATAAATTGCGACTCCGAGGATGGCGAGTGAGCACCATCGTTGTTGATTTTATCTAGCAGTCCAGTTACAATTATTTCGGCAATGATCTGCTCGCGGGATGTATGGGACCTCCCAGAGGGCGATCGGCAGTCGACCTCTGGGTCCGTATGTTCAAGATTGCGAGATTTTTCTTCCGCATATCGCTTCCGTTTAGGGTCATTTGATTCCCGGCCAGTGTTCTTTAACCCATGATAGATACAATAGTTTTAGGCCTCCCCCAAGCGCAGAGAATTATCAGGGAATTTCTGTAAAAACAGATTGACAGCATGCTGAATTGCCGCTATGAATAGTAATACGCTTCACGAAGTATTTATGACGAGTAAAGATGGTGATGTAGGCTTGAAAGGAGCCAAGAAAATGAGACAAATGAGTTTGCATAGTCAGCTTTTACTTTGGGCTGGCGTCGGCCTACTCGCCGGCTGCATAGCGGCGAGTTCTTCTACGCCCTCCACCGGTGGTAGCGCATCAAACATCGGGAGGAACTCGCAAGGCCTAGGGTCCGGCTCCGGCGGCGGCGACTTCGATGACTGCCGTTCGGCGCTGATACAAAGTTCGTGCGAAAGTTTCGTTGCCAATTACCTGTCGCAGACCGGTCCAGGCCCGAGCGTCCAAGCGGAGGAAGCGGCGGCGGTCGGAATCGAGTTAGGCTCCACCGTTTTGCAGGGTGAGCTTTATCAGCTCATTGGGATTCGCAATAAGGTTTATGGACCATGACGCTCATTGAATTCCGTCGTGTCGTTCTTTCCGAAATTCACATGGCCCAAGATCCGCTAGGAGGCAAATGATGCCTAGACAGCTGATACCCTTACTTGCTGCAGTACTCGCCTTCGGCGCTGCTGCGAAAGCAGACGCCCAGACACCGACGCTCGCACAGGCGCTTTGGGCGCATCACGCGACCACGATGCCGGACAACTGCGTTCTCAGCGGCGGTACCTGCGGCACTGACGGCAGTTGTACCGGCGGTTCTCTCAATGGGACCGTCAGCAACTGCCCCTTGGCGTACTGCGACGCCAATGGCCCAACCGCGGCAGGATGTACACGCCAGCAATACTACGTCGTGACGGGTGCGGAAAACGGATCCGATGTCGTCTATCTGAACGGCGGCAGTTTTGTGTCTGGCACGACCAAGGCCTATTACCACGATCGTCTAAAAGGAGAGGATGGCAGTGACACGGAGACAATCGCCTCCGTGACTGTGACCTCAGCGAGTACCGGATGGATTTCGGGCGTGGATACCTCCATCGGACACTTTTATCGGATTCGTGTGTGCAATGGCACCCCGACGGTCCTTGCAAACTGCAGCGCTCTCCAAGCGTACCAACCCGGCTCCGCGGTAACCTCGAGCGTTGGAAGTTGCATTACGAATGGCATCCCCAATCTTACCAACAACTCAGGCGGCATTACCTCCCTAGACAAATGTCTGTACGTCAGCCCGCGCCTCATCAACACGGATCCGAATCTTTCGGCCAATCTCAGTTTACCGCCGTATCTCGGAGCTAGACGCAAGTTAAGCGACACCACGGGAACAGACACACCAACGGTCACGGGTATTGGGTTTCGCTCCGACGTGGTTTCTTACCTCATTGCGCTTTGGCCCACTGCCGTCGGTTCCGCAGGCGTAAATGGAATGGCCTATATTAAACCGGATTCGCCGACCCTGAATGGCAGTGCCATGACTCCTAGAATGCTGCGCCCGGCGCAGACCGTCCCAGCTAGCTGCGTAGGGACAACTTGCTCGCAAGTCCAGTTCACCTCGGTATCCGGCTACAGCACCTGTGGCAACAGCGCCAACTCAACTGAAACCAACATGTACGTTCCGGCGCCCACTGGCTGCACCGGCACTTGCAACCAAACCACTGGCGCGTGCAGCGGTACTGGGACTTGCATCCCGGGCTGTCTGGCAGATGACGGGTATACTGGCGATTCGAAGAAGTGCAGTTATTGGTGCACCACTGGACCGGGAGAGCATGCGGCCGTGGTCGTCCTCCACCGAGCAAATTCGCTCTACTACTTGCCGAGCAACGAGATCGATCCTTCTCGGCCAGTCCCGACTGCCGTGCACCAGTCGTGTTCGGCGGGCAGCCTCTGCCCGAGTAGCGTCCCCTATTGCTCTACAGTCACTTGCTCAAATAACACGCAGTGCGGCAGTGGCAATTGCGTGGATATCTTCGGCGGCGCATGCACCGGCAGTGATCCGTGCGTCTGCAGCGGCACCGATGAAATGTTTTGCACTCAGCCGTTGCAAAGCGTGTTCAGGTTCAATCGCTTGAAAGCGGCTGCGGCCTGTTTCAGTCCGGAGTCTCTTACGGGCACCGCCTGCGTGGACAACGGCGGACGGTGTTCAGGCAGCACCTGTACCGGCTGTCGCAGTAGTGCCGGCGTCGCTTGCAGCTGCACCCCGTACCAAACGAATAGCGCGAGTCTGGCTGGTTTCAGTCAGCCCTGCCAGCCCAATTACCAGTGTGGCAACAGTGGAACTTGTGTGAAAGACCACGATATGGTGTTCGCAACGAGCATGACCTACACTGGAAATTTGGGAGATCTCACCGGCGCTGACGCCATTTGCAACAGCCTTGCGAGCGCATCTACTGCGAATCTGAGCGGAACTTTCGCGGCTTGGCTTAGCGACTCCACAACCTCCGCCGCCTCGCACGTGACCCGCGCAGCGAACTGTGGACCCGATGCACGCGCCACCTGTGCCTACGAGCTGGCCGATGCAACGCAAGATTCAGTCGCTACGAGTTGGACCGATCTGACGGACGGAACGCTTAGCACGGCCGTCCA